>DASXIA010000027.1:0-62993 GCA_036488155.1 Streptosporangiaceae bacterium | reverse complement strand
GCCCGTTGCGCACTCTCTCCCAAGCGCGCGGGGCCAACGGCCCGCCTTGGCTCGTCCCCCACATGTCAATGATGATCGGGAGGAGAGTTGACATGGAGCCAGACCTTTCTGACGTTGCTGGACCGGACCTTCAGAGCCTGAGCAAGCGCTCGGCGTTGAGGTGGGCGATTTTCTCTTTATCGATGGGGTTGATGGGCATCTGGTCCAGGAATTGGCGAGTGGCCTTCATGTTGGCGTACGGATAGTCGGTGGTGAAGAGAACCCGGTCTATCCCGATCACGTTCACCATGCCGAGATAGGCGTTGTAGGACAGGCTCCAGCTGCTGTCCACGGCGCCGGCTTCCTGGTTCGCGAAGTCGCCGGCGAGGATGCCGCCGTAGAAGTTTTCGCGAAGGTATTCCTTGATGGTGCGCTTGAGGCCGCCACTGGCACCCGGCTGGAACGAGTAGTCGGTCCGCCACGCCATCCAGCTCAATGCCTCGAATTGGTGCCCGACGATGATCTGCAGCCTGGGGAACCGGTCGAACACCCCGCCCAGGATCAGGCGGATGCTGTGGATCCCGGTGTCTATGTGCCAGCCGAGTCCTGCGGCTGACAGGTTGGCCGAGACGTACGGATCGAAGCCACCGTAATAGGCGTCGACCACCGGCTTGGGCGGCAGGACGGGATGCAGGTAGATCGGCACGCCGAGAGTTTCGGCGCATTCGAACACCGGCCAGAAGAACTTGTCGTCAAGGTAACGCCCGTTGACGTGGCCGTTGATTAGTGCCCCTGCGAAGCCCTGGTCGCGGACGAGACGCTCGAGCTCGCCCGCGGCAGCCGAAGGGTTGAGCATCGGCAAGGTGGCGAAGCCGAGGAACCGGTCGGGATACTCCGACACCGCGGCCGCAACGGCGTCGTTCGCCTGCTTGGCCAGGTCGACCGCGAGCGACGGCTCGAGGGTCTCCGGGCCGGGAGCGGTGTGCGAGAGGATCTGCACGTCGATCCCCGCCGCGTCCATGGCGGCGATCCGCCCCTCTCCCAAGTCGTAGATGCCGGCCGGCCACCCGCCTTGCGCGTCCGTCTCGAAGCGTCCCGCCCTCTTCCACACGTCATAGACCAGTTCGCCCGGATTATTCTGGTTCGCCTCCTGAATGGCCGGAAGCTTGTAGTGCTCCTCGAAACCGATGACCCTGCCCTGCATGGCGAGGCTCCTCTCTCGCGCGGATTTGGGTACCGATCGGCACGCGTGCTCACTGCCGGTTCATCCGAATGCAGTTGCAGGCGGTCAGCCCGGCACCACGGAGCCGGAGATCTACGGATCCTTCGTCGTCACGGCCGTACATGTCAGGCTCAGCCCATCGCGGCCCGCCTTCGAAAGGGCGGGCTTACTCCCGGACTAGGCCCAGGGCCAGGCCACGCTCGTGGTCTCGGGTCTGCGCGGTCTGTGCCACGAGCCGCCTTGCCCAGTACCCCCAGCAAGCTAGGCGTAATCCCAGCCAGTAGCCGTGGGTCGCTCAGCCCCGCGGGGACCGGGGCCGCTGGCCCGGTGTCTGGCACCGGGCCAGCGGCCGCCTCCTCCTGCGCCGCGGGCTCTAGGACACTAGGAGGTCGACGTGAGCACCGCGTTAGCGCGCCGTTAGCGGCCAGCCACGCTGCTCGCACGACCGGATCGCGGCCTGCTCCGTAGTACCGCGACCTCCGCGCCTGAGGTCAACAGGCTGGGCTGGCGCCCGTGCTGCACCCTCGTCCTGACGCGAAACGGGAACAAGGCAGAGGCGTCCTGGCATAGAGAGGTGTCCTGTCCATTGGCGAAAGGCCGCCTGTGATAGTTCAAGACGAAGGTGTTGCCTGGCGCGCACGTGCCGCTGCTCGCTCCAGCGGAGACGCTGCATATGCGGACGACGCGACAGTCATCCGTGACTCTGTGTCCGACCCGGAGCGGTTCGCAGTCCTCGTCCACCGACACGCGCCAGCCATCACCCGGTACGTGACCCGCCGCCTCGGCGCTGACGCCGCCGAAGATGTGGCCGCCGAGACATTCCTCGTCGCCTTCCGGCAACGAGCCAGCTACATCGGTGACGGGCGCGACTGCCTGCCGTGGCTCTATGGGATCGCGACCCGGCTGTGCCATCGGCACTGGCGTATGGAGACCAGGCAGCTCCGGCTGCTCGCCCGCACGGGCGTGGACTCGGTCATCGAGCCGTTCACCGACCAGGTCGAGGCTCAAGTCACCGCGAGCGCCGTCAAGCCGAGGCTGGCCGAGGCCCTGTCCCGCTTGCCAAAGCCCCAGCGCGACGCGCTCCTACTCCAGGCCTGGGCTGACCTGACCTATGACCAGATCGCTAAGGCCACCGGCGTCCAGCTCGGCACCGTCCAGTCCCGCATCAGCCGCGCGCGCCGCCGCTTGCGCGAGCAGCTCGCCGACCTCAACCCCGCGCAGATGAACGAAGGAGACCTTCCGTGAACGAGCTCGAACTCATTGCGTCCCTGCGGGACGAGGTACCGCTGACGGCCAGTAGCCGCGTCGAGCACGCCGTCCTGACGGAAATCGCAGCGTCGCGAAAGCACGCGCCCGGAGGCAGCCGGCGGAATCGGGCATCACGGCCTGGCCGGGGCGGGGCTTCCCGACGCTCCCGCCGCCTGGCGCTCACGCCGGTCATCGCCGGCGCGCTCGCGGCCGCCGTCGGAGCGGGCGTCTACGCGGGCGTGGACCTATTTGGCTCTGCCAGGCAGGCAGGCACCGGCACGGTGGCGTGGTCCGGCCGGCCGACGGCACCGTGGCCGAGCACCGCTCACCCGAGCTACGGCCGGGCGACCAGTGAGGCGCAGCTGATCGCGTACGTCACCCGCGCCGCCGCCACCGCGCCGGGGCGCGCGCCGGAGCCCGACGAGTGGGTCGCGGTGAAAATCGAGCACGCCGGCTCGTCGGGCGGCGAAGGAGGGTACCTGTTCGGCCCGCCCGATAAGCGCGACGTCTCGCTGTCGTGGGTCCGCGGCGACGGCTGCGCCGCAGCGAGCGTTCCGCCGGTTCCGGCCGCCACAACGCCCGCCACGACCATCACCGGAAAGCTCACCATCCACACGGAACGTCCCGGCTACTACTTCGTCGGCTGCCCCGGCAGCGGCACGACTCTGGGTGGCTGGAGGAGCGTCACCTATTCCTACCTGAACTCGCTCCCGACCAACCCGGCGGCCCTTGAGGGCGTCCTGGCGCAGAGCAACGGCCCGGTTGCCGCGGCCAACCGCCCGCAGGAGATCTTCCAGGCGATCGACGAACTGCTCAGCGACGGCGAGATGCAGGGCGTCGTGGTGCCGCCCAAGCTCTCCGCCGCAATATACCGAGTGCTTCAGCAGCTTCCTGGCGTGCACTTCGAGAGCGCCACTGACCTCGCCGGACGGCAGGGCCTCGGGTTCTACATGGTGCTCGAGGGCTACTACAAGCTTGAGCTGGTGATCGACCCGGACACCTACACCTTCATGGGCTTCAAGGATGTGGCAACCCGCGATCACGCGATGACCGCTACCGACGGCACCCGGAACATCAAGAAGGGCCACGTGATGGGGTGGGCAGCCCTGCTTGGCCAGGCCATTGTCGACAAGCCGGGGCAGCTACCGAGCTAGACCCATGACCGGGGGCTCCGGGGGCGGGCGCGTGCGCCCGCCCCCGGCATCTGCGCCACCTTCCCGGCGCGGTACCGGGAAAGCGCTGACGCTACGGTTCATCCGGTCGGAGGCGGGCGGCCGCCGCAGCGTCATCTGACCACACCTGCGTCGGCGGGTTGCGCGCTCATGACCGTGGCGTGGTCGCGCAACGCCTGCGCAGCCGCCCTGGCTGAGCGCATCAGCGAGCCGCTGCTGAGCCTGCGTAGCCCGCCAAGGCCGTCGGAGAGCAGGCTCGCAGTCCGCGAGTCGGCCGGCAGTACGGCTGCGACCGGCACGGAGAGCGCGTGCGCAACCTCGCGCGCCGAGCACGTGCCCGGCCCGGTCAGCAGCAGCGTCAGCCGTGAGCTGTCGCCCAGCAGCTCGCTGAGCATTTCCACCCGCGGCCGGGCGGCCCAGGCCTGCCGCAGCGTAGGGCGCAACACGATGCCGACGGTCCGGGCAGCAGACAGGACGGCTAGGGGCTGGCCGGGGGCGGCGTCAAGCCGTCCGCAGTCCGCGATGACGTCGGCCGGCTGAGCCGCCAGCGCGGCAGCGACTGCTGGCCACGCAGATGCCAGCCCGGCCGCCTGGCGAGGATCGGTCAGGCCCGGCAGGAGCATCCTGGTCCGGTCATCGTCGAGGGGGATCAGTTGCGCGCTCAGGCTGGCCGCGGCTGCCTCTCCGCCACGGCCAGCCTCGATCGCGTGCTCCATCAGACCGCGCCGGGCAGGTACGTGCCCGGACAGCAGTCCGGCCAGGATGTCGCCGCCGCTCGGATCGCATTCGGCCACGATGGCTGGCGCTGGCCAGCTCAGCGCGAGCGCGATTGCCGCAGTCGTGACGCCAGGCGAACCGCCCCCTGACACAAGCGCGTACAGCTCGCCCACTCAGGACCCCCGCTTCGTCACGATCAGCGCGAACTGGCCGGTCGATACCTGGTCCGCAACCGCCGCCCCGTTGCCGTCGCTGACCAGCAAGTCCACGACGTCCAGTCCGGTTGCGTCAGGCACATCGCTCACCGCCGCGACCAGGCCTGGCACGGGAGCGGTCAGCGACGGCGACCCGTCCGACACACCGGTCTGACCCTGATCGCCGGGGGTAGCAATGATCAGCACGTGGTCACCCGGCAGCAGGCCGCTCGCCGGGAGTTCCGACGGCTTCAGCGGCGCCGGAACCAGCTCCTGCCCCGGCGCCGGCGGCTTCGCCGAGGTCAGCTCGGACGGCGCCAGCAGAGTGGCTGGCCGCAGCGCCACCGCCGCGATCTCGCCAGCGACGTGACCCAGCTGCGATGCCGGGATAACCCGGATCCCGCTGCCGAGGCTGACCTGCGCGGTGCCCAGGTCGCCGGCACTGATCGCGGCGCCTGCTAGCACCGGCTTTGTCACTGTCACAACCGAAACCTGATGGTCGGTCTGCCGGTACACGGCAGCACTGACCAGTACCCCGGCGCCGACCATGGCGGCGGCCAGCGCGATCATGGCCGGCCGGCGGCGGCGTGGCAGCCCGCGCATGCGAGCGGGCACCGGGTCGGCTGTGCCGGGCGGGCCCATCCCGTTCACTGCCATGTCGGGCTCGGGAAAGAACGCGGTGCCGGCCACGGGCGGCTTGCTGCTCACCGGCTTGTCACCAGGGCCTCCCCTTGGGCGACACTGACCGAAAAGCCGACCGGCACGGCGAGCGCTGGGTCAAGCACTCCGCCGGCGCCACCCGAACCCGTCCAGGTGACCCGCCAGGTCACGGTCACCAATGCCCGGTAAGCATTGCCTGGCAGGCCGGCGGATGGCCGCAGATAGGTATAGGAGCAGTCGGTGTGCTGCTCCACGGCCGGCTTGCGCCTGTTGTAGGCGATCCCCGGCCCTGTACAGGCAACAGCGCTCAACCCGGCGCCAGGCTGGACGGTCAGGCTGGCCGGCGTTGCGGTGACCGTGGCCCAGACGGGCCCGGCCGTCACGGTCACGCTGCGCGGGCGCCACTCACCCGCCGGGACCCAGAACCACTCCGGCAGCCCGACGAGTCCGTCCATCCGGCGCGGCGGCGCGGTGGCGGGCCGGAGACGCGGTACGTCGAGCCCGCCGAGCGCGTGTACCAGCTGCTGCGGCGTGACTGGCGGGGCGCCGGTCGCGTTCGGCACTAGCACGGCTTGCGGACCGGTCCCGGCACCGCAGTCCATCAGTGCCCAATGCTTGCCTTGCGGCGGCGGCCAGGACACGCCCAGGCTCTTGGCCTCGGCCTCATCCAGCGCCGTGAACGTGCACGTGTTATCCAGTGTGCTCGCGCTCCCGCCACCGCTGTCAGCACCGGTGCCCGCGCCAAACCAGCACGGCACAAGAATGACCGTCCCGTCAATATAGGGATCGCAGCTGCCGCCGCCGCTGCCTGCCGCGGGCGAGGTCGTCGCGAAGGCGAGGCTGCCCGCCATGACGAACGCGGCGACGGCTCCGGCTAAGGCGCGCATGGCACGCCCTCCGGCACCTGAGACGCGACCAGCCAGTGTCCCGCCACCTGCTCCAGACGCGTCACGAGATTGGCGTGCTGAACGCCGGCTGATCCCGGCAAAACCTGGCCGGTCGCCGCGTCCTGCAGGCCCATGCCGCTGGTGTCGTCGCAGTCATGCACGAACGCTCGGTGCCCGTCGATGCGCACCCCGAGGATGTGCAGGACATCCTCCCCGTAAAAGCGGTTGCCCCGGACCCACATGCCGCTGACCGCCTCGACCAGGCCGCCGATCCGGCTGGCGGCTAGATACGGACGCAGCAGCCGGCGCGCCATGGTGACGCTGCCGGACTGCTCCGCACGGCTCAGCGCGGCGGTGTACCCGGTGAGTGCAGCGACCACCTGCTGCCGCGGCGTCGCTGAGACCGGCTCGCGCGACACAGCCATTGTCGCGGCCGCGCGCTTTGCGGGCAGCTCCACCTGAGCCGGCTCCCCTGAGCACGCGGTCACAACGGATATCGCGCAGGCGGCCACCATGACGGAAAGGACAGGCTGAACGCGCCGTTTCCTGAGCGCGGTCTGCCGCGCGCGAGGTGATGTCATCGCGGACTCCACAGGTTCGGCTGGTCCGATATCGCTAGTGCAGCGGCCCGGCTTATCGGCCGGCTTCTGCACGATAGGGCTGCCGCGTAAGCGTCCGGTTAGCGCAGCGTTAGCGGCCAGCCCTCCCATCGCGCAGCTCGCCGCCTCATCGCGCAGCTCGCCGCCCATCGCGCAGCTCGCAGCCTCATGGCGCAGCAAGTCGCGCGCGAGCGGTTCCGGTCAGCAGCGAGGACCGGAACATCAGGTCCGGGCTGTCAGCGAGAATCTGGGCGAGCAGAGCCCGTGCCTCCGGACCGGGATCCTGGCCGAACTCGCGAGCGGTCTGGTCCCGCAGCCGGCTATAGGCAGCAAGCGCCGCGGACTTCTGACCGCACCGGTACTGCGCGAGCATCAGCTGTACGTGCGGATGCTCTGGCAGCGGGTCAGCTGCAATAAGCTCCCGCACCCGGGCGAGAATCTCGTGGTGCTGGCCGAGCGCGAGCCGCGCGTCGATCAGCCATTCGCGCGCGTCCCGGCGGTGCTCGAGCAGCGTGGTCGCGACGGCCCGCATCACCGGCGTGTCCGGCAGGTCAGCGAGCGGCGGCTCGCGCCACAGGCCGCACGCCTGGTCGAGCAGCCGCGCAGCTTCCGCCGCGTCGCCGTTGTCCAGCGCCGCGCGGCCTCCGGCGGCGAGGCTCCGGAAGCCGTTCGCGTCAAGCTCGCCCGGCGCCACCATGATCTGATAGCCCGAACTGTGCGTGACCAGCCGGTCGTGGCAGCCGCCCAACGCCCTGCGCACATCACGCATCCGGACCCGCAACGCTGTCTCAGCGTCGGTCGGCGGGTCATCTCCCCAGAGAGCATCAATCAGCACGGTCCTGGTGGGCGGCTGCGCCGCATGCAGTAACAGCACCGCCAGGGTGCTGCGCTGCGACGGGCGGCCCAGCACCAGCTGCCTGCCGTCGTCAGCCTCGGCCAGTAATGGCCCGAGGACGCTGAAACGCATAGCGGCTCCCTGAAGCGAGAGGAGAACTGCACGCTATCGGGAGCCAGCGCTTAACACATGCCGCATAGCTACCGGCGCAGCCGCCTCACGAGCATCAGTAACACCTGCGCTATGCGCGGGTAACTTGGCGGTGGTCAGCCGGCCAGCGTCACGGCGAGCAAATCACCTGACTTGCCAACTCGCTCGATGACGTCCTCGGCCGTGAAAACCAGGTCCTCGGCGCGCTCGCAGGCGGCAACCTCATCCCAGCTCACCGGCGTCGACACCGTCGGCTGCGGTCTGGCACGCAGTGAGTAGGGCGCCACGGTCGTCTTTGCCGCGTTGTTCTGGCTCCAGTCGATCAGCACCTTGCCCTGCCGCAGCGCCTTCGTCATCCGTGACACCACCAGATCCGGATTGCTGGCCGCCAGCTGCTCGGCCAGCTCTTTCGCCACGTCGCTGGCCTGCTGCGAAGTCATGCCCGACGTGGCTGCGTAGAGCTGCAGGCCCTTGCCGCCAGAGGTCTTCGCGGCCGGCCGGAACTGGAGTTCTGTGAGCAGCGGACGGAGCATGAGCGCAACCTGGCAGCACTCCACGACGGTGGCTGGTGGCCCGGGATCAAGGTCGAAGACGAGAAGGTCGGGCTCTCCGATCGCCGGATACCGCCACATCGGCGTGTGCAGCTCGAGCGCAGCCAGGTTGGCAGCCCAGATCAGCGTGGGAAGGTTGCCGCCGAGGATGTACTCGATAGTCTCCCGCGACTTGGTCGAGCCGGGGGAGGCGATGCGGGCGGTGGGCACCCAGTCAGGCCGATGCGCCGGGGCATTCTTCTGAAAGAAGAATTCGCCGTTGACTCCCTCGGGATACCGCTTGATCGTCACCGGCCGGGACGCGATGTGCGGCAGCATTACCGGCGAGATCCGGTGGTAGTAGTCGATGACCTGGGCTTTGGTGAAGCCGGACTCGGGATACAGCACTTTGTCGAGGTTGGACAGTGTGAGCCCCCGTCCGTCGATGTCCACCTGAACTTTCCGCGGGTCAGAGCTCACGGGTCACCTCGGTTGGATCCTTGTCGTCACGCAGGCCCTTGTAGGCCGGCGCGCGCAGCCGGCCGGACTTGGTCCAGCCCGCGAACGCCACCTCGGCGACGAGCACAGGTTCTACCCAGCACGCGAACCGCGCGTCCTCAGGCGGAATGCTCGTTCCGAACGGCGAGTCGGCGCGGCGCAGTGGCTCCAGCCTCGCGCCGAGCATCCGCAGTGTTTGCTGGCTGAACCCGGTCCCGACGTGCCCGGCGTAGACGAACTGCTCGTCGTCGTACACGCCAACGAGCAGCGAGCCGATCCAGCCCGCCCGGCCGCCCTCGCCCGGCTTCCAGCCCCCGATCACGACCTCCTGCCGGTGGACGTTCTTGATCTTCCGCCAAGCGGCAGATCGGCGGCCGGGTTCGTAACGCGACCGGATGCGCTTGGCCATCACCCCTTCGAGGCCGTGCTCGCGAGACACTGCCTGCACGTCGGCGCCGGACTCGCCGGTGAATGACGGCGGTACCTGCCAGTGGGCGGCGTTCAGGCCGAGACCTTCCAGCAGCGGCCGGCGCCGCGAGTACGGCTCCTCGAGCAGGGAACGGCCATTGAGCCACAGCAAGTCGAAAGCCAGGTAGCTGACTGGGATGTCGGCGGCGAGTTGTCTCGCCTGCGCGGCCGAGGCGATGTTCATTCGCTGCTGCAGCGCTTCGAAGTCGGGCCACTCGCCGCCGCCGAACGCCACGATCTCGCCATCAAGGACGGCTTGGCTCGCCCCGGACGCCGCAGCGAGACCTGCCAGTTCCGGGTAGACGTGGGTGATGTCGCGAGTCGTGCGCGAGGTAAGCCTGACGTTGCCGCCCGAAATGAACGCCAGCGCGCGCAGGCCGTCCCACTTCATCTCGTACGCCCAGCCAGCGTCATCTGACGGCAGGGTGCCTGCGGTAGCCAGCATCGGGCGCAGCCCCGGCGGCGGCTCCCCGCGTTCCTGGTCTGCCACAACCTGATCATCTACCCGCGGCCAGGTTGTCAGCCGCGTCGGGTTAGCTGCTAGCCCATAGTCTTGGCGCCGTCTATGGCTTCCCGGATGATGTCGGCGTGCCCGGCATGCTGAGAGGTCTCGGCGATGATGTGCAACACCACGCGCCGCGCCGACCAGCTTGCACCTGGCTCGTACCACGGTGCCTCCGGCAGCGGCTGAGCCGCGTCAAGGTCAGGCAGCGAGGCGAGCAGCTCGTCCGTCCGCCGTGCCGCCGCCGCATAATCGTCCAGCACGCCCGGCAGCGTCTCGGCCGGCAGCATCCGGAAGCCGTCTTCCCACGCCTGTATCGCGGCCTCGTCGTCCCACTTCCCCATTGCTGACGGCCCCTCCGCAATGAACCTGGCCCATTGGCGCTCGACCGCGGCAACGTGCTTGATGAGGCCGCCGATGCACAACTCGCTCACGGTCGTGCGGCTGGCCGCTTGCTCGGTCGTCAATTCGCGTGCTGTGAACCGCAGGAAGTAGCGGTGCTTGGCGAGCGTCTCCTGGAGGTCGGCTCGCTCGCCGGTCAATGTCTGGTTTGCGGTGCTCATGTCCGACCTCCCACTGGACTCGTTGCTCACCCGGATCGAATGTCCTGGACAGCAGGCTACCGACGGGGTACGACAGTGAACCTCAGCCCGGGCGGGCTGGCCGGACCGGGAGTTCCGGCACGTTTCATGGGTTTGGTGACCACACGTCGGGCATAACCGCCACGAAATCCACTCAGATCCATGAAGAGAGTCCGCGGCGGCTCAGACAGGCGGGCGCGTCAGCGGCGCGACGGCTGGGGTAGCGGCTGGCGACGATGCATACTTCCTGCTAAGACGCGCAGATCCTACTAATAAGATGGGCGAAGTAGTTTGCCTGGAGGACGTAGTGGCGCTGCCAGAGTTCTTCGTGGCGGGCGCGCCGAAATCGGGCACGACGGCCCTGCACGCAGCGCTCGCCCAGCATCCTGGGCTGTACCTATCGGCCGTAAAAGAACCCAAGTTCTTCCTGACTGACGGCCCGCCTCCAGTGCAAGGCGGGCCCGGTGACGCCAAGACCTACCGCGAGCATGTGTGGCGCCGTTGCGACTACGAGGCGCTGTTTGATCTTGCTCCGCCAGGTGCCCTACGCGGCGAGTCCACCCCGTTTTACCTGTACAGACGTGATGCACAGCGACGGATCAAGACCCTCATCCCTGCTGCCAGGCTGATCGTCGTGCTGCGTGACCCGGTCGAGCGGGCCCACTCGAACTGGACCCACTTGTGGTCGGCCGGGCTTGACCCGATCGGTGACTTCGTCCAGGCTTGCGCCGCCGAAGAACGGCGGATCGCGGCGGGCTGGGCCGACTTCTGGCACTACAAGCGCCTCGGCCTGTACGGGC
The DNA here is from genome assembly GCA_036488155.1 of Streptosporangiaceae bacterium. GTDB lineage: Bacteria > Actinomycetota > Actinomycetes > Streptosporangiales > Streptosporangiaceae > JAJYUU01. Next base: position 51,951 of record DASXIA010000027.1, on the reverse strand, counting down.
AGCAGCTGCAGCACCTGTACTCGGTGTTCCCGCAAGGACGGGTGCTGGTCTTCAGGTACCGGGACCTGGTCGACGATCCGGCCGGGACGCTGGACCGGATCTGCGCGTTCCTCAGCGTCGCGCAGGGAATAGTGACCGAGGTACCGGTGGAGAACGTGACCGCTCATCCTGAGCACACCCGGCGGCACGAGACTTTGTCCACGATCCTGCGGGCGGGCTCGGCCATGGTCGGCCGGCTGCCCGGCCATGCGGGTAAGGGGATGATCGACCGGCTGGAGAGCCGCCTGCAGGACGGCGCGGCGCCGCGGCGGCCGCTGACCTGGGAACAGCGCCAGTCGCTAATCCCGTTCTTCGAGTCGGATATCCGCCTGCTCAGCGAGCTCACAGGCGAGGACTTCAGCCATTGGGTCCGGCCGCGAGACAACTCAGGCGGCCTGGTCGGCGCCCGGCCAGCAGGACAGCGGCAGGCGCGCAATGGCCGCCCGCGTGACTTCTAGTCCGCTGAGTTCCGCCTCTGCAGCCGGACCGCATCCCGCATAAATAGTGCGAATACGACAGTCTCCGCGCTGATGTCGTTAGGCAGCCGAGACGTCCGCTGCTAGGTCGACGCCGCTCAGATAGCGCAATTCGGTCCGTAGCTCGTGGAGGCCGTCCGGCCTAGTCAGCTCGTAATACAGCCGCTGCCGCCCATTCCCCAGATCGACGATGTCCAGGTAGCGCAGTCCGCCGCCGCCAGGCGCCTGCGCGACCGGAGCCGAACCCGTCGCGGCCAGGCTGCCCGGCAAAGCGCCGAGCGCAAGCCCGGTCCGCTCTTCGTAGTTCTCCTTAGCGCTGGCCCTGCCGTCGTAGTAGGCCAGCACACCGCCCGGGATGAACTGCACTGCCGAAACCCGGACACCGCGCGCGTCCCATTCACCGGGGCGCGGGCTCAGCGCGTGGCTGTGCCAGGTCCAGGAGATGCCGTCCAGGCTCGTCGCATAATCCGTGGTCATCCGGTCAGTGCTGGCCGGATCATCGAGCGGGTGCACCGACGCCCACAAATGCCACATTCCATCCTGAATGACGATCACCGGGTCTTTGACCGCCGAGTACGGGCCGCCCGGCAGGACCACCTTGCTCCCGTCGGGTGTGAACTCCTCCGGCATCGCGGCCTCGAGCATCTCGACCCGCCAGTGCTTGGTCCCCCACGTCGCGCAGCTCAGGTACAGCCGCCAGCGCCCGTCGCTGGTCCGCACCACCGCCGGCCGCTCCAGCGACTCGGTGTCCATCATCTCCTTGGTGATCAAGCCGATGGTCTCGAAGCGGACGCCGTCTGCTGACCGGGCGATGGCTACCGCGTAGCCCCGGCCCTGGTCCAGCGGATTGCGAAGGCGGTACGCGAGCACGATCCCGCCGTCATCCGCGACCGCGCTGGGCGCGCCGGCCCAGGTCCCGGGCTCGCTGCCAGGCGGAGCGATGGCCACCACCGATGTCTCAGGCGACGGCACCTGCTCAGCTAGCGGCGGGAGGGGCTCTTCGGTGATCACGATGCGAAGAATAGGCGGTCTGCAGTAGTGCCCTCGCCGGTTTACAGTGTGCTGCTGTTCACGGAGGAAGGCCGGCTAATACCGCGCCGTGGCCCGCTCAATCGCGATATATTGCGTTTGCAGGTAGTCGTCCTGATATCGATTACGGGGGTTGTCGTGGACGCGCTACAGCCCGGCGACCCTCAGTGGGTCGGCAGGTACCGGCTCCTGAAGCGGCTGGGCACTGGCGGCATGGGCCGCGTCTTCCTCGGTCAGTCCCCTGGCGGGCGACTCGTCGCCGTCAAGCTGATCCGGCCCGAGCTCGCCGACGACCCCGGCTTCCGGCGCAGGTTCGCGCATGAGGTGAGTGCCGCCCGCCGGGTCAGCGGAATCTTTACCGCCCCGGTCGTCGACGCGGACCCGGACGGGCCGCAGCCATGGCTGGTCACGGCCTACGTGCCCGGTCCCTCGCTATCCGAAGCTGTGGAAGCCCGCGGCCCGATGCCAGTCGGCTCAGTGCTGACGCTGGCGGCAGGGCTGGCCGAGGGCCTCGGGGCCGTGCATGCGGCTGGCGTGGTGCACCGCGACCTCAAACCGTCAAATGTGCTGCTAGCCAGCGATGGGCCGCGGATCATCGACTTCGGCATTTCCCGTGCGACGGACTCCGCCTGGCTCACCAATGTCGGCGGAGTGGTCGTCGGCTCGCCCGGATTCATGTCGCCGGAGCAGGCCGAAGGCGGCAATGTCGGCCCGACAACCGACATCTTTAGCCTCGGTGGCGTGCTGGCCTACGCCGCGACGGGGCAAGCGCCGTTCGGCGAAGGCTCGGCCTCGGCGCTGTTGTACCGGGTCGTCTACGGCACCGCCGCGACCGGCTACGTGCCCGCTCCTCTTCGCCGCATGGTCGAGCGCTGCCTCGCCAAGGACCCGGCTGACCGGCCCAGCACCGAGGAACTGCTCGCTGAGCTTGGCTACGCCGAGCCGGGCGAGGATTGGCTGTCCTGGTCGGCTGGCGTCGTGCGGCCAGCCGGCGAGCTGGCCGCGACCCGGCTCGACCAGGCGGGTGGCTGGGCTGCCGGTGATCATCACTACATCAACGGGAACGGGGTCGTCCTGGCAGACTCCATCTCGCCGGAGCGCGGTCGCCGGGCCGACAAGGTTCCGGTCACGGTCACTGACCCGGTGGCAGCACCCCGATCGGCCTGGCACAACCCGTCGGGCGCGCTCATCCGGGCAGCGGTCGCAGCTGTCCTGGCCGCCGGAACGGCTGGCGCGGTGGCTTACGTCGTGGCCTCCGAGCATGATCACCTCAGCGCGCGGGCCAGCGCGGTCACGCGGCAGGCCCAGAGCCGGGCTGGCGAAGGTGATCAGCACAGCGAGGCGGTCGCGCAGGCCCAGGTAACGCCGCCCGGTCCGCAAGCAGTCGTGGACTCCTATTTCGCGGCGATCAACCGGCGCGACCGGCAGCTCACCGGCGAGAACGGAAATCTGTCGCACCGGGAAATGGCCGGCGGCTATTCCGGCACCGACCGGGACGTGATCCGCGCTATCAGCGTCGACGGCAACCATGCCATCGCGGTTGTCCGCGCCTACCAGACCGACGGCGATTTTCACGTGTACCAGATGTACTTCGTCGTCCAGGACGGCGTGATCGTGCACGCCACCCAGCAATTGCTGCCCACCGTGCCGGACGGCCAGGCCGCCAAGCCGCCCGGCTCTGCCACCAAACCACCCGACGGGGCCAGCCAAACCTGACTGTGCCGGCCACCCGCCGGGTCAGCCGACCTGCGCGGTCCGGCCTGCCCAGTACGGCGCGCGGAGCTGGCGCTTGAGGATCTTGCCCGAGCCGGTCCGCGGCAGCTCTTCGATGAAGTCCACCGAGCGCGGCACCTTGTAGCTGGCCAGGTGCCGCTTGCCGAACGCAGTGATCTCGCCAGCCGTCAGCGAGGCGCCGGGCGCCAGCACCACGGTGGCGTGCACGACCTCGCCCCAGTCATCCGACGGGATGCCGAAGACCGCGACGTCGTAGATCGCGGGATGCTGCTCGAGCGCAGCCTCGATCTCAGCCGGGTAGATGTTCATGCCGCCGGAGATGATCATGTCGGTCTTGCGGTCGCAGATATACAGGAAACCTTCGTCGTCTCGGTAGGCAATATCGCCCACTGTATGGAAGTCGCCGCGGCTGGCCGCGTCATAGCTGTCCTGCTGCTTGTAGTACTCATCGAACACGCCCTTGGACCGGACGTACAGCTCGCCCGCATGCTCGGGCCCCGTCCCGGTGACAACCTTGCCGTCCTCGTCGAACAGCACGATCTCGATGCCCGGAGCCGGCTGTCCGCAGGAGCCGGGCTTGCGCAGCTGGTCCTCCGGCTTAAGGACGCAGTCGACGCCGAGCTCGGTTGAGCCGTAGATCTCCCACAGCGACTCCGGCGGGAAATCGGCCACGTACTGCTGCTTGAGCGCGAAGCTCCACGGGGCCGCGTTGGCAATCATCACTCGCATGGACGTCCGGTCGTACTTGGCCTTCACCTCTGGTGGCAGCGAGCACAACATGCGGACAAGTGCCGGAGCCGAGAACGTCGAGGTGATCTTGTACTTGTCGACAAGCCGGAGCCAGTCCTCTGCATCGAACTTCCGCTGGACCACGATGGTCTGGCCGAAGAGCAGGCCGATACCCATGAACGCGCCGGGTCCGCTGTGATACAGCGGACCGGAGGTGATGTAGATGTCGTCCGGCCGGTATCCGAGCAGGCTCACGAGGGCCAGCCCGGTTTCCGGATCCGTGGCGTGCCGCACCGCGCCCTTTGGCTTGCCGGTGGTGCCTGAGGTGTAGATCATGGTCCCGCCGGTGCCCACTGCGTCACCGACGTCTGGCGGCTCCGCCGACCCGCCGGCGGTGAGTTCCTCACTGCTCAGCATGCCGGACGGCGCCGGGCCGCCGAACACGATCACATGCCGTAGCTTGTCAAGCTCGCCAGCCAATCCGGCGAAGAGGTGCGCGTACTCCGCGTCGACGTAGGCGATCTCGGCGTCGGAGTGGTCGATCACGTAGCGTGCCTCTTCGGCGGTCAGCCGGTAGTTCAGCGGAACCGCCACAACGCCGATCTTCCTGGCGGCATTGATCACCGCAACCACGGGCACCGAGTTGGGGCCGCACCAGATGACCTTCTGCCCCGGCTTCGCGCCCAGCGAGAGCAACGCATTCCCGAGCCGGTTCGCCGCCGCCTCCAGCTCGGCGTACGTCCACTGGACGATGTCAGCCCCGCCCTTGTCGTCGATCACGGCGAGCTTGTCCGGCTGGCTCTCGGCATAGGCGGTCAGGATGTCTGGCATCGCACCTGCTCTCATCGCTCTGGGCAGCCTGCAGCCCTCGAAGTTCTTCAGGTACACCCTGTACCGAATGGCGCTCGGTTGTCACCATCTGCGCGCGTGGCAGTTGCCTGGCACCAGGCCCCGGTGCGGCCACGTCCACGGCTACGCTGGCGCGGCTGTTTTGGCGAGTTGCAGCGCGACGGCTACCAGCCGGTCGGCCCGCAGCGCCGCCTCCCGCTCCTCGGCCTCGGTCTGCGCGATCAGCTTGTCCGGGTCCTGGCCGGCCTGCTCGGCCTCCTGGATGGCTTCGGCGGTAAGCCAGCGGCTGATCTGAGCCGCGTCGACTTCCGGGTGGAACTGGACGGCCAGGTGCGGTCCGATCGTGAACGCTTGCACGCACAGCTCGTTGCGGGCCAGCAGCCGCGCACCCGGCGGCGGCAGGCACCGGTCATGGTGGAACTCCAGCCACGGACCCGGCTCGATGATGTCCGGATCAAGCGTCTCCACCATGGTCCAGCCGACCTCGCTGCGTGGCGCCGCCTCCACCTGGCCGCCGAGCGCCGCGGTGAGCGCCTGCGCGCCGAAGCAGATGCCGAGTACCGGGACGCCGGCTGCATCCGCCGCGCGGAGCCAGTCGAGCTCGGCGCCGATCCAGTCACTAATCCGCTGCTCGTACACCGACCAGGCTGCACCGAGCACCACAACGTGGTCCACGCCATCTAGCGCGGGCAACGGGCCGCCCTTGGGGAACTGATGCACCATGAGCTCGGCGCCGCGCGCCCGGAACGCGTCAGCGATGAACCCGGCGTCGTCAATAGCGTGATGCCGCACCACGATGACCCGCATCCGCTCCTCCTGTCGTCGCGAGAATCAGCGTCCATTTTCCGGGAACGGGCTGGTTTTCGCATCCTGAGGCCCGTCCGCGCGCGGCGACCATCACCGGCCAGGCAAATCTCGCCACCCGTGATGTCACAGCCCGGGGACCGACGCCGTCATAGCGGTCATGAGAATCGCAGTCGTCGGCGGGACCGGCACTCTCGGCAGGCATGTCGTCACGAATCTCGCGCAGCGCGGGCACGAGGTCAGGGTCCTCAGCCGCAGCAGCCCGGACTTTCCGGTCGACCTGGTATCTGGCGACGGGCTTGACACGGCGCTTGACGGCTGCGCTGCCGTCGTAGACGCGAGCAACGCATCGTCCCCCAAGCGCGCCGCGCAGGTCCTGGTCGCCGGGACTCGCCGGCTACTCACAGCCGAAGGGCACGCCGGCGTCAGCCACCACGTCTGCATCTCGATCATCGGCTGCGAGGAGGTGCCGATTGGCTACTACCGGGTCAAGACCGAGCAGGAGCAGGCGGTCGAGCGCGGCCAGGTGCCGTTCAGCATCGTGCGCGCGACTCAGTTCCACGAACTGGCCGACGCGGCGCTCACCGCCGCGGGCAGGTACCGCGTGCTGCCGGTGCCGCGAATACGGCTTCAGACCGTGGCGGCAGCTGAGGTCGCCCGCGCGGTGGCGGATGTCACGGAAGGCGAGGCCCGCGGCCGGGTCCAGGTGGCCGGGCCAGAGGTCGCCACGGCTCGCGACCTGGCGCGCACCTGGCAAACGGTCACCGGCCGCACCGCGCTGACGTTGCCGCTGCCGTTGCCTGGCAAGACCGGCCGGGCGCTACGGAACGGCGCGCTCACCGCCGATCATGCCGATGTGCTCGGCACGATCACCTTCGCGGACTGGCTGGCCGCTCAGCACTCCTGACGAGGCCGACCATCCGGGTACTGACTACCAGGCTCAAGGAGTTATTCCGAACACATATTTGTCATCACGATGTAGTCTCGAACGTATGGACGGAGCGCTGCAAGGCTCGCTACTGGACCTTGCCGAGGAGCCCGGACCGGGTCCGCTCGACGGCCTGCAGCGCACCGAACTCGGCCGCGGTGCCTGGATCGACGTCCTGCCTGGCTGGCTGGCCGGCGCCGATGAACTGTTCGGCCGGCTGCTGCAGGTCGTGCCGTGGCGGGCCGAGCGGCGGCGGATGTACGACCGCGTTGTCGACGTGCCGCGGCTGCTGTGCTTCTATGCCGAGGGCGAGCCGCTCCCCGATCCGCTGCTGACCCGCGCCAGGGGGGCGCTCGACAAGCGCTATGAATCTGAGCTCGGCGAACAGTTCGCAACGGCAGGCTTGTGCCTGTACCGGGACGGCAGGGACAGCGTGGCCTGGCACGGGGACACGATCGGCCGCGGCAGCTCACAGGACACCATCGTGGCCATCTTGTCGCTGGGCACGCCCCGCCCGCTCCTGCTCCGGCCACTTGGTGGCGGCGGGCCAACTCTGCGGCACGACATCGGTCACGGCGACTTGCTGGTGATGGGCGGCAGTTGCCAGCGCACCTGGCAGCATGCGGTGCCGAAGTCGGCCAGGCCGACCGGGCCACGGATCAGTGTCCAGTTCCGGCCGCGGGGTGTCCGCTAGGGCTGCTCGCGGAGCACGCCGAGACGATTGTTGCATTAATGCCTGGTTGTCCGGCTACCTGCAATGGTTGGCAAGCGGGGCGCCAGGGCAAAGTAGCGGGCATGACCGCGTGGGACAGGGAACCGCTGACTCTGCGCGCGTCAGCTGAGAAGCTCGCCGAGCCGGCTGAGATCGCGATATCGCTGACGCCGGGGCGCGCGGCTCCTTACCCCGCCGTGGACTCTGAGCGGGACGGCCGTCCGGGTCCTGCAGCCTCGCCGTTCCCGCCGATCGCCGATTACGCGTTCCTGTCTGATTGTGAAGTCACCGCGCTGATCGCGCCGAGCAGCGCGATCGAGTGGATGTGCCTGCCGAGGCTGGACTCTCCGAGCGTGTTCGGCGCGCTCCTGGACCGGGACGCGGGCCGGTTCCGGTTCGGTCCGGAGAATTTCCACGAGCCCGCCGACCGTCGCTACCTGCCGGGCACGATGGTCGTCGAGACAAGCTGGGACTGCGCCGAAGGCTGGATCGTGGTCCGCGATTGCCTGCTGATGGGACCGTGGCGGCACGAGCATCCTGGTCGCAGCTCGCACACCAGGCCGCCGACTGACTACGACGCCGAACACACCCTGCTGCGCACGGTTCGCTGCGTCCACGGCAATGCCCAGCTTGTCATGGACTGCGAGCCAGTCTTCGACTACGGCCGGATGCGATCTAACTGGCGGCACACCGAGCGGGGCTACTACCAGGCTCAGATCACGCCTGAGGACGGCGACCTGACGCTGACTCTGACATCCGACATCAGGATCGGCCTCGAGGGCCCCAGCGCCCGGTCCCGGACCCTGCTGCACGAAGGCGACACCAGGTTCGTCGCGTTGTCCTGGGGCAGCCTAGCTCCGCCGGAGGATTACGACGATGCGTACCGGCGGCTTGTCTGGACGGCCCATCACTGGCAGCACTGGCTGGCCCGCGGCGAATTCCCGGACCATCGCTGGCGTAGTTACCTGGCGCGTAGCGCGCTCACGCTCAAGGGCCTCACGTTCGCGCCGACCGGCGCCATCGCGGCCGCGTCCACCACCTCGCTGCCCGAGACGCCGGGCGGCGAGCGGAACTGGGATTACCGGTACAGCTGGATCCGGGACGCCGTGTTCGCCCTCTGGGGCCTGTTCACCCTCGGCTTCGACTGGGAGGCGAGCGACTACTTCGCATTCCTCGCCGACCTAGTCGAGCGTGACCGCGGGAACATGCAGATCGTCTACGGCATCGACGGACGGCGCGACCTCTCCGAGCACACGCTGAAGCACCTGCACGGCTACGACGGCGCGCAGCCAGTGCGCATCGGCAATGACGCTTACGCCCAGCAGCAGAATGACGTCTGGGGCGTTGTGCTGGATTCGCTCTACCTGCACACCAGGTCACGGGACAGGCTCGACGAGCGCGTCTGGCAGATGGCCAGGCATCAGGTTGAGCACGCACTCGAGCACTGGCGGGAGCCGGATCGCGGCATCTGGGAAGTGCGCGGCAAACCCCAGCACTTCACCTCGTCGAAGATGATGTGCTGGGTCGCGGCCGACAGGGGTGCGCGGCTCGCGAGGATCAGGGAGGATCCGGACGCTGCCCGCCGCTGGCAGCGGGCTGCTGATGAGATCCATGCCGACATCTGCGCGAATGCTGTCGATGACCGGGGCGTGTTCTGCCAGCACTACGAGACGACAGCGCTGGACGCATCTTTGCTGCTGATGCCGCTGCTTCGATTCCTGCCGCCCGATGACCCGCGGATCCGTGCCACCGTGCTGGCAATCGCCGATGAGCTGACCGTCGACGGGCTGGTGCGCCGATACCAGGTGTCGGAGACCGACGACGGCATGCCTGGTGAGGAAGGCACGTTCACGATCTGCTCGTTCTGGCTGGTTTCCGCGCTCGCCGAGATCGGCGAGCATCACCGGGCGAGGGACCTGTGCGAGAAGGTGCTGTCCTACGCCAGTCCGCTGCTGCTGTATGCGGAGGAGATAGAGGCGAGCTCTGGCCGGCACCTCGGCAACTTTCCGCAAGCCTTCACTCACCTGGCGCTGATCAACGCCGTGATGCACGTCATCGAGCACGACGAGGAGGAGGCTCGGCTGGCGATGGCAGGGGCCTCGGAGCGGCCCAGGCACCTGGGCAAGTCCAAGCGGCGCAAAGACCGGATCGACTGAGGTCAGCTCTTGATCAGTGGCGCGCCTCGGGCCGGGCGATCGGCGCCGTCTGCGCGCCCGCGGCTGCCACCAGGTCAGCCGGGGCCAGTTCGATCTGCAGCCCCCGCTGGCCCGCGCTGCAGAAAATAGTCGGGTAGCCGAGCGCGGTTTCGTCAACCACTACCGGGAGCGGCCGGCGCAGCCCGAGTGGCGCGATGCCACCCGTTACGTAGCCCGATGCTCGTTGTGCCAGTGCCGGGTCGGCCATCGCCGCCTTCTTGCCACCGCTCGCCTCTGCCAGGGCCTTGGTGTCCAGGCTGCCCGAGACCGGCACGACCGCGACCGTGAGCTGCCCGTCGACGTCGGCGACCAGCGTCTTGAACACGCGCTCAGGCGGCACGCCGAGCGCCTCGCTGGCTTCCTGGCCGTAGGACGAGGCTGCCGGATTGTGGGCGTACCGGTGGATGGTATGCGCGATGCCGAGGCTGGCAAGCAACTGCGTTGCCCGGGTCCCGCCGCGTCCTGCCACGTTCGGTGAGCCTAGCGCCGCGGGCAGGCTAGTTTCCGGCAACACTAGAGCCGTGACCGTCTGGGTGCTGCACGTCGACCTCGACCAGTTCATCGCCGCCGTGGAGGTGCTGCGCCGACCCGAACTGCGTGGTCTGCCGGTCGTCGTGGGCGGGGATGGAGACCCGACCAAACGCGGCGTGGTCGCAACAGCCTCCTACGAGGCGCGCGCCTTCGGGGTGCATTCCGGGCTTCCACTGCGCACCGCGGCGCGGCGCTGCCCGGACTGCGTGTTCCTTCCGGTCGATCGGCCCGCGTACGAGGCGGCGTCGGACGACGTGATGACGGCGTTGCGCAGCCTCGGCGCGGTGACCGAAGTGATGGGCTGGGACGAGGCGTTCCTGGCCGTGGACACCGAGGACCCGGAGACCTTCGCCCGGCAGATCCAGCAGCAGATCAGGGGCGCGACGCAGCTGGACTGCACGGTCGGCATCGGCGGGAACCGGTTGCAGGCCAAGCTCGCGACCGGGTTCGGGAAGCCTGCCGGGATTTACCGGCTGACTGGGCAGAACTGGTATGACGTACTGGGCGAGCAGCCGACGAGCGCGCTGTGGGGTATCGGAACCAAGACCGCGGCTAAGCTGGCCGAGCTCGGCATCACGACGGTGAACCATCTCGCCACGGCCGATGTCGGGGCTGTCGCAGCGCGGTTCGGGCCGACGACGGGGCCGTGGCTGGTGCTAACCGCGCGCGGCATCGGCTCCGACGAGGTCAGCGCTGAGCCTTATGTGCCAAGGTCCCGCAGCCGCGAGGTCACGTTCCAGCAGGACGTTACCGACTGGAACCAGGTCCGGGCCGAAGTGCTCAAGATCGCCGGGCAGGTGACCGCGGACGTGGCGGCTGAGCAACGGCCTGCCGTCCGGGTCGTGGTGAAGGTCCGCTACCGGCCGTTCTTCACCAGCACGCACGGCGTGCCGCTGGACCACCCGTCCAGCGAGCGCAGCGTCATCGAACAGGCCGCACTGGCGGCACTGGAGAAATTCACCGACCGGCGGCCCGTGCGGCTGCTCGGCGTGCGAGCCGAGTTTGCTGATGCAGGCTTAGCGGGCGCGCCGGACTGACCGGGTGTCACGAGGCGACCGGCTGTCTCGTCTCAGAGTCTGATCAGATGAGAGACGAGACGGCAGAAGGGGACGCGATGCCCGGCGATGGTGCGGACACGGCTGCGATCTACGAGACCCTTCGGCCGCTGCTGTTCTCGATCGCATACCGGATGCTCGGCAGCGTCAGCGAGGCCGAGGACGTCGTGCAAGAGGCCTTCTTGCGTTATCACGGCGCGCTGGCCAGGCATGGCGAGCCCGACTCGCCGAAGGCCTACCTGTCAGCGATCGTCACCCGGCTGTGCATCGATCAGCTCCGGTCGGCCCGTGCCCGGCGCGAGTCCTATGTCGGAGACTGGCTTCCCGAGCCGCTGCTGACCAGCCAACTGGCCGGAACGTACGGATCGGCCGCTGGCCAGCCAGCGGCAGATCCGGCAGCCGCGGCAGAGCAGGCCGATTCGCTGTCGATGGCCTTCCTGCTGCTCCTGGAGCGGCTGACTCCGCTGGAGCGGGCGGTATTCCTGCTGCACGATGTCTTCGGGTACTCCTACGCCGAAGCGGCCGGCGTTGTCGGCCGCAGCGCTGCCACCTGCCGTCAGCTCGCGCACCGCGCCAGGCAGCACATCGAGGCAGCCCGGCCCAGATTCGATGTGGCGGCACGTGAGCGCGATGAACTGGCCGGGCAATTCTTCGCTGCCGTCCGCACCGGCGACATGGACGGTTTGCTGAGTTTGCTGGCAGCCGACGTGGAAGTGCATGGCGACAGCGGTGGCGTGCCGCCGTCCTGGCGCCGGCCCATTACCGGCCGCCAGCACGTCGCGAAGCTCATGGCGGCGCTCGGCAACCAGCTACGCCACGTGGGCGGCTCGCTTGAGCCCGCCGAGATCAACGGCCAGCCCGGCGCGCTTGCGCGCGGACCGGACGGCCGCCTGATCGCAGTGCTGAGCATCGACGTGGCCGGCGGCCAGATCCAGACCGTCCGGTCCGTGATCAGCCGGCCCAAGCTGCGGCATCTCGGGCCGCTGGCCGATCTCACCGAACTGCTGCAGCTCGGCCGCAGGAGCGAAGCAGGCTAGCCCGGCCGACTCGCCGCCCGGCGGAGCGCTAGCCACGTAGCATGCGCTAATCTGCCGGCGCGCCGTGCCCGTGACCGGCGCAGTCCCCAGGCGAGGAGAGCCATGGTCGTTCCGCTAGCCGCACGCTACGTCGCGGCTGCCGTGGGCGTGGTCCTCGTCGTCACCTCGGCGAGCAGCGTGATCGGCACGCTGATCGTGCCGCGGTCGGTCGCCAGCTGGCTGACCAGGCGGGTCGATCACTGGGTCGCGGGCGCCTACGTGCTGATCACCAAGCATGTACCTGACTTCAAGCGGCGCGACCGGATCCTGGCCACGCACGCAGCAACGCTGCTGCTCTGCCAGATCATCGCCTGGCTGGGCATGTTCTTCGTCGGCTTCGCGCTGATCTGCTGGCCGCTCGTCAATGCCGGCATCACCACGGCTTTCCGCCTGGCCGGCCCGGGCCTATGGCAGATCGGCGCAGATATAGCGCACGGCGGGCTGCAGGAGGCCATCCTCGATATCGCGACGCTGATCGGGATCGTGACCGTCACCCTGCAGATCGCTTACCTGCCAACCCTGTACTCGGCGTTTAACCGCAGGGAGAACGAGGTTGCGCTGCTGAACGCCAGAGGCGGGGTACCGAGCTGGGGACCTGAGCTGCTGGCGCGCACGCACTATGCCCTCGGCTCCGGCGTCTCGGCCATCGACACACTGCCTGGTCTGTATGCAAGCTGGGAACGGTGGGCAGCCGACGTGGGCGAGAGTCATACAACCTATTTGCCGCTGGTGTGGTTCCGGTCACCCAAGCCGCTGTCGTCGTGGGTGACGTCGTTGCTGGCCGTACTCGACTCGGCCGCGCTGATGCTAGCCCTGAATCCGTCCTCGGCGCCGATAGTTCCGGCCCGGCTCTGCCTGCGCGCCGGGTTCACGTGCTTTGGTGACGTCGCCCGAGCTATGGGTTTCGATATCCCTGCCGAGCCCGACCCGGCCCTCGGGATCAGCCTCAGCTACGAGGAGTTCCTGGACGCCTTCGCACGGCTCCAGGAACTCGAGTTCCCGATGGAGCGCGGCGCGGAAGACGCGTGGCCGGACTTCGTCGGCTGGCGCGTCAATTACGAGCAGGCGGCATATGCCCTCGCATACGAACTCGACGCGGTGCCGGCCTTGTGGTCCGGCCCCCGACGCGAGGACCGGCCGCCTATCCCGCCCTTCAGGCCGCCGCGGGGCCGCGCGAACGGGGATCCAGGCGCGGCGGCCCTGAGCCCCGACAAACCGGTGGCACCGCACAAGCCAGCGGGGCCGGACAAGCCAGCGGGGCCGGACAAGCCCGTCGCCGGCTAGATCGCCGTCGCCGCGTCGGGCCGCGACTGGACCAGATCCAGGTCCGTGTCAGCATTGTCCGGATCGGTGCCAGGCTGGCTCGTGTCCGGGCCGGCCGGGGGAGGCGCTGCCGCTGGCGCACTCCCGTCCGGCACATCGGGGCGGAGCAGCTCCGGCAGTTCCGGCAGCGGCACGAGGCTGCTGAACTCCTCAGCCGGCGGAGCGACGGACTCGGGCACCGGGGAACCAAGCTCTGGTTGCGGCACGCCGCCGAACGCGGGCGACAGCACCTGCGCCGCAGCCCTGACAGTGGCGTCTCGCAGGGTGTCGCCGATCAGCCGGGCGGCGTAAGCGAGCAAGCCCTGGCGCTCGGCATCGGCCTCCTGTCGCGCTGCCGCAGCCAGTTCCTCCGCGAGCCGGCCTGCCAGCGCCTCCGCGGTCGGCCACTGGCCCACCGCGCGCCGGGCCTCTGGCGTGACTTTGAACACATACCAGAATCGGGGATCGCCGCCGGTAGTCGTCTTGCGGAAGTCGACGTACACCGGGTCGAGGCTTTCCAGGGCCTTGGCCACCGCTCCTGCATCGAGCCCGGTACTGGCCGCGATGTCCGTAACCGTGACCATGTAACTTTGCTCGAGCAGGCGGACTGTCGCGTCCAGGACGGGCAGGTCTCTGGCTGCCCAGGTGTCTTGCACGTACATCTGCCTAACCGGGACCTGGCTAGCGGCCTCGGGCAGCTTGGCCTTGTCCCTGAATCGTCGGGTCCGCCCCGGCAGCGAGGGCCAGGGCAATCTATCCGGCAGCTTCGAGACTACCGACAAGCCAGGCTCTAAACAGCGCCAATACGGTTCACTCAGGCTGTTCAGGCGCCGCAGCTTACCGACTTGCCGGGATCGCGGCTGGGCATGCCAGTGACGTCGCTATGCTGTGCGCGCCCGCAATGCGGCGGGCGCAGCGCACCGAGAGGAAGTTCATTGAGTAACGACACCGGAGTCGAGCGGACGCTGGTACTGCTCAAGCCCGATGCCGTGGCCAGGGGCCTGGTTGGCCGCGTGATCACGCGCTTCGAAGAAGCCCTGCTGAAGATAGTCGCGGCCAAGATGGTCTGGATGGACGCTGACCTGGCCAAGCGGCATTATTTCGATCTCGAGGAGCGCTTCGGGCCCGAAGTATTCAATGCCATGGCCACCTTCATGGAAAGCGGCCCGGTCATCGCGCTGATACTGGAAGGCGTCGAGGCGGTCGCCAACACTCGCAAGATCGTTGGCTCGACCTATCCCGACCAGGCGCCGCCTGGCACCATTCGCGGCGATTTCGCTCACATGAGCAGGGCCTACGCCAATGAGCGCGGCATCGCGGTGGCCAATCTCGTGCACGCTTCGGGCAATGTGGAGGAAGCGGCACACGAGATTAGCGTGTGGTTCCCCAAGGACGAGATCCACGATTACGCATCGCCCTTTGATCGATACGTCAGGTAGCTGAACCGCCAAGACGCATCGTACGTTCCGCAGAGGGGCGGCGGGACTTTGCGCCCGACGCCTGGCGCAGCGCGACCTTTTGCGCACGTTCGAGCCTGTCGCGCTGCCTGCCGACCTCGAAGGGAGCATCTATGCCTGCACGCAGGGCCGTGGCGGCGGCAACAGCCGCTGCCGCGGCCATCGCCACCGTGGCGCTCACCGCTGCGCCTGCCGCCTCGGCCCGCCCAGCCGGACCGCCAGTGTCCTATCTCAGCCACTTTCACAGGCTGACGACCATAGCATCGACGGTGCCGAGGAACGGGGACGTCAACCCCTATGGCGTCTGGATCGTCCGGCGCAGCGTCGGCCGCCTGCACCGCGGCAATGTCCTGGTCAGCAATTTCAACGACAAGGCCAACCTGCAGGGCACCGGCAGGACGATCGTCCAGGTCACACCGAATGGCCATCGGACTACCTTCGCCAGCATCAATCGCAGCAAGCTGCCCGGCCCGTGCCCTGGCGGCGTCGGCCTCACCACGGCACTCGTGGTGTTGCCAGGCGGCTGGGTCGTGGTCGGCAGCACGCCGTCCAGAAACGGAAACGCAGCTACCGCCAAGGCCGGCTGCCTGATCGTGCTGAACAGCATGGGCCAGGTCGCGGAGACGATCAGCGGTCACGGCATCAATGGACCCTGGGACTCAACAGTTGTCACGACCGGCAGAAGCGCTGCCCTGTTCGTCACAAACGTGCTGGACGGCACGGTCGCCGCGAATGGCAAGGTCGTTCACCGCGGCAGGGTCCAGCGGCTGACGCTGCGGCTGAACCGCTTGGGCCCGCCGACGCTCGTTAGGTCCACCACCATCGCCTCTACTTACTCGCAGCGAACCGACCCCAACGCATTCGTGATCGGACCGACGGGGCTCGGGTTTGGCCGCCACGGGATCCTCTACGTCGCCTCGACGCTACCGAGCCGAATCTTTGCGATCCCGAATGCATTGACACGTAGGACCAGCGCAGGCTCTGGCATCAAGATAACCATGGGCGGGCGCCTCAACATGCCGCTCGGCATGGCAATCGCCCCGAACGGCGATATTCTCACTGTCAATGCCAGCAACGGCAGGATCGTCGAGACCACGCCCTCGGGCGTGCAGATCTTCTCGCGGTTCCTGGACCGCTCCGGCAGTCCGCCCGGTGCCGGAGCGCTGTTCGGCCTGGCGGTGCTGAAGGGACACGGCGGGGTCTACTACGTGGACGACGCCCAGAACACGCTGCGTTTGCTGCACTAGCGCCTGCTGCACTAGCCGCAGCTAGACACAGCAGTCGCGAGTGACGGGTGCCTCGTAGCTGGCGCTTCCGGCCTGCTACGAGGCACCCATCAGCCGGTTCGGCAGTCGCTACTGGCTGGCCTCGTGTTCATCGGGCGCGTTCCCGGCCTGTTCGGTGTTTCTCCTAGCACTGTCGAGCCAGCGGTCCAGCCAGCTGAATTGCTCGGCCAGTACGTGCAGCACCGACTCGCGGGCAATGTACGCGTGGTTCTCATGCGGCAAGACCACCAGCCTGGCGGTCCCGCCGGTCGCCTGGATTGCCTGGAAGAGTCGCTCCGACTGGATAGGGAACGTGCCTGAGTTGGCGTCTCGCTCGCCGTGTACGAGCAGCAGCGGCGAAGTGATCTTGTCGGCGTAGCGGAACGGCGATACCCGGTCGTAGACGGCGGTCGCCTCCCAGAAGTTGCGCCGCTCGGTCTGGAAGCCGAATGGGGTCAGGCTGCGGTTGTACGCGCCGCTCCTGGCGATGCCCGCTGCGAATAGGTCCGTGTGCGCCAGCAGGTTCGCCGTCATGAAAGCGCCGTAGCTGTGCCCGCCGACCGCCACCCGCATCGGGTCGGCAATGCCCAGGTCAGCGAGCGCCGCGATGTGCGCGGCCGCCGCCTGGGTGATCTGCTCGATGTAGCTGTCGTTCATCGTCTCCGGGTCGCCGATGACCGGCATCGTCGCGCCCTGCAGCACCGCGTACCCGCGCAGCACGAACCAGACCGGGTCGGATGCCATCAGCCGGGTGAATCGCTCCGTCGTGCCGCGGACCTGACCAGCGGTCGCCGCGTCGCCGTAGTCAAGCGGGTAGGCCCAGATGACCACCGGCAGCCGGCCGTCGCGGGCCGGGTCATAGCCAGGCGGCAAGTGCAGCATCCCGGTGAGCTGCACGCCGTCGCCGCGGTCGTACGTCAGCAGCCGCTTGTCCATCCCGGTCAATTGCGGGTGCGGATCCGGCCAGTCGGTCAGCCGGGTCCGGTCGGTACCGTCAAGCCGCACGACTGCCAGGTTTGGCGGCTCGGTGCGGCTTTCATGCCAGATCAGCAGTTGCTCCCGGTCGTCGCCGGCGAAGCCGAGCACGTGCTCATAAGCGTCAGCCGGGCTTTGCCACAGTCGCCGCTTCGTGAGGTCGCCGAGTTCCAGGAGGTCGAGGAACGGCCGGTCGCCTTCCGGGCTAGCGCCGTCGCCGCGCAGGTAGATGTGGTTTCCGTCCTGCAGCACCGTCCGTGTCCCGTCGGGATGGGCGGTCATCAGCGGCGAGCCGGGATCGTTGTAAGCCTCGTCGGCCGAGTGATCGAAAATGACCCTGCTGTTCTCGGGCGCGGCCAGGTCGACGAGCCGTGAGGTCAGCCACCGGCGGTCCCGGTCGTGCTCGGTCACCAGCAGGTTGCCCGGCGCGGCCATGTCGAACCAGCCGAGGCAGCGGTGCTTGACCGGCACAGCAGGCTGCGGCGCGGCGTCGAACGGAGCCGGCAGGCGGAAGATCAGGTCCCGGTGCTCAGCCTCGGCCTGCGGGTCGCCACCGTCCTGCGCCTCCGTCCACACCAGGCTGGCAGGCACGGACTCCTCCCACGAGACCATCCGCGGCCCGGTCGGCACGCCCTGCCGCGGTACCTCGTCGCTCACGGGCAAGTCGGCGATGACCCGCTCGAGATGCCCGGCCGCTGACCACACCTCGACCCGGCGGGCGAAGTACGGGAACGGAACGCGGTAGGAGAACGGCCGCTGCAGCTGGTGGACAAGCAAGTGCTCGCCATCGGGTGACTCGCTGAGGTGGTAGTACATGCCTGGCGGGCCAAGTTCGGTCACAGATCCCGACTCGGGGCCGACCCTCAGGGGAACCGTCGTGGCCAGGGCCTCAAAGACGTCCGCGTCGGCCGAAGTGCGGAGCAGATCGGTAAACGTGGCCATCTGCGACCGCTTGCCTTCCACTTCTTCCACGCGTGGTTCGATCTGCTCCGGGCCGGGTTCCCCCGGCGCCGCTGGCGAACCCAGCACCAGCAGCGATTTGCCGTCCCTGGACCAGCGCACCGTCGAATTCAGGGAGGTGGGGTCACCGCCGAGAACGTCACGGACCGCCAGCCCTGGTACCTGCATCGCCGTAGCCGCCTGCGCGTCGACGACCCAGACGACGATATGGTCCGGCTCGTCGACCGTGATAGCGAACCGTCTTCCGTCCGGTGCCCACGATGGCAGGCTGACCGACTTGCCCTCAGGCAGTTCGATCCGGCGCGGCTGACCGCCCGGCAGCGCGATCACCGACAGCCCGGTCAGGCGCCGGGTGCGCTGACGGCCCCCCAGCGCAGGGTCGAGTCGCAGGCCCGCCAGGGACTCATACGATCGCGCCAGCTGCGTCACTGGCGGATGCGATTCGTAGTGCACGAGTGCGACAAACCTGCGGCCGGGCCCGAGCGAGGCGGCAGGCGTCGGCGGCGCATCGATGATCGAGACGATGTCGTTCGCCGGGATCCGGTACGCCACGCTTTACTCCCTTACAGTTCCTGACTGGGCACAATGAGCATAAGGCCCAGGTGCGCGACCGCACTCTGCTGGTCGATCGCGGCTAGGCGACCGGGCCGGGCAGCCGACGCCGTCACACGACCCAGGTGAGCTGGTGCTGCCGCGACTGGGGCCGGACTAGCTCGTTCCCGGCGTAGTAAGGGTCGCGACAGGTAGCGGGGACGGCTCGGCGCGCAGCAACCTGGCGGCCCACGCCGGCAGCCACCAGTTCCAGCGGCCGAGGAGCGACACGATCGCAGGCACCAGCAACGACCTGACCACGGTGGCATCGAGCAGGATGCCGGCCCCGACGCCGGTCGCGAAGATCTTCAGGAACGTGAACGGTGCGGCAGCCAGCGCCACCATCGCGAGGAACAGGATGAGGGCCGCCGAGGTGACCAGGCGGCCGGTGCGGCCGACGCCGGTGATCACCGCCCGGTTAGTCGAACCAGTGGCGTCGTACTCCTCGCGCATCCT
Source organism: Streptosporangiaceae bacterium (assembly GCA_036488155.1). Taxonomy (GTDB): domain Bacteria; phylum Actinomycetota; class Actinomycetes; order Streptosporangiales; family Streptosporangiaceae; genus JAJYUU01. Next base: position 32,788 of record DASXIA010000027.1, on the reverse strand, counting down.
GGTCAGGATGAAGACTTCGTAGTCCATCGACAGGCCGTACACGAAGGCGAAGACGAAGAGCGGTATCCAGCCGGTGATGGCGCCGGTGGCCGGCAGGCCCCAGATTGCCCGTGAGCCATATCCGTCCTGCCACACGAGGACCAGGACGCCGTATACCGCGCCGACGGACAGCAGGTTCGCCGCGATGGCCTTCAGCGGCAGGAGCAGGGACCGGAACGCGCGGGCGAGCAGGACGAAGGTGATCAGCGCCAGGCCCGCCAGCACCCAGGGGAAGTCGCCGTACAGCGAGTGAATCTGGTCGACGAGGCCCGCCGAATAACCGCCGACGAGCGCCGACGGCTCGGCCGAGCTCACCGCGGCGCGCACAGCGGCTGCTGTCGTCAGGCCGGCCGCGCCGGCGCCGTCGGCAACCGGGAAGACCTCGACCAAGGCGCTGCCCTGCCGCCGCCAGGCCGGCCCCGGCGGTGCAACCGCGAACCTGATGCCGGGAACCGCGGTGGCGGTCGTGACGACCCCAGCGGCGTCCGCCTGGCCCGGCACGTATATCTCGATCGGTGCGAGCACCCCGACGGGAATCCCGGCGCGCTGCAGCATGACGACGCCGTCGCGGGCGGGACCTTTCTGTGACAACGAGTTCACGCTTGCGTCACCGACGTGCATGCCGAGGGCAGCCACGCCGAGCGCGATCAGGACCGCAAGGCTCGCCACCGCAGCCAGCCAGCGCCATCGCACGACGAACCGGGCCCATGCGGTCCACCCCCGGCTCGGTGCCCCCTCGTGCCGCAGCCGCGGCCACTCGAGCCGCGGCCCGATCCCGGCCAGCACCGCCGGCACGAGCGTCAGCGTTACCGTGACGCTGATCAGCGGGATCAGCATGCCGCCGAGACCAATGCTGCGGATGAACGGGACCGGCAGCGCGATCAGCGCTAGGAGGCCGAGTGCCACCGTGACACCGCTGAACACGATCGCACGGCCCGCGGTGTCCATGGCCCGGCCGATGGCAGCCTCGTTGTCGCTGCCGTGCGCCAGTTCCTCCCGCCACCGGGTGATCAGCAGGAGTGAGTAGTCGATCGCGACACCGAGACCGATGAGACCGACGAGGAACTGGACGACGAAGTTGACAGTCAGCAGGTAGGTCAGCCCGAGTATGGCCAGGAACGCGGTCGTGACGGAAGCGGCCGCGATCAGCAGCGGCACGATTGCCAGCAGGGAGGCAAAGACGAAGGCGAGCACTGCCAGCGCCCCCAGAGCGCCGAGCAGTATCTCATCCAGCAGGCTCGGACCGGACGCAGAGCCGCCGGCTGTTGTCAGCGGGCCGAGCCCTGTTACCCGGAGCTGTGAGCCCGGCGGCAGGTAGTGCAGCATCGTTGCCTGCACGGCGGCGGGCTGGACCGTAGGGCCGGCTGACTGTACGCCGTTCCCGGGAGTGAAGATCAGCCCGAAGGTAGTCCCGCCATCAGCGGAGACGAAGCCCCGGTCCCCCGTCGAAGCGAACGAGACAACACGGCTCGGCCTGGTGCCCGCGGGAACGCCGACCGTCGACGCGGCCTTGAACGCGGCCTGGAGCTCGGATCGAGCCTTCGGCTGCTCAGCGGTCATGCCCGCGGGCAGCTTGATGACCGGCGCCAGCGGCGAGTCGCTGCCGCCGCTGCCGTAGCGCGCGAGGATGGCCGAATCGGCGATGTCGCTGCCCGTGCCGGGTATCTCGAAGCTCTGGCTCAGGTGGCTGCTGAGCACGCTTGACGCGTAACCGCCCACGAGCAACGCCAGCAGCCAGATCACGCCGATGAGGCGGCGGCGGCGAAGCACGAACCGGGTGAGCTTTGCCATGCGAATCAGGTTCCTGACGCCGGTGCCGTGGTGTCCGGCCGCTCACTGTATCCCAGCGCGCTTCGTTCGGCGCACCGCTTTTCGGCGCGCACGTTCATCGGTGACCGAGTGCCTAGGGGGCGGCGGGCCGGCGCCCCGAGCGGTTCGCGCTCAGGGCGCCGGCCTGGCCGGCGGGACCGGCTAGTACCAGCCGGTCGCTAGCTCGTGCGCCCAGGCGGCCGCAGGCGAGCCATACCGTCCCTTGATGTACCGCAGGCCCCAGCGGATCTGGGTCGTGGCGGAGGAGCGCCAGTGCCGCCCGGCGGACGCCATCTTCGAGCCGGGTTCGGCCTGCGGGATGCCGTACGCGCCCGAGTAGAGATTTTCCGCGTGGACGTTCCAGCTGCTTTCCCTGGCCCACAGCGGGTCCAGGTACCGGAACTGCCGCTTCGACCAGCGGAATCGGTGCAGCAACCTCCTGGCGATCTGCCGGGGGGTCAGCGGCCTGATCCGGTGCCCGGCCACGCCGCTGGTCATCATGGCCGGATTGCTGCCTAGCTTCGATGCTGTCGCGAAGAAGGCATCAAGCTGGGCCGGCTGGCTGGCCGACGAGGAGGGTGCGGGTCCGGTCTGAACCGGCGCCAGTGTCCGGACGAGGCCGACTGGCCTGGCGACCGCGGCTGGCTGACCGACCGGGCCGGCCGACCAGGCGCCTACGGTTCCGGCCACCGCGGCCACGATGGCAACTGCGGGGCCAGTTACTGCACGATGGAACTTAACTGACTTGACGGAGCTTGGTGTCCTGAAATGGGACAAGAGGTACCTTTTGTCGGGCGCCGTGGTGGCGCTCGGCTTCCACCCGATTCTCTCGGGCCGACCCGGATTAGCGGCCGGCAGCGCGCGGACGTGTCGCGGGTGCAGGGCGACGCGGCAACTCAGAGGTAGCCGTCACGCACGCAGGGTGCTGTCGAACGGACACTTTGCCTGATCATGAAGCGCATGGCATTAGAAATAACAAAGAAAACGGTATGAGGTAAATCACATCTTTACTTATTTGTTATTCCGAGAATTGCTCGAGCTAAGACCTAACGTGCCAATTGCTATTGTTTCGGACGTACTACTTGATCCGCGCAGCTGCCGGATGGGCACGCCAGGCTCGCGAGCCAGCTAGTGCATGTGGGCGCAGGCGTCGCTAGCGATCTTGGCCCGAGATCTTCGCATACAAGACAATCCAGCCCTCGTCGCGGCGCCAGACACTCGGCGAACTACGGGCCGCCGGCACGCCGCTCGGCCAGCGCGCAGGTCCCGGCCTGCCCAGGGCCTGCCGCAGCCGCCCGCGTCCAGGTAACGGGCCCGTCGACGCCCGCGACTGCCGGGCGCATCGGCTGGCATGAGCGCTGGTAGCGGCAGCAACCGCAGTGCCGTGCTCGGTTTGCATGGTTACCGGTAGAGATAATCCCGTAGGCGCTGCTCAGCTAACCAGCAGATTTCGATCGCAATATGTATTGACTGGCTCTCATCAGCCGAATTATCCGTACCTTCTGTGCGCTGCCACCAGCATCGCTAAGTAGGCCGGACCCTGATACGTCCGCTGACTCGATGGTGTTTGATAGACGTGGTTGCATTCGTATTTTGCGTACGCGACACAGGCCGGCGGAGGCTGGGCGAGGCGGTACTGTCTGACCTAGCCAACGGCGCCTGACGTCGTGGCGACCCAGGATCCTCGTCCGTGGATCCCGGAGATCACCCAGTAGGAGAAGGCACATGCCTCAGGGCACCGTGAAGTGGTTCAACGCCGACAAGGGCTACGGGTTTATCGCCCCTGACGACGGCAGCGCCGACGTCTTCGTGCACCACTCCGCGATTCAAGTTGATGGCTTCCGCAGCCTTCAAGAGAACCAGCGGGTCGAGTTCACCGCCGGCCAGGGCGCCAAGGGCCCCCAGGCTGAGCAGGTCCGTCCGCTCTGACCAGATCCGGCCGAGTCGGCCGGTCACCGTACGCAAAGCTGCAAGCTCTGCACGATGGTAAAGGGGCGGTCCCGGTTCGCCGGGACCGCCCCTGCGCGTTTCGGGAACTAAGAATGAAAGTCCTTTGCAAATGTGTTATTGATACTTGAAATAAAGTACTAGGCTGCCTTCAGCATGTCGCGCCGGGAATATTTTCTATAGACGGCCCGGTACGGCAGAAATTTGCGCGCCCGTAAGGCGGCGGTGCCGACGCGCTGGCGGCACCAGGTAGCCGCCGCCAGGGCCAGGTATTGTCACGGCATCGGGCGGTGCCGGCCGCCGCGCGGCGTGCAGACTGAATGGGCCGGCGCGATCGCGGAAGGCATGCTCATGACTCGTGCTCTGCTCAACAGCGCGCTGGCCGGGATGGGAACGACGATCTTCGCGGAGATGTCCGCGCTGGCTGTGGAGACCGGCTCGGTCAACCTGGGTCAGGGATTTCCTGACACAGACGGGCCGGCCGAAGTCGCGAAGATAGCCGCCGAGGCAGTGCTCGCGGGGCGCGGCAACCAGTACCCGCCCGGTCCGGGCATCCCGGAATTGCGGAACGCGGTATCCGCGCATCAGAAGCGGTTCTATGGCCTGGACGTCGACCCCGAGACTGAGGTGCTGGTCACAGCTGGTGCTACCGAGGCGATCGCGGCGGCGATGCTGGCCCTGCTCGAGCCGGGTGACGAAGTGATCGCGTTCGAGCCGTACTACGACTCGTACGCGGCGTGCATCGCGATGGCCGGAGCCGTGCGGGTGCCAGTGACCCTCCGGCCGCCCGCCTTCAGGCCAGACCTGGACCGGTTGCGCGATGCCATCACCAGCCGCACCCGGCTGATACTGCTGAATTCGCCGCACAACCCCACCGGCATGGTTGCGTCCCGCGACGAACTCACCGTCATCGCCAGCCTGGCAGTCGAGCACAACCTCCTGGTGGTGACCGACGAGGTGTACGAGCACCTGGTCTTCGACGGCCAGCACATCCCGATCGCCACCCTCCCCGGAATGCGCGAGCGAACCGTGACGATCAGCTCAGGTGGCAAGACCTTCTCTTTCACCGGCTGGAAGATCGGATGGGTTACGGGAACGCCCGAGCTTGTCACCGCTGTACGGACCGCCAAGCAGTTCCTTACCTACGTCAGCGGCGGCCCCTTCCAGTACGCGATTGCCGCCGGGCTCGCGCTTCCCGACGCCTTCTACACAGACCTGACAGCGAACCTGCACCGCAAGCGAGACCTGCTCGCGAGCGGGCTGCGGACTGCTGGTTTCGAGGTATTCGTCCCGCACGGCACCTACTTCATTTCCACCGACGTAGCACCGCTGGGCGAGACTGACGGGCTGGCGTTCTGCCGCAGCCTGCCGCACCGCTGCGGTGTCGTTGCGGTTCCGAACGTCGTGTTCTATGACGACCAGCCGGCTGGCCGCAGCCAGGTCCGGTTCGCGTTCTGCAAGAGAGACGAGGTCCTGGAAGATGCAGCGGCGCGGCTACTGACACTCAGCGCCCGCTGAAGTGCCAGCAAACAGCGGCGCCGGCCAGCCTAACTAGGATGGTCGTCTGCTCAGTGGCTCGCGCAGGCGCGTCGCTTGGATTCAGGAGGGCACCGTGACCCCAGCGCAGAACAGCAGTTCGTCAGGCCCGGGACCCGCTGCGACGATCTATCGAGCCCCACGGCAGGACAAGCCCTGGGGCCACGAAGTGATCTTCGCCGGCATCGACGGCAAATACGCGGGCAAGATCATCCACGTGACAGCCGGCCACGCCCTGAGCCTGCAGTACCACCTCCAGAAGGAGGAAACCATCAGCGTGCTGTCCGGCGCCGCGCTCATCGAGCACGGGCCGTCAGCGGACGATCTGAGCAGTCAGCACTTCGGGCCGGGCGACACGATCCACCTGCCGCCGGGCGCGGTGCACCGCATCACGGCGATAACCGACCTGACCTTCGCTGAGGCATCGACAGCTCAGCCTGGCTGGCGCGAGGACGTGGTCAGGCTCGAGGACAATTACGGTCGGACCGGTACCAGCGCGCCCTGACCATCCGGTAACCGGCGGCAGCGCCGCCGGTAAGTCCTTGACCCGCGCCCTAGCCGGCGCCCGCGAAGCCGCATCCAGCTCAATAAAGACTCGCACCCACTGGTCGGGACTGACATAACCAACGACCGCGCGACGGTCCACGCCGGCTGCCGAGCACGCCGCCGCGACCTTCTCGGCGGGGTACGTTCGCCGCAGCGATGCCTGCACCGAGCCACCGACTCCGGAGAAACCCGCCTGAACCAGCCGCCGGTAGGCTGCTAGCCGCGCCCGCCCGATCAGCGGTTCTGTCCTCCGCTCGAGCCGCAAGATGGCCGCGTCGACCCGCGGCACGGGCCGGAATTCTGTCCTGCCAATGGTGCTCAGAAGCTCCCACCGGACCTGCGGCCAGGTGCTGACCGTTAGCTGGCTCCACCGGCCATATCCCCCGGTCCGCTTTCGTGCGTACTCCAGCTGGGTGATCAGCGTGGCCGTGGTCATCCGGGACGCACGCAAGCACCAGTCGACGATCGGCGAGGTTAGCGAGAACGGCGCGTTCCCGACCACCTGGAACGGTCGGCTCGGCTGGCGAGCGGTGAGAAAATCGCCCACCCTCACCTTGACGTTCGGACGATCGCCGACCTTCGCTATGAGCCGGTCGGCCAGCGCCCTGTCGATCTCGTAAGCGATGACTTCGGCGGTCATGGCGGCGAGCCTGGTCGTGAGGATGCCCTCTCCGGCACCGACTTCGATGCACAGGCCATCCGCGTCGAGATGGACGGCCTTAAGGAACTGCCGGGCAGCCTCCGGGCTGCGCAGGTAGTTCTGGGACAGCTCGCGTCGCCGCCTGTCAGCGTCGGCGCGCCCGCCCCCGGTGCCGCGCGCTGACCGTCCGCTCCGGGATGTTTCAGGCCGGAGTCCGCCGGCCCCCCGTCGGCGGGACGGCCGGGCCGCCGAGCTGCTGCGGTCCTGGCCGGGCGCCGAGTTCATCGGTCCAGGTTAGCCAGTGGGTGCTACTGCGCCGGACCGGACGGTGCCCGCCGTGCGGCGGCGGTGACTTAGGTCCGCGGGATGGCTGGGCCGCCAGCACCAGTCACTCGTCGGTACTGCTGCGCCATCGCTTCAGGTGAGAGCGGCGTTGCTTGTCTGCCAGCCGTCGCTCTACCGAGCCTCGCGTAGGCCTCGTTGGCCGCCGTGGCGGTCGCGGCGGCGCCGTTGCCTCGGTAAGCAGTGCGGTCAGCCTTGCGGCAGCAGCCTCCCGGTTGCGCAGCTGCGACTTGTACTCACTGGCAGTCACCGTGATAACGCCTCGGGACAACCGCCCCGACAGCACAGCCAGCGCCCGGTCCCGCAGCACCGGCGGCAACACGGCCGTGCCAGCGAGGTCAAAAGAGAGCTCAGCCTGGCTGTCGGTGGTATTCACGGACTGGCCACCAGGGCCCGATGACCGGGAGAACCGCCAGGAAAGCTCGTCTGGCGGAATCATGATGCCACGCACCGTCACCTCAAGTGTCATGCTGTGTCACTGCTCACAGCGCGGCGCCGAGCTTGATGCGTCACGGCTCACCCAGGATGGCGGCATGGTGCCTGCCTATCACATCGCGACGGCCTTCTCCCGGCACCGCTCAAGGCGAGACCGGGTCCGACGGTGTCGCCCTGTCTGGTGCAAAAGTCCGGTCAGGCTTGGTAGCCTCGCGGTCGCGAGAGGCGGACAGAGTCAGGCGCGGCGCGGCTGGAGAGGGCAGACATGGGCGGTTTCAGGAAGTTCCTGTTGAGGGGCAACGTCATCGATCTCGCCGTCGCCGTCGTCATGGGCGTGGCGTTCAACGCGATCGTCCAGGCCCTGGTTAACAACATGATCACGCCACTGATAGCGGTCCTCATGGACAACCAGGCCCCCAGTCCGATTTCTGCGCCAAGCGCGTCGGCAACCGGTGCGGCCACCGCGACCAACGCGCCGATCGCCGTCAAAGGAGCCAGCGGCCTGTCGTTCCACCTCCGTCACACTCAATTCACTTACGGTGCCGTCATCAGCGCGGCCATCTCGTTCCTGGTGATCGCGGCGGTCGTCTACTGGCTGATCGTGGCGCCGGCTGCCAAGATGACGGCCCTTGCCAACCGGAACAAGGAAGCTGCCGACCGGCCGTGCCCGGAGTGCCTGAGCATGATCCCGGTCGCCGCCAGGCGGTGCATGTACTGCACGTCTGAGGTCCCTCCGGTGCCGCAGGCCAGCACCACGCCTCAGCGGCGTCCCAGGCACGGCTTCCTGCCTGCCGATTTACTGCCGCCCGTCCAGCGTTTCAAGCGTCCGCCGGACGAAAGCACGGAAGCCTGAGCGCTGAGAACCTCCCATCGATCGTGCGTCCGTCCCCTGGGCATCATCATTTGGCGTCGGCGTAACAGCTGACGACCGCTGTCGTCATCGGGAAGCTCACCGCGGTCGCGCCGAAGACGAGCCTGGTGGCCCCGGCGGCTGCCGTATCGATCGCGGCCGCTACCTCACCCGCCTGGCTCGCAGGGCAGTGCACGACCACCTCGTCATGCTGGAAGAAGACCAGCTGGGGCCGTCCCGCGGTCAGCCCAGCACCGGCCGGCGGCGCGCCGTCCGCAGCTCCCGTCGGCCCTATCGCTTCCAATTGGGTACGCAACAGGGCCAGGAGCACCAGCGCCCAGTCGGCGGCACTGGCCTGGACCACGAAGTTGCGGGTGAACCGGCCGCGAGCTCGGGCGGCCGCGCCCGCCGCCGGGTCGCGCCGATCCTGCGGATCGGCCGCCTCGCTGGTCAGCGTCCGCCACGCTGCTGACGGCGGCGGGCACGTCCGGCCGAGGACCGACCTGACGACCCGGCCCTCTTCACCCGCCCTGGCCGCGCTCTCCACGAACGCCGACGCCAGCGGGAACCTGCGCCGCAGCAGCGCCAGCGATTGCCCCCCATCACCGCCGGTACCGCCGTACATCGCGGACAGCAGGGCGACCTTCGCTTTCGCGCGGTCCGCGCCGATCGCCACGGCAACGGCAGCGTACAGATCGTCAGAGTTGGCGGCCTGCGCGAACGCTCCGTCGCCGGCCAGTGCGCCGAGGACCCGCGGCTCAAGCTGGGCGGCGTCAGCCACCACCAGTGCCCAGCCGGGATCGGCGACGACAGCCTGACGCAGCAGTTTGGGAATCTGCAGTGCCCCGCCGCCGCGGGACGCCCAGCGGCCGGAAACCACACCGCCGACGACATACTCGGGCCGGAACCGGCCATCTGATACCCAGCTATCCAGCCAGGACCACCCGTTGGCGGCGTGCAGTCTAGCCAGTTCCTTGTACTCCAGGAGCAGCCCGATCACCGGGTGATCAATCTGCCGCAACTCCGCGGACCTGGTGGACCGCACTCGGATACCGCTGGCGGCCAGCGCGCGGAGCAACTGCGCGGGCGAGTCCGGGTTGACCGGCCTGACCGCGCCCAGGGCTGCGGAGATCTCAGCCGACAGCTCGGCCAGTCGAGCGGGTCGCAGCTGCGGTCCGGCAGCCGCTGGCGGACGCGGACCGAGTTGCTCGGTAAGCAGCCGGTCGTGGATGTCTGCCCGCCAGGGCAGCCCGGCCGCGCTCATCTCTGCTGCGGCCAGCCCGCCTGCCGACTCGGCGGCAGTAAGCAGGCCGAACTTGGCCGGATCAGCATCCGCACCGATACTCCGCAGCTGATCGGCGTGCGTGCCGACCAGGGCGGCCAGGTCATGCCGGAGGTCAGTGGCGGCATCGCCGCTGGGCTCGAACGGTAGCTGCAGAGGCTGCCGCGCGTCAGCAGGCCGTGCCACCGCGTCCGCCGGCTGACTTGCCGGGCCGTCACGGGCGGCAAGCAGGGCCCCCGTGAGCTCGATGTCGTGGCAGCGGCGCACCGGTACCGCTGCCCGCAGCAGCGCCGGGTACAGCAGTCGCGTCGATCGCCAGACCCACCGGACCGCGCCGGAGCGCTCCGCCGACGCGACGGCTGATGCCAGGTCCGGTACATGCTGCTGCTGGCCCTCAGCGGTGCCGTCGTCGCGGAGCCGGGCGAGCAAGCCGGCCGTGCCGTCGCCAGGCACCACCGCTATCCGCACATGCAGATTGTGCTGCACAGAGCTGACACCGGCCAACGCCTGTGGCAGGGCACTGCCAGGCGATGCCTATGGGTGGCCGCGCCGACCAAGCGGTGGTTACCCCCGGAGGTCGACCGCCAGGTGCTAATCCTGCGGCCTCTTGCCCGTTCCTTCGCCGGTGGTGCGGCCTGGCGAGCTGGGCCGGGAAGTCGGCCGGGACTGCCCGGACTTTGACGGCACGGCCTTCGGCTGCACGGCCTTCGGCTGCGCAGGCTTCGGCTGGACGGGCTTCGACGGCACAGGCTTCAACGGCACCGCTTTCGGCTGCGTAGCCCTGGGCTGGGAGACACGCGGCTGCCGCGGCTCGGGCCCTGTTCCGGACTGCACAGTGCTGGGCTGCACAGGGTCAGGCTGCCCCTCCCTGGACCGGCCCTCCCTGGACTGAACCGCACCGGACCGTTCCGCCTCGCGCGCCTCGACACTGACGTGGCGGGCCTTGGACTGGCGGACCCCGGACTGCCCGCCTTTCGACTGGGCAACCCTGGACTGGGCGGCCGCGGATTGCACTGCCTCCGGCTCGCCGCTGGCGGGCTCGCTGCCACCGGACGGCCCCGCCTCGGCGCGCACGACAGCAGGAGTGGCATCGGCCTGCACAGCCTCGGGCTCGGTGGCACCGGGCTGGCCAGCACCAGGCCCGCTTCCGGCCTGCTCCGCGACGGGCCGCACGGCACGTGGCCCGGCCGCACTTGCCTGCGTGGAACCGGATTCGCCGGCACCGGCCGGCTCAGCCTCTGGGAGAGAGCCGAACAGGGCGGGCGGTTCCTGCTGACTGGGGCCGGACTGGTACTGCGGCGGAAAGCCCTGGTACCGCGGGCCACGGTAGCCAGGTCCCTGACTGGGCGTCGCGTCATAGCTGTCGCTCGCGGGCGATGCGGCGCGCATCGGCTCCTGCCACTGGTCGGCTGGCTGCTGCGGTCGGCGCGGGAACGCTATGACACCGGGCTGCTCGACTGCTGCCAACTCGACGGTTCCGGCCGGCTCGCCTTGCTGCCAGGACTCGGCGGGCGGCGGAATGCTACTGGCCTGGCCAGCCCCGCCACTCTGGTCGGAGTAAGGCAAGCCAGGATCAAGCTCGGCCTGCCCGCGATCACCGCCGTCCTGCGCGCCTGACAGCCATGGTGGCTCATGCGGATCTGCGGGCAGCGGATCGAGCGCGTCCGGGCCCGCTGCAGCGGCGGTCGGCGAGGCGGGGCCTCCCAGCGGCTCAGCCTCGTTTTGGCCGGGCCAGTAGCCGCGACGCCTGCCGCTGTCCATCACTGTCGGCTCTGCCTGGTACAACCCGACGCCGGCCGGCCCGCCATCGAGCTCCTCGACGTCGGCTGACGCGGTCACGTGCCAGCCGTCTCGTTCTGCTGCTGGCTCAGCGCCAGGCGGCGGTGCCTGGGCAGGGACGCTGACCCCGCCATCGAACGGCCGGCCCTGCGCGGTCGCCGGGCCGGCCGACGCGGCAAGCCGCCAGTCCGGCCGGGCAGTTACCTCCGCGTGCACTGGCCCGTAGCAGTCGTGGCCAGCGAGCAGCGCGGCCAGTCGTTCGGCTTCCTCCGCGCCCACCCCGAAGACCACCCGCGGCTGCCCCCACGGCTCCTCTAACGAGTAACCGACGTAGCTCGACACCGGCGGCAGCGGATCTGTGCCCAGGCCGTGCATGACGCGCCAGTGACCCCACGCCCGCTCCAATGCCATGGCCGCCCGCTCGGCCCGCTGAACCAAATCTGGATCACGCATTGTGCGTACCTCCCCTCCAAAGCACCGCACACCTCCGCCCGCAGGCGGTTCCCCCGAGAACGCTGCTTACCGCGCCGGACGCACAGTTTGCTCGTCACGGCGACGTACGACGTCAGCCCCGCCGCCGCGGCTCCGGCTTGAGGCGGCTGGTTTCCCCAGTATCGCGGTGGCCCGGCGCCGGGAGAGGTGATTACGAAAAGTTATTGAGAGACTACGAATTGTTACCGACACCTGTTAGCCCCGCAGCTGATGATGTGACCTGAGATTCCCGGAAGAGCAAGCACCGTGCCGCTCGGTCCAGATCCGTCCGGTACGGAAAAGGCCGGGTTAGGCAGAGACGCAAGGCCGACCGAGAGGGCGCAGCGGCGGCTACGGTTGCCGGGTCTCGCGGGCGCCCAGCTGACTGGTGACAGCCTCACGGCTGGGCGGATAAGTGCCCGTTCCCGGTCTTGAGAAGATCTTGCTGGCACTCCTGGCAACTCTGCCGAGGAGGCCGGATCGACCCCGGCTTCAGCTGACCGATGCTCACCATCGCATCGAACGCTTAGCGCGCCCCCCGATGCGGTGTGCTGGCCGCCGGGGTCGACCCCCCCAACTGCTTAGGCAAATGGCCGCTGGCTGATCGTGCACCATTGCGCACCAGCCGGTCCGGCGCTGTACTGCCGGACCGCGGCCATGCCTCACTCTGAGCGCTGCTGCGGGATACCCGCCAGAAGGGCGCGGACTTCGGTCTCCCGGTACCGGCGGTGCCCGCCGAGTGTCCGGATCGACGTAAGTTTTCCTGCCTTTGCCCACCTGGTAACTGTTTTCGGGTCAACCCTGAACATCGTCGCGACTTCGGCTGGCGTAAGCAGCGGCTCAGCCTCTGGTGTACGTGCTGACATGTTGACGGCCTCTCCTCCTGGACCGGTACTTCGATCCGTACCTACTTCTCTTGCTGTTCGTGGCTTCTAGCGAAGCCTGCCTCGGATGTCCTATATAGTCCGCTCAGACCATATTGCCATCACCAGCGGTAACGCGTCGACAACCGGGAGCAAAGATTCTTCGCGAGTCGCCACGACGCCCCCGTCCGCGACTTGTCACGCTGCGTGATTCTAGCGACACGCACCGTGGCATCGGCGGCGGATTCGGAAAAGTCATCCGCGCCTCCCATCGAACACTTAGCTTCGATTGCCGCCACGTTCTGTCCGCCCCCCGGCCGGGTCGCCGATCTCCTCCAAGTCGGCGCGCCTGCGAGGGCGGGAACTATGCCATGAGCCGGCGCTGGCTCACAGCCTGCGACTGCCGGACAACCTCCCTCCCGCCTCCCGCGGCTGACCGTGCGACGCGGTCTGCCGGCTAGCACCCGCCGCTCTGCGGGCGCCGCGATCGCCGGACATCCGGATAGCACGAACTGCGTTGTTTTCATGCAACCGGCCCGACTCTTGCGTTAATCCCCGAACTACGGCCAGATATCTGCTTCGAGAATTTTGACCGCAGAGTAGCGCGGTGCCCCGACGCTCCGTAGGCGATCCGACACATATCCAGGGTCCGCTACGCCGAAACCAGCAAAAACTCTGGCGTTTGTCGCGCAAAGGCAGCATGACTAATCGTGACATGCCATACCGCTCTGGGCAAAGCCCTACGGGCGGGTAGGATCCGCGCGAGTCTCAACCGACGCCGAGCGCCGATATAGGCTTGTTGCCGATCCTGCGTCAACGAAGACGCGGGCCGATCGCGGGAGCCCACCAGGTGACCACTGTCTTCGGCGCCGGACATGAGGGGCCGGCCGGACACGAGCAAGTTGTGTTTTGCCAGGACGCGCAGTCGGGACTGCGCGCCATCATCGCCATCTACTCCACCGCACTCGGGCCCGCGCTCGGCGGGACGCGGTTCTACCCGTACGCCAGTGAGGATGCGGCGCTGGCGGACGTGCTGAACCTGTCCAGGGCGATGGCGTATAAGAACGCTCTCGCCGGGCTAGATCTCGGTGGCGGCAAGGCTGTCATCATCGGCGACCCGGACCGGCTGAAGTCCGAGCCCCTGCTACGCGCGTATGGCCGATTTGTCCAGTCGCTGGGCGGCCGGTACCTGACCGCATGTGACATCGGGACCTACAGCGAGGACATGGACGTCGTAGCGCGTGAGAGCACCTTCGTCACCGGCCGGACCGTGCCCAACGGCGGGGCCGGGGACTCATCGGTCCTGACGGCGTTCGGCGTCTACCAGGGCATGCGGGCCGCCGCCGAGCACGTTTGGGGCAGCACCAGCCTGGGTGACAGGACGGTGGGCATCGAGGGCGTCGGCAAGGTCGGCCATCGGCTTGTCGATCACTTGCTCTCCGATGGCGCCAAGGTCGTGATCTTCGACACCAGCCACGCCGCAGTAGAACGGGTGCGAGCTCAGCACCACGAGGTGATCGTCGCGGCAAGTCGCGCCGAGTTGCTGGATAGCCCGCTTGATGTGTACTCACCCTGCGCACTCGGCGGCGCAGTCGACGACGATACCGCCGCAGCCCTCGGCAGCCGGGGCGTCAAGATCATCTGTGGTGGAGCAAACAATCAAATGGCCCACCCCGGGGTCGAGAAGGTGCTCGATGACCTGGGCATTGTGTACGCACCCGACTACCTGGTGAACTCTGGCGGGGTCATCCAGGTCGCCGATGAGCTGCACGGATTCAACTTCGAGCGGGCCAAGGCCAGGGCGGCGCAGATCCTGGGCACTACCAGGGAGATCCTGGCCGCGGCGCGCGCTGACGGCGTGCCGCCGGCGGTCGCTGCGGACCGGCTCGCTGAGCGGCGGATTGCCGAAGTAGGCAGGCTCCGAGGTATTTACCTGGGTCGCTGACGCCTCCGGCGCGGGTTCGCCGCAATCATCGGAGGCGCCAGGCGCCCAAAGCAGGTACGGTTGTACCTGTACGTCAGGGCGAGCGCGGCGCACTCCGGCAGGCGGAGCGGCGGCGGGTGAGCCTTGTATGCACATAGCCATGAGCACTTGCGTGGTAACGGGTAATGAAGAGTGCGGTGACCAGGGACCCGTCGGGTTCCGTACGTTAGAGGGGGTCGAGCCAATGGGGCGCGGCCGAGCCAAGGCCAAGCAGGTCAAGGTGGCACGCCAGCTGAAGTACAGCGGTGGCGGAACCGACCTTGACCGGCTGCGGGCTGAGCTGGGCGTCGACTCGGACCAGCATGGTGCCAACGGGGATTCCGCCTACGCGGACCTAGGCGATCGCTACTCCGCGGACGACGACTCTGATCACGCACCGGATGACGACGACGAAGACGAGGACTGGGAATCCGACGATGGCTACGGCAGCTATGGCGCCGATGGACTCGTCCGCCAGTCCGGGTCATCCGAGGCGTAACGCGTAGCCCGTGACAACGGGCACGGCGGGGCCGGGGCGGCTCCGCCGAGTGCCGGGCGCCTAACCCGGATGCTGGCCGACGAGACGTGCGCTACCGGTGCCTGCCGTGATGTGCCCGATGACCCATGCGGGCAGGTCCCGGTCGGCTAGCAGGCGCAGCGCGCGATCGCAGTGGTCGCCGGCTACGACCGCGACCATGCCGACGCCCATGTTGAAGACGCGCTCCATCTCCGCTGTACTTACCTGGCCGCGTTCGGCTAGCAGCCCGAAGACCGGCGCTGGCTGCCAGCTGGCCCGCTCGAGCACAGCATCCGCGTCCGGCGGAAGGACCCTCGCCAGGTTCGCGGTCAGGCCCCCGCCAGTGATATGGGCAAAGGTCCTGACAGCGCAATCGCTGACGAGTGCCAGGCAGTCCCTGGCGTAGATACGGGTCGGCGTCAGGAGTTCTTCGCCCAGGCTGCGGCTCAGCCCGGCGGGCTGGCTGTCCAGGTCAAGACCGGCTCCCGCAGCGTCGATGATCGACCGGACCAGCGAAAAGCCGTTGGAGTGCAAACCGGATGACGCCATCGCGATGACGGCATCCCCTGGCCGGACCAGGTGCGGGCCGAGAAGCCGGTCCGCGTCGACCACCCCGGTGGCTGCGCCCGCGATGTCGAGGTCATCGGGACCAAAGTGGCCAGGGTGCTCTGCGGTCTCACCGCCGACCAAAGCACAGCCCGCCTTGACGCAGCCGTCGGCAATTCCTGCCACGATCGTCGCGATCCGCTCTGGCCGCACCCGGCCGCACACCACGTAGTCGGTCATGAACAGCGGCTCGGCACCGCAGACCACGAGGTCATCGACGACCATGCCGACTAGGTCCAGGCCGATGGTGTCGTAACTGCGCATCCGCTGGGCAATCACCACCTTCGTGCCAACGCCGTCAGTCGACGTCGCCAGCAGGGGACGCCGCATCCTGGTGAGGCTGGCAGCGTCAAACAAGCCGGCGAAGCCGCCGATACCGCCCATGACCTCCGGGCGCGCGGTCCTGGCCACGGACGCCCTCATGAGCTCGACCGCGCGGTCACCCGCGGCAATGTCGACACCGGCCGATGCGTAGCTAGCCGGCTGGCGGTCCCTGGGCCCTTGGCGGTCGCTTCCCGGCCTACCGTCGCTTGCTGGCTGAGGTCGGCTGGTCACCCGTCACCCGGTCCCCGCGGTCGGCGAGCCAGCCATCTCCAGCAGGTGCTTGCCCTTCTCGCCATCGGCCACCGGCACCGGGTACTTGCCGTCGAAACATGCACGGCAAAGCCCGTCAGCCGGCAAGGTGGTGGCCTCGATCAGCCCGGCGAGCGAAACAAATCCGAGCGAATCGGCGCCAATCGACTCGCGGATCTCGTCGACGCTCAGGTTTCCCGCCATTAGCTCGGCCCTGCTGGCGAAGTCGATGCCGAAGAAACACGGCCAAGCCACCGGAGGGCTGGATATTCGGACGTGAACCTCAGCCGCCCCGGCCTCGCGCAGCATCGCCACGATCGCGCGTTGCGTATTGCCGCGGACGATCGAGTCATCGACAACGACCAGTCGCTTGCCCGCGATCGCCTCGCGGAGCGGGTTGTATTTCAGCCGGATGCCGCGTTCCCTGATCGTCTGGCTCGGCTGAATGAACGTCCGTCCCACGTAGGAGTTCTTGACGAGCCCCTGACCGTACGGAATGCCGCTGGCCTGCGCGTATCCAATCGCAGCTGGCGTGCTCGACTCTGGCACGGGGATCACGAGATCGGCGTCGGCTGGGAACTCGGCTGCGAGGTGCCGCCCCACCTGCACCCGGGTGGCCTGTACGCTACGCCCGGCGATAGCCGTATCTGGGCGGGCCAGATAGACATACTCGAACAAGCAGCCGGCCCGCTTGGCGGGCGCGAAGGTGTGCGACCGGACGCCAGCCTCGTCGATGGCCACCAGTTCGCCGGGGTCGATCTCCCTGACGAACGTGGCCCCGACGATGTCCAGTGCGGCAGTCTCACTGGCGACGACCCAGCCGCGTGCCATCCGGCCCAGCACAAGCGGCCGGAAGCCCTGCGGATCCCGCGCCGCGTACAGGGTCTGCTCGTCCATGAAGACCAGCGAGAACGCGCCCCGGGCCAGCGGCAGGACGGCAAGTGCCGCTGCCTCCACGCCCGGATGCGCAGAGCCGTTCGCGGTACTGCCGTTTGCTGCATTGCTGTTTGGTGCACTGCCGTTCGCTGCACTGCCGTTTGGTGCACTGCCGTTCGCGGCACTCTCGATCCCGGTGGCCGCGAATAGCGCTGTCAGCACGTCGGTGTCGGAGGTGGCCCGGCCGCCCAGGGCCGCGGACTGGCCGCCGAGCAGGCCAGCCAGCTCAAGTGTGTTGATCAGGTTGCCGTTGTGGCCGAGCGCAAGGCTCGCCGACGGGGTTGCGCGGAACGTGGGCTGGGCGTTCTCCCATACCGAAGAACCGCTGGTCGAGTATCGGCAATGCCCGA
Organism: Streptosporangiaceae bacterium; assembly: GCA_036488155.1. Lineage (GTDB taxonomy): Bacteria > Actinomycetota > Actinomycetes > Streptosporangiales > Streptosporangiaceae > JAJYUU01. The sequence goes on along the minus strand of DASXIA010000027.1, from coordinate 15,304 downwards.
CCGCGATGTGCCCGCGCAGCGTGTTGAGCACCGACTCGTTAAAGACCTGCGCGACCAGGCCCATGTCCTTGTACACCACGATCCGCGAGCCATCGCTGACCGCGATCCCGGCGGACTCCTGGCCGCGGTGCTGCAGCGAGTACAGCCCGTAGTAGGCAAGCTTGGCGACATCCTCGCCGGGGGACCAGACACCGAACACCCCGCAGGCGTCCCGTGGTGGCCGGTCGGCTGGATCCGCATCATGTGACAACAGGCCGTCGGGCTTAATCACCAGCAAATTCTAGTGACTTCCGGGGCTGCCGGAGCCGTGACAGCGCCGGCGCATACTGGCCGCAGTCAGCCAGCCGCCGGGAATAGGGGCAAGTAGCTGGACAGATCCGCCCGCTGACCGCTGGCCCGCAGCTGGCCGGCAGCGATCGCAGCCTCCCATCGCAGCCGCCCGGTCGCCAGATCCAGCCAGGTCAGCGGGTCGGTTTCGACGACGTTCGGGGGCGTACCGCGGGTGTGCCTTGGGCCCGGCACGCACTGGACGGCGGCGAATGGAGGAACACGCACCTCCACCGTGCGGCCCGGCACCGTCTCCGCCAGCTGACCCAGGCTGTAGCGAACCGCAGCGCGCAGCGCGGCACGCTGCGGCTGCGCGCCCCCGGCCCTCGCCGCCAGCACCGCCGCCAGGCTCGCGGCCCCGAGCATCTGCTCGTCAAGCGGACCGTGCCACGGCGACTCGCCGAGAGCCTCCCGCTGGTCATTGACCGCGGCGAGCAGGCGAGCAAGGTCTGGACCGCGCGCTGGCACGGCTAAGCAGGCTAGCCGAGAAACAGACTGGCCGCGCTTTCCGATGGCCAGTAGTACGCCGGTCCGGCTAAGCCTGCGTGAGGTCCGGCACATTGATGGCGGCTGAGCCGACCGGGCGGTAATCACCTGGAGAGGTGACACAGATCGATGAGATGTCCTCGCGGGCTAACACCTCGGCGGCATTTCCGCCAAAGTTTTGGCTATCTGGCCCCGTCAGCGCCGTGATAACGGTATTCGTTCGGTATGCCTGGTCAGCGCCGTAGCACGGGGCAACGAGCCTCGGGCTCAAGGCTGGCGAGGCTAGCCGGGATCGGTGTCGCCATGCTGATCGCTGCCGGCGCTGTGGCAGCCTACCTGGTGGCACTGCACCCGGCCCGGCACCCAGCGCGGCCACTGCCGACGAGGGTGCTCAGCTTCCAGACGGTTGGCCTGATCGCGCGGGTTCCACAGCCCGGTTCGTCGCCCAGCCGGCTGCTGCAGTTGCTGGGTCCGCGGGGTGCTCCGCAATTCAGCCCGCTCGGACAGGCGGCGGCGGAATCCGGCTCGCCGCAGTGGACTGCGGACCTGATGGCCGGCAACAGCTACATCTTCATATACCTGCCGACCGGGCACTGCCTTGCCGCGGCCGGCCCGGCCCGCCGGCCGAAGCTGACGCTGGAACACTGCGACCTCGCGGCGCAGCAGCGCTGGCGGCGGACCAGGGCGGCGGTCCAGATCCAGGGACACGATTTCTATCAGTACGCGAATCTTGCCGATGGCTCCTGCCTGACCGAGACGGCCGAACTCCCCGGCCCGGCCTATGGTGCCGCGCTGCAGAGTTGCGCCGCGGCACCGCCGCCCGATCAGCTCATCGGATTCTGGTGGGCGTCACTCTAGGACCGGCCCGCGTGCAGTCAGCCAGCCACGGATCCGGCGGCGGTCACCGCCGCGGTCGGTGTCGCTGCCGCAATTACGCGAACAGAGTCGCGAGCGCGGCCCGGTGCGCCTCGGCGAGCTCGTCAAGCGGCACGGAGAAGAGGCCGGCAAGTTCCAGATCCGAGCCGCCTGTCGTGCCGATGACCTCCGCAGGGACCCCTGCCTGCTCGCAGGCCACGAGAAAGTCCTCCGCCGCGCCCGGCCGGACCGCGACCACTGTGCGAGCGGCAGATTCACTGAACAGGAACGTGGCCGCGTCAGCTGGCGGCCGTACGACGCACCCGGTACCACCGGACAGGCAGGACTCGGCCAGCGCGAGCGCCAGGCCACCGTCGGACAGGTCGTGCGCAGCCACGATCAGGCCGCGCGCCACCGCGGTGGCCAGCAGGCTCGCCAGGGCACGCTCGGCCTCAAGGTCAACGGCCGGCGGCCGGCCGCCGAGGTGGCCGTGCCGCAGCCAGGCCCATAGTGAGCCGCCAAACTCGGCCCGGGTCTCGCCGAGCAGGACGATGCTGGCGCCTTCCGTGCTGAATCCGGACCCGACCCGCCGTCGCACGTCATCATGCACGCCGAGAACGCCTACGACGGGTGTCGGCTGGATCGGCGTTCCGCCGGTCTGGTTGTAGAAGCTGACATTGCCGCCAGTCACCGGTATCCCGAGCTGCTGGCAGGCGTCGGCAAGGCCGCGCACTGCCTCGGTGAACTGCCACATCACTGCCGGATCCTCGGGTGAGCCGAAGTTGAGGCAGTTGGTGACCGCAAGCGGCCGCGCGCCAGTCACGGCTACGTTCCGATACGCCTCGGCCAGGGCAAGCTGAGTGCCAACGTACGGGTCGAGCTGGCAGTACCGCCCGTTGCCGTCGGTGGCCAGGGCGACGCCTAGCCCAGTCTCCGCATCGATCCGCAGCAGCCCGGCGTCATGCGGCATCGCCAGCACGGTGTCGCCGCGAACGTAGCGGTCATACTGCTCGGTGACCCAAGCCTTGTCACCCCCGTCCGGTGATCCGAGCAACAGCAGCAGGTCTGCGCGCAGGTCCGGGCCACTACGTGGCAGCGGCAGCAGCGCCGGACTGGCGGCGATCAACTCGTCCTGACTGGCCGGGCGGCGGGCCGGGCGGTCGTAGACGGGCCCGGCATCGGCGGCGCTTCCTGGCGGGATGTCGACCACCTGCTCCTTGTGCCAGGTCATCTCCAGCCTGCCGGTGTCGGTGACCTCACCGATGACGGTAGCCGGCACATCCCATTTGGCGCAGATGTCCAGGAACGCGGCGACACGCTCAGGCTCGACGATCGCCATCATCCGCTCTTGCGACTCGCTCATCAGTATCTCGGCCGGGCCGAGTGAGGCGTCGCGCAGCGGCACCGAGTCGAGGCTGACTCGCATCCCGGTACCGCCGCCTGCTGCCAGTTCCGTCGTCGCGCAGGCGACGCCGGCAGCGCCGAGGTCCTGGATGCCGACGACCAGCCCGGCCTGGTACAGCTCCAGGCAGCACTCGATCAGCAGCTTCTCCATGAACGGGTCGCCGACTTGCACGCTGGGCCGCTTCGCACCCTCGCCTGCGCCGCCGAATGACGCGCTGGCCAGTACCGATGCACCGCCAATGCCGTCCGGCCCGGTTCGCGAGCCGAACAAGATCACCTGATTGCCAGGCCCGGTTGCGGCGGCCAGCTTGAGGTCGGAGTGTCGCAGCACGCCCACGCAGAGCGCGTTGACCAGCGGGTTGCCCGCATAGCAGGGGTCGAATGCGAGTTCACCCCCGATGTTCGGCAGCCCCAGGCAGTTGCCGTAGAACGAGATGCCGCCCACTACGCCCGGCAGCACCCGGCCGGTGTCAGCCGCATCAGCCGGGCCGAAGCGCAGTGCGTCCATCACCGCCACCGGCCGGGCTCCCATCGCGAGGATGTCCCGCACGATGCCGCCGACGCCGGTGGCCGCACCCTGAAACGGCTCGACGTAGGAGGGGTGATTGTGCGACTCGATCTTGAAAGTGACCGCGTAGCCCTGGCCGACGTCGACCACGCCCGCGTTCTGGCCGATCCCGGCGAGCAGCACGTTGGTCGCGGGCGCCTTCTCCGCGAACTGCCGCAGGTGCTTGCGCGAGGACTTGTAGGAGCAGTGCTCGCTCCACATCACCGAGTAGATGGCAAGCTCGGCGTCAGTCGGCCGACGGCCGAGGATTCCCGCGATCCGCGCATACTCCTCAGCCGTCAGCCCGAGAGCGGCAAACGGCTGCTCCCGGCCGGGCGTGGCAACGGCATCGGCCACGGTGTCCTGAGCAGCGGACACCGGCGGCGCGGCAGCAAAAACATCGTGGCTCATGGGATTGCGACCGCCTGCAGCACGGACGCGAAGAAGCCAAGACCGTCTTCAGACGGCCCGGTCAACTCGTCGATGGCGTGCTCGGGATGCGGCATCAATCCGGCCACGTTCCCGGCCTCGCTGACGACGCCAGCGATGTCCCGCTGTGAGCCGTTCGGGTTGCCACTGGCGTAGCGGGCCAGCACCTGGCCGTTCGCCTCGATGCTGGCCAGCGTCTGCGGATCGGCCATGTAGGCACCCTCGCCGCTCTTGAGTACGACCCGGATGTCCTGACCTGTCCGGTACTGCCGGGTCCAGGCTGAAGTGTCGTTCTCGATCCTGATCGTGATATCCCTGGTGACGAAATGCAGGCCGGCGTTACGGGCCAGCGCTCCCGGCAGCAAATGCGCTTCGCACAGAATCTGGAAGCCGTTGCAGATGCCCAACACAGGTAGCCCTACCGAAGCAGCCTCGACGATCTGGCCCATTACCGGGGCGAACCTGGCAATGGCACCGCAGCGCAAGTAATCGCCATAGGAGAATCCGCCGGGCAGAATCACGGCGTCGACCCCGCGGAGGCTGGCCTGGTCGTGCCAGAGCTCGACCGGCTGCGCACCTGCTCGCTGCACGGCGCGGCGCGCGTCACGATCGTCGAGTGAACCGGGGAAGGTGACGACTCCGATGCGGGCCGTCATGGGCGTCCTGTCGGGCGGCGCATACTCGCAGGCTACCCGCTTAGCCGACGTCCTTGAGCTGAGACGCGGGGCGCGCAGCCAGCGGCGCATCGGTGCGCCACTCGATTCGCTTGTGCAGTGAGACAACGGTGCCCTGGCCGGGTCTGCTGCGCATCGTCACGTCATCGACGCAGGCCCGCATGATCGCTAGGCCCCGGCCAGACTCGGGCAGGTCCGCTATGGCACGCTCCCTGGCCAGCTGCCGCGACCTGGTGATCCGGTTGCGCAGCGTGGTAGGCGAGCTGGGCGCGGCGTGGGCAGGCGCGGTCCTGTTGCGCCGCAGCATGCCCATCGGACGGACCGACCGCCTGAAGCCGGCGCGCCGGCGCCGCCCGCGACCCGCCGTGGCGGGGTCGAAGCCGCGGCCGCTGTCGAGAACCTCCAGCACGCACCGCTTAGTGCCGACGTGCGCCACAAGCTCGTAGCGGCGGCCCGGACCCGCGTGCCGCAATACATTCGTGCACGCCTCAGTCACCGCTAGCAGCAAGTCGTTGACGCAAGACTCGTCGATGCCGAGCCGGCTGAGAGTGTCCCCGAGCACCCGGCGCATCACCGGCACGCTGAGCGATTCCCTGGGGAACACCAGGCAGAACTCAACGTCTGCGGCTGGCTCGCCAGTCTGGCACACCCGAGATCGCATCCGCTCCTCAGCCCCGTCGCGGCAACTCCGTCACTTCACATTGTGGAGGCTTCCCCCGCCTGAGCAGCGGTAATCATGAACTCAGGCGATCTCTGGACGAACAGTGCGCTACTGGCTGACGTTGCGTGGCGCTCAGACGGGGCGAACAGAGAATTCCTCGATAACCGGATTTGCGAGCAGCTCGGCGGCGAGCTCGCCGATCCGCTCCGGGCTGGCCGGCTCACTCAGCTCGATCTCGAACCGCTTGCCCTGGCGCACGCCGGCGACCTGGCCGAAACCTAGCCGACGGCAGGCGCTGGCGATGGCCTCGCCTTGCGGGTCGTGGATCTCGGGCTTGAGCATCACGTCGACAACGAATCTGGGCACCTTCAGAACAGTACGCGAGCAACGTACTGAGGCGCCGGACGAGCAGAGTTCCGGGCGGGGTTCGCCGTCGGCGAATACTGATCCGGGCCGCTGGGCAGTAGCCTTGAAGCAGGCTGGCGTGCCCCGATTTCGTGACATCCGTCACCATCGTCGCCGCAGGCCCGCAGCGCTTGACCATGCCGGGCGCCGCAATAGTACTGTTCGCTCAGCTATGGACGGACAAATCCATGGACTGACGACAACCGGCCGGGGGCTCGCCCCGGGCCGGACGTGAGCAGGCAAGGAGTGGCACGTGACCGTCAAAGACGCCGGACGCGCCGCCCGCGCAGGTAAGCGGGCAACAGACAGCCGGGCGCCAGCCCGCGAGCCAGAACGACAGGCGGACCACGCCGAGCTGATTCAGCTCCTCACGCCGGAAGGGGAGCGAGTCGAGCACCCCGACTACCCGCTGGAGATCTCCGCTGCGGAGGTCAGGGCCCTCTACCGTGACCTGGTCATCGTCCGCCGGATTGACTTCGAGGCGATCGCGCTCCAGCGCCAGGGCGAGCTCGGGATCTGGGCTTCCCTGCTCGGCCAGGAGGCTGCCCAGATCGGCTCAGGCCGGGCGCTTAACCCGCGGGACATGGCGTTCCCGACCTACCGCGAGCACGGTGTGGCCTGGTGCCGCGGCCTGGACCCGCTGAAACTGCTTGAGCTGTTCCGCGGCGTGAGCCACGGCGGCTGGGATCCGACCGCCCATAACTTCCACCTGTACACGATCGTCATCGGCAGCCAGACGCTGCACGCTACCGGGTACGCGATGGGCATCCAGCGGGACGGAGCGGTCGGCGACGGCGGCGAGGCAGTTATCGCCTATTTCGGTGACGGGGCGACCAGCCAGGGTGACGTAAACGAGGCCTTCATCTGGGCGTCGGTGAACAACGCGCCGATCGTGTTTTTCTGCCAGAACAACCAGTGGGCCATCTCCGAGCCGCTAGAGCGCCAGACCCGGACACCGCTGTACCTGCGCGCTAAGGGCTTCGGCTTCCCGGGCGTGCGGGTAGACGGCAACGACGTGCTGGCCTGCCTCGCGGTCACCCGCAAGGCGATGCAAGCCGCCAGGGAAGGCCAGGGACCGACTCTTATCGAGGCTTTCACCTACCGGATGGGCGCACACACCACAACGGACGACCCGACGCGGTACCGGCTGTCGGCCGAGCTGGAGGCGTGGAAACTCAAGGACCCGATCGAGCGCGTGAAGCAGTACCTCATCCGGACCGAGCAGGCCGAGATGAGCTTCTTCGACGAGGTCGAGGCAGAGGCCGCCGCAGTCGGAAGCCGGGTCCGCACCGCCTGCCAGCAAATGCCCGACCCGCAGCCAGTCTCGATGTTCGACAACGTGCTGACCGCCGACACAGCTCAGCTCGCAGCCGAGCGCGACGGCTTCGCCGCCTACCTTGACTCCTTCGTCGCCGACGAGGCAGTAGCGGCAGGTGACGGGCGATGACCACGCTCACCCTGTCCAGGGCGCTCAACGAGGGGTTGCGCAAGGCGCTGGAGGCCAACGCCAAGGCCCTCATCATGGGCGAGGACGTCGGGAAGCTTGGCGGCGTGTTTCGCGTGACCGACGGCCTGCAGAAAGACTTCGGCGAGGCCCGGGTAATCGACACGCCACTGGCCGAGTCCGGCATCATCGGCACGGCGATCGGCCTCGCCTTGCGCGGCTACCGGCCGATCTGCGAGATACAGTTCGACGGCTTCATCTTCCCGGCCTTCGACCAGATCGTCAGTCAGCTCGCCAAGATGCGGTACCGCTCACGCGGCGCCGTCAAGCTGCCGATCGTGATCAGAGTGCCGTTCGGCGGCGGCATCGGCGCAGTTGAGCACCATAGTGAGTCCCCCGAAGCGCTATTCGCGCATACGCCGGGCCTCCGGGTGGTCTCCTGCGGCGACCCGGCCGACGCCTACACGATGATCCAGCAGGCCGCCAGCAGCGACGATCCGGTGCTGTTCTTCGAGCCGAAGCGGCGCTACTGGGATAAGGCCGAAGTCGACACCGAAGGCGGCCTGGCTGCCGCGCTGCCGATGGACAAAGCCCGGGTCCTCGCCGACGGCACCGACGTGACGCTGCTGTGCTACGGGCCAATGGTCCGAACCTGCGTCGAGGCCGCGGTGGCCGCGGCTGGTGATGGCAAGTCTCTGGAAGTGATCGACCTGCGCTCGCTCGCACCGCTGGATACTGAGACGATCTTTGCCTCGGTGCGCAAGACCGGCAGGTGCGTTGTCGTGCACGAAGCAGTAGTGACTGGCGGCCTCGGTGCCGAGATCGCGGCACAGGTCACCCAGGAGTGCTTCTACAGCCTCGAGGCGCCAGTGCTGCGCGTCGGCGCGTACAGCACCCCCTATCCGCCGTCCAGGCTGGAAGACCATTACCTCCCGGACCTGGACCGGATCCTGGACGCCGTCGACCGCAGCTTCGGTTACTGAGGGGCCCCGGATGTCTGATCTCAAGGAGTTCAAGCTCCCTGACGTCGGCGAAGGCCTGACCGAGGCCGACATCGTCAGGTGGCACGTCAAGCCCGGTGACACTGTCACCATCAACCAGATCATCGTCGAGATCGAGACGGCTAAGGCGGTCGTCGAGCTGCCGAGCCCGTACGCGGGTACTGTCGCCCGCCTGCTGGTGCCCGAGGGGCAGACCGCCGACGTCGGCACGCCCATCATCGCGGTCGACACCAGTGCTGACGGCAGCGGCCAGGCAGGTCCGGTGCCGCCGGAGGCGCAAGAGCAGCGGGCAATCAGCCAGATGGAGGATATGGTCCCGGCGCCACCGGTCGAAGGGGCGTCGGAGCCAGGGATGATCGGCAGCCCGGCGCCGAAGGCAGAACGGCAGGCAGTGCTGGTTGGCTACGGCGTCAAGCTCGGCAGCACCACCCGCCGGGCCAGAAAGGCAACCCCCGATCCAGGCGGGAACGGCGGAGCACGTCAGGCCGCAGCCGCCAGTCCGGCCGCGGCCAGCCTGCCGCCGGTGACCGCGCCGGTGTCGAGCGGGCCGGTTGCCAACGGCTCGCCAGGCGGTGCCGCGCTGGCAAAGCCGCCGGTGCGCAAGATGGCCAGGGACCTCGGCGTCGATCTCGCAGGCCTGGTCGGCACTGGGCCGAACGGCTCTATTACCAGGGAAGACGTCCAGCAAGCGGCGGCACCGGCCCAGACCGCACCCGTTCCCGGTCCAGGTCTTGCTCTTGGTATCGGCCGTCAAACGCCAGCCGGAACGGCAGTGCCGCGTGAGGAACGAATCGCCATCAGGGGCGTGCGCAAGCACACCGCTGCCGCGGTGACGTTGAGTGCGTTCACGGCGCCGCACGTCACGGAGTTCCTGCAGATCGACATCAGCGAGACGATGGCAGCGACCGCGCGGTTGCGGACGCTGCCGGAGTTCGCTGATCTCAGGGTGTCGCCGCTGTTGCTGGTCGCGCGCGCGCTCATCGTGGCGGCCGGCCGGCACCCGATGATCAACTCAAGCTGGGACGAGGCTGCGCAGGAGATCGTGGTCAAGCACTACGTGAACCTGGGCATCGCGGCGGCAACCGACCGCGGGCTGGTCGTGCCCAACGTCAAGGACGCGCACGCCCTCACGCTGCCGGAACTGGCCAGTGCGCTGGCACGGCTGGCAGAGACGGCTCGGGCGGGTAAGGCCACGCCGGCAGACCTGTCCGGCGGCACCATCAGCATCACCAACGTTGGCGTTTTCGGCGTCGACACCGGGACCCCGATCCTGCCCGCGGGCGAGGCGGCGATACTGGCGTTCGGCCAGGTAAAAGACGCTCCGTGGGTGATTGACGGGCAGCTGGCCGTGCGCAAGGTCTGCACGCTTGCGCTGTCCTTTGATCACCGGCTGGTCGACGGGGACCTGGGCTCCGCGGTGCTGCGTGACGTCGGCGCGATGCTGACGGACCCGCTGCGCATGCTGGCCTGGTCGTGAGCTGTACCGAGAGAGGAGCCTGATGATCAGGCACGTTGTGCTGTTCACCTGGGACGAGGAGATGACCGAGGAGATGGAGCGGCAGTTCGCGGCGGAGCTGACCGCGCTGGCGCCGAAACTGGCCGGGCTGCGCTCCTATCACGCTGGCCCGGATGCGGGAGTCATCGAGGGCAACTTCGATTTCGCCGTGGTCGCCGACTTCGACGACGCCGAGTCCTATCTCGCCTACCGGAGCAACGCCGAGCACCAAGACATCATCAAGCGGTTGAGCGCGCCGCATAGCAAGAACCGGGCATCGGTCCAGTACGAGATCTGATGCCTGCGCGGGGGCGGGCCGGCGATGATCGCGACTTGATCATCTGCCGCTCCGCGACCGCGTCAGAAAGCCTCTTCCGGGAGCTCCATCGGGTCGAGAGAGGTGGCCTCAGCGATCTCCCGCTCCGCCGCGAGCCGGGGCAGCACAGTCGCGGCGAAGAAGCCCGCTGCGGCCACCTTGCCCTGATAGAAGGCCTGCTCGCTAGCGGCGAGACCGCCTTGATCGAGCTTGCCTAGCGCGACCTCCGCCTGGCGGCCGAGCAGCCAGCCGATCACCAGATCGCCGAGGGCAAGCAGCAGCCGGGTGGTGTTGAGGCCGACACGGTAGATCTCTGGCGCCTGCACCAGGCTGCTGCCCAGATAACCATTCATGGCCGAGACGATCGCCTCGACGTTGTCGGCTGCCCGGGCCACGGCCGCCCGCTCCTTCTTCAGCCGGCCATTGCCGTTATCGGCGGCGGCGAACTCGCGGATCTGACTCAGCAGTTCGGTCAGTGCAGCGCCCTGATTGCGCGCGATCTTGCGGAAGTACAGGTCCATGCCCTGGATCGCGGTGGTGCCCTCGTACAGGCTGTCGATCTTGGAGTCTCTGATGTACTGCTCGATCGGATAGTCCTGGAGGTAGCCTGAGCCACCCAGAGTCTGGAGCGACTGAGCCAGCTGTTCGTAACCGCGCTCCGAGCCAACTCCCTTGACAACGGGCAGCAGCAGGTCGTTGAGCGCGGCGGCCACCTCATCCCGCTCTCCTGCGGCGGCGGCAAGCTGCACGGCGTCCTGCTGGCTAGCGATGTACAGCACCAGCGCTCGCATGCCCTCGGCGTAGGACTTCTGCAGCAGCAGGCTGCGCCTGACGTCCGGGTGCTTCATGATCGTGACGCGCGGAGCCGTCTTGTCCGTCAGCTCACTCAGGTCGGCACCCTGGACCCGGGTCTTGGCGTAGTCGAGCGCGTTGAGGTAGCCGGTCGACAGCGCAGCGATCGCCTTCGTGCCGACCATCATCCGGGCGGATTCAATGATCATGAACATCTGCCGGATGCCGTCGTGCACGTCCCCGATCAGGGTGCCGACAGCCGGGTGCTCTGCGCCGAAGGTGAGCTCACAGGTCGTGGACGCCTTGAGGCCCATCTTGTGCTCGACGTTCGTCACGTACACGCCGTTACGCTCGCCGAGCGATCCGTCCGGGTTGACCAGGAACTTCGGAACCAGGAACATCGACAGGCCCTTGGTGCCGGGCCCTGCACCCTCCGGCCTCGCCAGCACGATGTGCAGGATGTTGTCGGCCAGGTCGTGCTCGGCGCTGGTAATGAACCGCTTCACGCCTTCGATGTGCCAGGTGCCGTCGGGCTGCGCAACGGCCTTCGTCCGGCCCGCGCCGACATCCGAGCCCGCATCCGGCTCGGTCAGCACCATCGTGTATCCCCAGCGGCCCGCGATCGAATGCTCGGCGATCTTCTTCTGAGCAGGCGTGCCCAGCTCCCAGAGCGCACGCGAGAACGAGCCGAGGCTCGAGTACATCCAGACAGCCGGGTTCGCTCCGAGTATCAGTTCGGCGACGGACCAGATGAGCGAGCGAGGAACGGCCGTGCCACCGAGCTCGGGCGGCAGTTCGAGCCGGAACCACTCGGCGTCCAGGAAGGCCCGGTAGGACTTCTTGAACGACTCGGGAATTGTTACCGAGTGGGTGGCCGGGTCGAATACCGGCGGGTTCCGGTCAGCATCGGCGAACGACTCGGCGATCGGGCCCTCAGCTAGCCGGTTAACTTCGTCCAGGATGCCGCGCGCGGTCTCCTCGTCCACTTCGCCGAACGGCGCTGTGCCAAGCAGGTCCTGCCGCTTGAGCACCTCGAACAGGTTGAACTCGATGTCCCGAAGGTTGCTCTTGAAGTGCCCCATGCATGCTCCCTGCCACATCCGCCGCTGGTGCTACTCGCCGGTAGTACTGGCGAGTAACTTAATGCTACCCAACGAGATTAGGCAAGTCACCTTGTCCGCTGACCGCCTGATTTGGGTGGTTGACACGCGCGGTGACGCCTGGGGGCAGCGGCAGGCTGAACCCCGGCGAGCAAGGATGACCAAGCATGGATCAGGAACCGAAGAGCGGGATGACAGGCAGCGATACCGGTCGGCGGAGCCCCCTCCGCTCCGCCGGCCGCTATCGGCTGAGCACTGGCCGGAGAACAGAATCTCCCTTGCTGACGAGCTCGCCCTGACGTCCCACGAGCCGGCGCCGGAGAAGTCCGAGGCGCCGGCTAACGGTACAAACCAGTGTTCTATCAGCGCAGATCGCCGCATGTCACCCTGGTGAGACGCAGCCGCGACTAGCTTGAGACGCCGGGTAACCGAAACGCAGGGCCGGAGCGAGGGCCGGGCAGCGGGCCGGTGGCTCAGGCGAGAGACCGGGCGGCGGAGGGTTAGCTGAGCGGGTCAACGGGCGGGTGCGGGGTTGATGCGTGCGGGACTACACAGCCCAGGCGATCCCGGCCGCGTCCGCGGCCGTACGCAGCCCGCGAGTGGCACCTGGCGGCACCGGCGGCAGGATCAGGCAATAGCAGCCCACGCAGATCGAGCCTGAGTCAGCCAGCCGGTTGTTGCCGACCATAAGCGTCCGCTCCGGCGCGACGCCTAGCCGCTCGCATGCCGTCAGGAAGGGCTCCGGGTCCGGCTTGGCGACGCCCAGGTCGCAGGACAGAACGAAGGTCTGGATGAACGCATCCAGACCGGTTGCCACGTAGCCTTCATTGATCGACCAGCCGGTGTTGCTGACGATGGCGATCGGGATGCCCGCGCCGGCGAACGACTTCAGCACAGTCGGCGCATCCGGGTACGGCACCATCGTCAGCGGATTGGTCTTCCACTCGTCGTACATCAACTCGGCCAGCCCGGGCGCGATGTCGTCGAATGCCGAGTAGCCGGTCACGTAAGCGGCCCGGTGATCCGCCCGGGACAGGTTGTGGCGCTGCCGCTTCTCCGCCATCAGAGCGCGGCTATGTTCCTTAGACCGCCGCCAGTAGCGTGAGGCATCCTCCTCAGCTATGTCCACGCCGAGCCGCGCGGCGAGACTGCACACCGCCGCCACTGGCGACGTGCGGTGCGTAAGCGTTCCTCCGTTGTCGAACAGGACTGCGTCGTAGCGCATCGGGTCTCCTCGTGCGGTGGGAGGCGGACGATGCGGGCCGGCTGGCTTTCGGCCAGTCCGGTCGGCCGCGAGGACATTTGCGGGTCGCCTGCTAGTACGGGCGGGCACCGATACGAAAGTGGTTGAGGACGATGGCGGTCCCGACTAGCGCGGCCAGGATGACGTAACCAGCCACGTCGACCGCTGTGGTGCGATGCACGTGCAGCGATCCGCGCCGCCGGTTGGCGCCGAAGCCGCGCGCGTCGGCCACCATCGCCATCGTCGTGGTGCCCCGCAGCGTGCCGGCGAGCAGTGGCACGGTGATGATGACGACGCACCTGCACACGCGGCGCACGTAGTCGAGCCACTTGTGCACGTGGAACCACTTTGGCCGCGACAAGTCGTAGCCGCGCAACTCCACCGCGCGGAACACCAGCGTGGTCCGGGCGATCAGGTCGGGCAGGAAGCGCATCGCGGCGGTCAGCGCAAAGCCCACCTGAGGCGGCATCTGGAACCTCTCGAACGCCCAGGTGAAATCGCCGACGTCGGTGCTGATCAGCACCAGCATCGAGGTCGAGACCGTGACCAGTACCCGGGATGTCTGCTCCAGCCCGAACACCAGGCCGTAGCCGGTGATGCCAGGAGAGCCCAGCCAGCTGATTGTCCAGGGGAACTGGTAGATGTAGTGGATTGGCGGCGGTGGCAGGTAGTAGAGCCCCTGTGACCAGAACCCGGTCAGGGCCGGGCCGATGATCATGACCATCAGCACCCGGACCTTGGCGCGTGACGGCCGCAGCCAGAACCACGGGATAATGGTCAGTCCGAAGAGAATGAGCATGAAGTCCCAGTTCAGGATGATGCTGAGGATGCCCATGCCAATGGGGTAGAGGACCTTGAGCCGCGGGTCCAGCTTGTGCAGCGGCGTGTCCCGAGCCTCGTAGGTGACCAGTTCGCGCAGCCCGCCCAACCCGACGAGCTTGATGAAGGCCACCGGCGCGATCACCGGCACCACGAACACGATCAGGTACGCGATGAGCGTCCGGGCGAGCAGTGTGTGCATTACGGCGCTCCCACCACATCGCGCGTTACGTCGTAATAGGCCCGCACGGCAGATGCCATTGATTCCACGGACAGCAGCACGTCGGTCGCCGGGCCCAGCAGTTCGGCCTGCAGCCGGGCGACCGGCGGCGCCAGGACGCCCCAGCTAGCCAGTTCGCTGGTCCGGGCGAACACCTGGCGAGCCGGGCCGTCGAGGCGGACCTGGCCCTCGCCGAGGAGCACGACCCGGTCGGCCCGGCTGGCCAGGCCACGGATGTCGTGGGTGACAGTAACCACCGTCAGCCCCGTGCGCTCGCGCACCGCTTCCAGCAGCCGCAGGAACGCCCGCATCCGCTGGGCGTCCTGCCCGGTGGTCGGCTCATCCAGCACCAGCACGCCCGGAGCGCCGACGAGCAGAGCGCCGAGCGCGAGCCGCTGCCGCCCGCCCTGGCTGAGCTCCCACGGGCTCATGTGCTCCAGCCCGCCAAAGCCGAAAAATTCGATGGCCTGCTCGACAGTCAGCACCGGGTCGGGCGGCAGGGCACGGAACCGGCTCCCGAAATTTAGCTCGCCGAGCACCGTCTCGGAGAACAACATGTCGTCGGCCGCCTGCAGCAGTAGCGCGACGCGGGCGGCCTGGTCGAACAGCCGACCTGGACGGACCGGCTGGCCGCGGAACAGCACGCGCCCCGCGCTCAGCGTACCGAGACCGACGGCTAGTCCGGTGAGCGTGCTCTTCCCGGAGCCGTTGGCGCCGATCAGCGCCACCCACTCGCCGTCGGCGACATCGAGGCTAACGTCGTCGACGGCGCGCTTGCCGCCGAACTCCACGCTGACCCCCTGCCAGGACAGGACTGGGACCTGAGCCCCGCGGCCGGATACGGGTGCAGGGACGGCGGCCCGGTTACGGGCCAGCTGCGTGCCTTCGCCAAGGCGCGCATTGGTTGCCTGCGCCAGCGCGGGGACCAGCCAGGTCTCGTTGACCTGGGCGATCGCGTCAGCTACGGACAGCGGCAGAGGACCGGTGAAGGCGTCCGGCAGCGCGTGTGCCAGGCGCACCATGTCCGGCACGCCGACGCCTGTGCGCGACCAGCGCGCCGGGTCTGCCCAGGCAGCGCGCGGCATC
>DASXIA010000548.1:0-13139 GCA_036488155.1 Streptosporangiaceae bacterium | reverse complement strand
CAGTAACGCGGTGCACACGCCGACTCCCGAAGCTCGCTCGCCCCGTACTGGCTTCCAGATGGGGAACCGGACGACGGCAAGCTTCGCCAGGCAGTACGGGCTGGACTCGCTGTACGCCAAGGGCGCCAAGGGGAGCGGCCAGACCATCGGCATCATCACGTACGCCAGCCTCAACCCGGGCAACGCTACTTACTTCTGGTCCCATAACCTCAAGATCAAGACCGAGGCCAACCGGATCAAGCTCGACAACATCGACGGCGGATCGGGCCCGGTCAGTTATGCCAGTGGCTCAAGCGAGACCACGCTGGACGTCCAGCAGTCCGGTGCGCTGGCACCGAACGCGAATGTGATCGTGTACCAGGCCCCGAACACCGACTACGGGTCCGCGGACGCGTGGTTCGGCGCGGCCAGCCAGAACGTGGCTGCCACCATTTCGACCAGCTGGGGCGAGTCGGAGATCCTCAACGAGGCGATCGCCGCGAACAAGACTGAGGCGGCAACCTATGGCGGCATCTTCGACGAGGCCGGCCTGGAGATGGCGGCACAGGGCCAGAGCGCGTTCAATGCCTCTGGCGACGCAGGCGCATACGACGACGCGGCGGATTTCCCGACCGCCTACACCGAACTCTCGGTCGACAATCCGGCTAATAGCCCCTGGATCACCGCTGCCGGAGGCACGACTAACCCCGGCAAGATCGAGCTATTCGACCAGAGCGGGAACCCTGCCGACACGGTGACCATCCGGGCGCAGCGAACCTGGGGCTGGGACTACCTGTACCCCTATTTCACCCTGTTCCCGCAGACCAGCACGTCGTTCTTCACGTCGGAGCCCTCGTTTGTCGAGGATCCGTCCTACGCAGGCGGAAGCGGCGGCGGGTACAGCGTCGTCGAGCAGCAGCCGCCCTACCAGAGCAAGATCAAGAACATCGACCACTTCAGCTACGTGCCGTACGTGTCGTATCCCGATTGTCAGACAGCCACCGGCGCTTGCGTGGAATACAACGGCACAACGACGACGCAGACAGCCTGTCCGCCCGACACCGGATCTGGACTTTGTCTGCCGAGGACCTGGCTGGCCTGGGACGACCCCAGCATTCCGAACAACACGAACCCGCCGGTCACCCCAGCTGTGAAGACCGGGACGTTCTCCGGCCCTGGCGGGCGAGTCGTGCCGGACATCTCGGCTGACGCCGACCCTTACTCCGGCTACAAGGAGTACTTCAGCAGGTGGCCCGGCGGCGGCGGAACGGAGAATGGCTGGGGCGGCACCAGCTTTGTGGCGCCGCAACTGAACGGCTCTGCCGCGGTGATCAATTCCTACCTGCACCACCGGACCGGATTCTGGAACCCGGCTATGTACCGGTTCGCCAGGGTGCCTAGCTGGACGCCGTTTACGCC
Organism: Streptosporangiaceae bacterium; assembly: GCA_036488155.1. Classification (GTDB taxonomy): domain Bacteria; phylum Actinomycetota; class Actinomycetes; order Streptosporangiales; family Streptosporangiaceae; genus JAJYUU01. Next base: position 11,741 of record DASXIA010000548.1, on the reverse strand, counting down.
GCTGGATACCTCGAGCGCGAACAACGACAACCTGTTCTACACCGGCACCGCGAAGGCTATCTATAACCCGGGCTCCGGGCTCGGAGTGCCGAACCTGGGCAAGCTCGCGGTGGACTTCAAGCGGCACGGCAGGGCCGGCTAGGCCAGTCCAGTCCCGCAGGTCCCGCGTCCGGCTGAAGTCCGGGTGCGGGACCTGCTCGTTCCCGGCGTAGTGAACCGGAGCACGGTGATCGATTAAGGTTAGTTCGTGGGCATTCAGACGAGCCGGGCCCGGCTCACCGAGATGTCACTTACAGTTCGCCCGGACGTCACGGCATCACGTACGTTCCGGGCACGGACATGCCGGACGGTGTGAGCGTGCGAATTGCCTACGTCACAGAATCTTTTCCGCCCGATGTCAACGGCGTCGCGCACACTGCGGTGCGCGTGGCCGAACACCTGCTCTCCAGGGGCCACCAGCCACTCGTCATAGCACCCGAGCCGGCCAGCGGAGTGCCGCTTCCGGATCGCGGCTTCGACTTTCCCATCGCCCGGGTACCTTCGGTCGGCATCCCGGTGTACCGGGGATTCCGGGTCGGGTTGCCCGGCTCGCGGGTGAAGGAGGCTCTCGAGTCCCACAACGCCGACCTCGTACACCTAGCCGGGCCGTTCGTGCTCGGCGCGAGGGCCTGCTCGGCAGCCCTCGACCTGCACGTGCCGATGGTCGCGGTCTACGCGACGGACCTGCCCGCCTACGCCCGCGCCTACCACACGGGCCCTCTCGGCCAGAAGGTCGCCTGGATGTGGCTGCGCAAGATCCACAATGCCGTCGACCGCACTCTCGCGCCGTGCACCGCGAGCGCTGCTGACCTCAGTGAGCATGGCATAGAGCGGGTTGCCGTCTGGGCCCGCGGTGTGGACTGCAAGCGGTTCGATCCGGCTAAGCGCAGTGCGGAGTTGCGAGCCGAGCTTGCGCCCGGCGGTGAGCTTCTCGTCGGCTATGTCGGCCGGCTTGCCACCGAGAAGCGGGTGGACTTGCTCGCTAACATCGGAGCGATGCCGGGAGTGCGGCTGGTCATAGTAGGCACCGGGCCCGCTGAGGCTGCGATCCGACGGGCCGTTCCGACGGCCCTTTTTCTTGGCCAGCATGTCGGAGAGGAACTCGCGCGAATCTATGCGAGCCTGGACGTATTCGTACACGCCGGCCCGCACGACACTTTCGGCCACACCCTGCAGGAAGCAGCGGCCAGCGGTCTGCCGGTGGTCGCGCCTGCTGCGGGCGGCCCGCTGGACCTGGTACGCAACGGCGCGACCGGGTTCCTGGTAGCGCCCGGCAGCGCGGCTGCGCTGGCCGACGCGGTGGCGACGCTGGCTGCGAATCCGGACCTACGGGCGGCACAGGGCGCGGCAGGCCGGCAGATGGTGCTGGCCCGGACGTGGCCGGCGATGTGTGATGAGCTGATTGGGCACTACGCTGACGTGCTTGAAGCGACTGGCTCTGCAGACCGGGAAGCGGTGGCAGCATGACGACCTTCGTCGCGCTCGGGGACTCGATAACGCTCGGCATCGGCGACCCGATCCGGCTGGCACCAGCGCCGGGCGAACGGCGCGGTCGCGGTAAAGGCAAGCGCGGCTGGCGAGGGTGGGCCGCCCTGCTGGCGGACGGACTCGTCGACCCGGACCTGCACATCCTGGCCGGGAACGGGGCTCTGTGGGCCGATGTGGAACGCGACCAGCTGCCTGCGGCGCTGCAACTGCGGCCGGATATTGCCAGCGTCGTTATCGGCGTGAACGACACGCTCCGGCCGAACTTCGACACCGACATGATCGCCAACTCGGCCGCGCACTCCATTGGCGCACTGCGAGCGTGCGGGGCCGAGGTGCTGACCATGCGCCTGCCGGACCCAGGCAAGATGCTCGGTATGCCGGGGGTCCTAGCCCGGCCGCTGGCTCGCAGGGCCAATCAGGTCAATGAGGTCATGGACGCGGTCGCTGAGCGCTTCGGCACGCTTCACTTCGACGCCGCGAGCGACGAGGACGCATTCGATCCGCGAATGTGGGCCGTGGACCGGTTGCACCCGAGCGAGCGCGGGCACCGGCTGATCGCTCGCAGGTTCCACGCGCTGCTGGCGAATGCTGGCGTCCCGGTCGCTGAGGAGCCCGGAGCGGAGCCGACGAATCAGCCGCCAAGCAAAGCCGAGCAGTTCGCCTGGATGGCTACCAAGGGGACAGCGTGGGTCGCGCGCCGGTCCACCGACCTGGTGCCGAATCTGCTGGCGCTGGCTTACGCGGAATGGCGATCCGGCCAGCCTGGCGATGTACCGGTTGCGCCCGAGCCGGAATGTGACCTGGCTGACGCTGTATAAGCCCGGTATTGCCAGCCGACGGCACATGGTGAAACGGCGGCCCTGGCGGATCGGCTCTGGCCGGAATGATTCCCGATGAGCTAGCTTGGACCGGCATGACGTGGCAACCGGAGCTAGACGAGCTGCGCAGGCGGCAGGAACTCGCCGAGCAGATGGGCGGGCCGGAGAAGATCCGGCGGCAGCATGCCGCTGGACGGCTGACCGTCCGGGAGCGGATTGCCGCGCTGCTCGACGACGGCTCGTTCCGGGAGATAGGCGCGCTGGCCGGGAAAGCGCTGTATGACTCCGCCGGAGAGCTGAAGAGCTTCATGGCGGCCAACTTCGTGACCGGCACCGGGCGCATCGACGGGCGGAAAGTCGTCGTCGGCGCCGATGATTTCACGATCCGCGGCGGCGCTGCGGACGCGGCCATCGCGGGCAAGCAGGTCTACGCCGAGCAACTAGCTAACCAGTTGCGGCTGCCGATCGTCCGGCTTGTCGAAGGCACTGGCGGGGGCGGCAGCGTCAAGTCCCTCGAGCAGACCGGGCATACCTATGTGCCGGTCAATCCGGGCTGGGACTATGTCGTTGACAACCTGGCGGTCGTTCCCGTGGTCGCGGCCGGTCTCGGTCCGGTGGCGGGCCTCGGTGCGGCGCGCCTGTGCGCAGCACACCTGTCGATCCTGGTGGAAGGGACCGCACAGCTGTTCGTGGCGGGCCCGCCGGTCGTGAAGAGCGGCGCGGGCGAGGACGTCGACAAGGAAACCCTTGGCGGGCACCGCGTTCATGCCGGGAACGGGGCTATCGACCTCATCGCTTCATCGGAGGCCGCGGCGTTCGGGCTTATCCGGCAGTTCCTGTCTTACCTGCCGCCGAGCGCCTACTCGCTGCCGCCGGTAACCGAGTCGGCAGACCCGGTGGCGCGCCGGGACTCCTCGCTACTCTCGGCGGTGCCGCGGGACCGGCGTAAGCCGTACCGCATCCGGGAGATCTTGCGGGCGGTGCTCGACGAGGGATCGCTGTTCGAGGTGCAGCGCTACGGCGGCTCGATCGTGACCGCCCTGGCCCGGCTCGACGGGCATGCGGTTGGCGTCGTGGCGTGTGATCCCTACATCGCTGGCGGCTGCATGACCGCCGAGGGCGCCGACGCAGTGATCCGGCTAGCCGATCTGTGCTCGACATTCCACTTGCCGGTCGTCACGTTCACTGACCAGCCCGGCCTGCTCATCGGCACCCGGGCGGAGCAGCGGGCCACGATCAGGCACGGCGTGCGGGCGATCAGCGCGGTGTATCAGGGCAGCGTGCCAGGAGCCGAGATCATCGTGCGGCGCGTGTTCGGCGTGGGCGGCGCGGGCCTGGTGAACCGGCACGGCCTCGTCCGTCGCTGGGCCTGGCCGTCGGCAGACTGGGGCTCGCTGCCCGTCGAGGGCGGGATCGAGGCGGCGTACCGGGCCGAGCTGGAGGCGGCCGAGGACCCGGCCGCGCTGCTCGCCGATATCCGTGCGCGGCTGGATGCCGTGCGCAGCCCCTTCAGGACCGCCGAGCGCTTCGGCATCGAGGAGATCATCGATCCGCGGGAGACCCGGCCGCTGCTGTGCGACTGGGTCAGGGACGCGTACGCGCTCCTGCCAGCCGCGCCGGGCCGCCCGGCATTCGGCACCCGGCCCTGATCGTTTACGGCTTACTGCCCGAGGCGAGAGGCCCAGCTGCTCCGCGGCACCGACCAGAGCTCCTTGTCCTGGAAAGAATCAGGACGGGAACCTGGCCGCGTGGATCTCCGCCTTCGTCACCCCGTGGCACGTGCGGCAGCCATTGGTTGGGTACACGACGACGCCGCCCGCCTGATGGCCGGTCAGGCCGAAGATCCTGAAGATGCCGACCCACGGCAGAGGCTGGCGTGTGTCCACCAGGATGGCGCCGATGTGGTCAGTTCGGATGAGAGCCTCGAACCTGTCGATGCGACCGGGCGTGGGCGACTTCAGGTTGTCCGCCGTCGGCGGCAGGCCGCTTCTACGATCGAAGCCCTCGCCGATGTACCCGCCGGCCAGCCTCCAGGCGAAGCCTGATTCCGCCTGCCAGAGCATGCCAGCATCGCCCGTCTTGGAGACCACCATGACAATTTCCCCAGGGGTCAGCTGGCGGTGGTAGGCGCCGCTACTGACGAACGACGGCACAGTGGTCTGCGAGACCACCTTGAAAGACCCGGACACGTTCAGCGCTCCGAACGCGACCACCAGGGCACCCAGCGACCAGCGCCCGGCCAGCGACCAGCGTGCCTGCCAGCGGCCCCGCTGGCGCTCCTGCATGGCGCCGGCGAGCAGGAGCGCCGTCGCCATGGCCAGGATCAGGAAGGCGAACAGCATGAACCGGGTCGGATATGCGTTCCGGATGAACGGCAGGTTGAAGAGCCCGTGCCATGGCAGCCTTGCCACCGGCCGCCCACCTATGTAGAGGACAGGCCCGAGGGCGCCGACGATGATGACAACGAGCAGACTGGTGAGGAACCACACGAGCCGGCTGCGCCGGCGGGTTGCCGCCAGCAGGACGACGACAGCCAGCAGCTGGATACCGACCGAGCAGCCCGGCGAGGCCGCATGATGCGGTCCTGCCTGGGCGCTGAACAGCCAGGCGAGTCCGGGGGGCCGGTCACGCGTGGGCAGCCAGAGGCTGGCGAGGTCCATCGAGCCGACGGGTGGCGGTTTCGGCGAAGCGTTGCTCAGCGCGACTGCCAGGTACGGCGACGCCAGCGCCAGAGCGATGAGGTAGGCAAGCCCGAGCAGACCACTCAGTCTCAGCACTTTCCGGCGGCTGGCGGGGTCGGCTATCGCCAGGCCGAGCAGCAACGACAGGACCAGAATTCCGGTGAGGTCGGCGAAGGTCTCCAAGAACAGGTAGAACTGCGCGGTCAGGACGAGGCCGGCCAGGATCACCAGGACGAAATCGCGGATGGCGCCGTCCCGCCAGGCCAGGACCAGGTAGAGCAGCAGGGGCGGCAGCAGCGCGAAGCACAGGTCGAGCTGCCCGGATACGACGTGGCGGAACTCGTAGGCGGAGAACCCGTACACCGCCCCGCCAACCAGCGTGGGCAAGAAGCTCCCGGTCAGCCGCCGGCAAGCCAGGAACGCGGCCCATGCCGACAACGGCAATGCCAGGGCTGCAAGCAGGTTGAACACAACCACCGGACCGGCCGTCAGGGTGAGCGGCGCGGCGAGCAGTGCGAGCACCGGCACGGTCGTCACCCAGGCGAGCGAGTGCCCGGCAGGCGCGGCGACCAGGGTTGTATACAGCGGGTCCAGCCCGTGCCCGATCGCGTAGGGCCACCAGCTCAGGGCCCAGACGAAGGTGTTCGGGTCGGGGCTGTGTTGCAACAACTGCGCCCGGCCTGGATGGCTGATGAGCGGGCTGGCGAGGGTCGAGAGCCAGACCGCGGCGTAGACCGCGAGCGCCAGAAGGCCCTGGAGCGGCGGCGAGGTCAGCCAGCGCCAGCGCGGTGCGTGCGTCTCTTCTGACTCGTCGTAGTCGGAATCGGCGAGTGCCAGCTCAGCGAGCTGGGCTGAAGCCTCAGGCTCGGACACGGGCCAGCGCGGCGATCCGCGACTTAGTCAGCGGACGGCAGGCTGCGCAGCCGTTCGTCAAATGGAACACGATGCTTCCAGTTCGGTGGCAGTCAGGGAAGTCCGCTAGAAGATACCAGCCCAGATCAGATGCTATCTAACGTCCAGCAGCATCATTCCGATGCGGTCGGAGCGTACGAACTCCTGGGGCTCGAACCCCAGATCGTCGTTCTTCGGGAGACTGCCTCTCGCGGTCGCCTACGGGCCTGCCAGAGACCAATTTTCCGTCTGCCCGCCGGTAGTGTCGGGGCCATGCCGACTCCCGAATTCGTTACTGACCTGCGCGCTCACATCGGCCACGACCTGCTGTGGCTGTCCACCGCGGCCGGCGTCGTGCTGGATGACGACGGACAAGTGCTACTCGGTCGGCGGGCGGACACCGGGATCTGGGCGCTGCCGGGCGGCATCATCGAGCCGGGTGAAGAGCCGGCTGACGCGGCGGTCAGGGAGATCTTCGAGGAGACGGGTGTGATAGCCGTCCCGGAGGCGCTGGCGGCCGTGACGGTTTGCGGCCAGGTCACTTACCAGAATGGCGACATGGTCCAGTACCTGGAAGTGCTGTTCCGCTGCCGCGCAAGCGGCGGCTCGGCGCAGGTGAACGACAGCGAGTCGATCGAGGTCAGCTGGCACCCGCTCAGCGCCGTGGACGCGTTGCCCGACCTGGACGCCGGGTCGCTGCGCCGAATTCGCCTGGTCGTGAGCGGCGCCATGAAGGCGGCTTATGCCTTCTCCGGTGTGGAGAAGGTTCTCGGCGTCGCCGCGAACCCGGGCTCCGGGGCTGGCGCGAACTCCGGCTGAGAATCGCCACGCGTGATGCCGGTCCTTAGTTCGCGGCCCGGAGTATCCCGCGCGCTCCGCTTCGCCCGGTTCGTCCTTCTCGGTTAAGATACCTGTGAAGGGGAGTAGCCCTCCTGCCGGCTGATCGCCATACCCGGCGCCCGATGGCGCCCGGTCGCCGGGTCCGTGCGAGCACGGATGGCAAGACCTTCCGGCCCTGGCCTGCGCGGCAGGGGTGCGGAGGTCGTGCGCTCCGGCCCCAGCCGGGACGGAGAGCGATGAGCCTGGCAGTTCTTGGCACCGTATTCCCGGTCATTTTCATCAGCGAGCTTCCGGACAAGACGATGTTCGCTTCGCTCGTGCTCGCTACTCGTGGCCGCGCTTCAGCGGTCTGGGCCGGTGCCGCGACCGCGTTTGCCGTGCATGTCTGCATCGCCGTAACGGTCGGCGCCGCGTTGTTCACCTGGCTGCCAGAGCGAGCGGTCCAGGCGTTGGCGGCAGCGTTGTTTCTGGCTGGTGCTGCCCTGGCGTTCCGCGGGTCCGGGCTAAGAGCGGCAGAGCCAGCACCTGACGAGCCGGCGCCTGCCGAACCGGCCACCGGGTCAGCTCCCGCTGTGCCGACAGCTGCGGCGCCGTGCAGCGCCGATCCGACACTTGGTCGGCCGAATGCCGCCGAGGCTGCCTCTGCCGGGCCGACCGCTGACGCGGCTAACAGTGCCGAGTCAGCCGGGGCCGTGCGCATCAGCCCTGAGCCCGCGGCAACTGTCGCGCCTCAAGACAGCGCAAGCCGCGTCTTCCTCACTACGTTCGCGGTCGTGTTCCTGGCCGAGTGGGGAGACCTGACCCAGATCCTGACCGCCAGCCTGGCCGCACGCTTCCATGCTCCGATCGCAGTGGGTCTCAGTGCAGGGCTGGCGCTTTGGACCGTAGCAGCCCTTGCCGTGCTGGCCAGCCGGCCACTGCGCAGGTTGCCGGCCGGCCTCGTCCGGCGTTTCACCGGGATCGTGCTGCTCGTGCTCGCGGCGTTTGCCGCCGTGGCGGCTGCTACTGGCGCGTGAGCCGGGCGCTAACAGCCGGGAGCCCGTGAGCAGCGTTCTCAGCAATCCGGCGACAATGATCCCATGGACTGGCCTGTCCGCTTTCCCGCCGAGATGAGCGCGGGGACTGTCTCCGTGCGCTTCTACGACCCGGCTGATGCTGCGGAGCTGTTCGAGCCGCTGGCTGACGAGCGCGTGTGGGAGCACATGTCCCGGGCCGCTCCGGCCGACGCGGGCGTACTGGATGAAGTCATCCGGGCCAGGCTCGCGGACGGCTGGCGGGCGACCTTCACCATCCGGCAGGGCGGGCGCGTCGTCGGCATTACCTCGGCCCTGTTCGATCCTCACGACCCGGCAGGCGCGGAGGTCGGCGGCACGCTGCTCGACCCGGCTGTGTGGGGGACGGGCGTCAACACGGAAGTCAAGTGGCTCCTGCTCGCGGTGATCTTCCGCCACGGCGCCGAGTGGGTTCAGCTGCGTACTGACGAGCGGAACGGGCGGTCTGCCACCGCGATCCGCAAGCTCGGTGCGACAGACCTCGGCATCCGCCAGGAGGACCTCATTCGCCGGGACGGCACCCGCCGACGGAGCCGGATCTTCCGCGTCGACGGGCCCGGACCGATGCCGGCATGATGACCGCATCACCCACCGAAGCGCCGTGCGACGGAACGTACAACAAGACGGAACTCATCAATGTTGAGCAGCTTCGCGCAGATGGCGTACAGGAGCAGCGCGCCACCGCCGCCGATCACAGTGCTCACCAGGCCGTAGACGACCCCGGGAGAACGCAACACCGAGCCGACGATGGCCATCGTCACGAAAGCGAAAACCAGCCCAGGCAGCGTGGCCAGGAACATCCGGACCAGGCTGCGAGCGATCCGCCGGCCATCCAGGCTGCCTACCCGGCGCAGTTGCAGCGGCCACGCCACTGCGGCACCGGTCAGCGTGACTAGGCCGTAAGCGGCGGCCAGTCCGATGACCACCCGACCGGGCGGCAGCACCGCGAACGCGATCAGGTCGCCGATCACGCCAACCACGAGCATCAACACTCCGATGACGGCCGGGGCCCGGTTCTCCTGGAACGAATAGAACACGCGGAGCTGCAGCTGAGTCAGCATGAACGGCATCAGGCCGAGCGAGAACACGGCGAACACCTCGCCGATGTACCTGGCGCTCGCCGCCGAGGTGCTGCCATGCGCGAAGAGGAACTCGCACAGTGGCGCGCCGAGTACGGCGAGGAAGACCGTGGCGGGCACCACGATCACCGCCGCCATCCGGACGCCGGTAGAGAAGTCCTCACGGACCAGCGCGTAGTTGCGGTCGTTTGCGTGACCGCTCATCCGCGGCAGCAGCGCGCTGATCACCGAGATCCCGACGACCGCGTACGGCAGCTGGAACAACTGCCAGGAGTTGAAGTACACCGAGTACCCGTGCCCGGTGGCACCGTGAGCCGCGGCCGAGTTCGCCACGCGCTGCACGACCAGGTTGCCAGCCCACTGGGAGCCGACGTAGACGAACATCCAGCTGGCCATCCGGCGGATCTCCCGGATCTCCGAGCGCCGGAAGTCCCACCGCAGGTGCATGCTGAACCCTGCTCTGCGCAGCACCGGGAATAGTGAGATGGACTGGATCAGGATGCCCAGGAGGGCCCCGATGCCGAGCAGTCTTACGCCGAAGGGCGAGACCGTCAGCGGTGTCTTGTGCAGGCCCACGGTGGCGATGTAGATGCCGACGACCGTGATGACCACGACGTTGTTGATGACCGGCGTCCACATGTTGGCGCCGAACCGGCCCCTGGTGTTCAGGATCGCGCCGAGCAGCGCGTCCATCCCGAAGAAGAAGATCTGGGGCATGGCAAAGTGCGCAAGCAGCACCATCTGCTGGTGCTCAGCCACGGCGGTCGGCGAACGGCCGAGGTTCCCCGCGTACAGGCCGATCAGCGGGCCAGCGAGGAGCGTCCCGGCCACCGTGACGGTGAACAGCGCGGCCACCCCGAGCGTGAAGATCCGCTCGGCGTACGCCTCGCCTCGGTCCGGGTGGTTCTTGGCCGCCTTCACCATCAGCGGCACCATGACGCTGGTGAAGACTCCGCCGAGAAACAGGTAATAGACGGTTTGGGGCAGCGCGTTGGAGTTGTTGTACGCATCCGCAAGCCGTCCTGTGCCGATTGCGTACAAGAGCATGAACGTGCGCAGGAACCCGGTGCTGCGCGACACGAACGTTCCCGCCGCCATCACCGCGCTGGACCGGGCCAGATCCGGCTGTGTGCCGGCGCGCGGCTGCAACCCGGTACCAGGGCCGTCAGGAGACGGGACCTCGAGAATCAGGGTGCGGTCGTCCCCGTCATCCGGCGGTTGCCTACCGCCAGGTCCTCCGCGCCGCGGCAGAGCCTCCGGGTAGCGGAACGGCTGCGGATAGTTGTGCGGGATTCCCCGCCTCGGCGGGGACACTGTCGGCGGCGGGTCAGCCGCACGTTGTCTGCTGTCCGGTGGCCGGAAGTATCGCTCCCACGGATCGGAGGACGGGCGCGGCGGGTCCTCGGCAGGGCGTCCTGCACCGTTCCGCTGGGCCGCGTGTTTGCCCGGCCGGGGGTGACCGGACCGAGCTTCGTCCCGGTCGGGGGGAAGCGTGGACTGGGGCGGTGACGGCTGAGGCCCCGGAGAGAACCGGGGTCCCTGGGTTGGTCGCGACTGCGTGGGCTCAGCGGAGAGATGCGACCCTGACTGCGCTTGCGAACCGGCCGGCCCCGACTCCGATCGCGGCGTGAACGTGGGGCGGCGGCGAAGATCATCCTGCCCTTGGGCCGGCCTGGGCGGGTAATCGTCTCGCCAAGGATCGTCGCCGGGCCGCGTCGGCCTGGCCATCTGCATCCCCCATCGCCTACGTCCAGCGACTGCGCCATCCAGGTTAACGGCGACCCGTTCGCTGTCACCAACTGTACCGATGCTGGGCGAATGCACCGTAGTCGCTAATAAGATCCAAACGTCCAGCGATGTCCACTTCTTGAGGCGCGGGCCTGAATGCTCGTTCTCGTGGGACACGAGACTTGCGCGCTGGATCTGACCCGCCAGGAGGTCGCCGAGCGCGCCGCCAGACGCATTCGTTCGTCTCGAAGCTGGAAAGCGGGGAGCACATCCCAAACATCCCGGTGGCTCAAGCGCATCCTTGCCGTCCTCGACGAGCGGCCGCTGATCGGTATCGAACGCACGGCTCCCGGGGAGGAGCACGACCGGGAGATCGCCCCAGCACCCGAGGTCCTCAGCGCCTGACCGCGGTCATCAGCCGAGCGTCAAGGATCGCCGAAGTAACTGTCAAACCATCTGCCTGCAGCCAGACGTCACGTATCTACCGAACTAATACAGTGGCAGTGGTGGGGCGCCTGGGGCTCGAACCCAGAACCCACGGATTAAAAGTCCGCTGCTCTACCATTGAGCTAACACCCCGGATGATTTAGTTGTCTGACCTGGACTTTCTCCAGTCCGCCTGTACCGTAGCAGATGAGCACACTGCTTCTACAGTAACGGACTGGCAAGAATGGCGGTCGATCATGAGCGTGGCGGCGTCACCTGGGGACCGCATCTGACTTCGCCGTGGACCTCCTCTGCCCGCAGATCTGACGTTGCCGAGCGAGGCCAGCCGCTGCCTTGCCCGGCTGGTATCAGTCTGCCTACTGATTCTTCGTCCTGGGAGGCAGAAATCCGAGAGCCCTTGGATAAGGCGGCCCTGGCAACCCGCCGACTGGTCCACTGGAACGGTGGATTCGTCGGCAGCGTGGATCTGGTCAGGCTGGTGCGAATTCGGTACTCCCGCCAGCCTGACCGGGCATGCTGACGGCTATGACTTCTGACTTCGCAGCATCCTGCGAACGGTTGCCCTGTCCAGCCCGGTGAGTCGGGAGATTTCCCGTCTGCTGATACGGCACTCGCTGGCGATCCTGACGAGCAGGTCAACCGGGTCCGTGTCCGATCGCCAATGCTTGAGCACCTGGC
>DASXIA010000502.1:0-7842 GCA_036488155.1 Streptosporangiaceae bacterium | reverse complement strand
GACCGGATCCAGAACATGAAGCTCGGCGTCAACCGAGAGCACGAGGTGACCGAGCTTGAGGAAGCCCGGCTACGGCGGCTGCCGCTGACCTCCGGAGCCAGCCTGATGGGCTCGGAGTATCCCGGCGGTACGTCGTGACCGGACCAGATGGGCCGAAGCAGGACGACGGTGCCCTCGAGCACGCCGCCGTTCCCGATCCTGCTGCGGTGGCGGGCCGGGAACGGCTGGCCGAGCAGGTCAAGCGGAGCGGGATGTTCGGGGTCTCGGGCACCGGCGACACCTCGGGCTATGGCGGCCTGCAGGTCCGCCGGGCGCCGCGGCTTTCCACCCCGCGGCCGTATGGCTCCTACTTTGACGAGCTAGCCGACACGCTGGCCGCCTCGCTCGCGACCGTCGGCGTCAGCTTCGGCGAGGCCGTCGAGCAAGTGATTGTCGCCAGCGGTCAGCTCACCCTGTTCGTGAGCCGCGAGCACCTGGTGGCGGTGGCGTCCCGGCTCCGCGACGACCCGGCGTTGTCCTTCGAGATGTGCCTCGGCGTGTCCGGGGTGCATTACCCGGCCCTACCTGGTGAAGAACTGCGCGCTGTCTACCACCTGCTGTCGATTACCCACAACCGCCGGCTGCGGGTGGAGGTCACCGCACCCGACGCCGACCCGCACGTGCCCTCGCTGGTGGGCATCTACCCCACCTGCGACTTCCACGAACGCGAGACCTGGGACTTCTTCGGCCTCATCTTCGACGGCCACCCCGCGCTGACCAGGATCGAGATGCCGGATGACTGGCGCGGGCATCCGCAGCGGAAGGACTATCCGCTCGGCGGCATCCCAGTGGAGTACCGCGGCGCGACCATACCGCCGCCAGATGAGCGGAGGGCGTACGAGTGACCGCTCCGGCTGACCACCAGACGCACGGTGCCGGCTCTAACGGGGCCAGCTCGGCAGGCGCCAGCAGCGAGGCCCATGACCGCGACCGGGACCCCTACGACCTGGGCGGTACCGAGGAGAACACCAGCAGCGCCAGCTACGACGAAGGCCGTGTCTACCACGTCAGCGGCCAGGACTGGGACGAGGTTGTCGCTGCCGCCGCCGAGGACCGGGTGTCTGACGAGCGCATGGTCGTCAACATGGGTCCCCAGCACCCGTCCACGCACGGCGTGCTGCGGCTGGTGGTGACCCTGGACGGGGAGACGGTGACCGAGCTCCGGCCGGTCATCGGTTACCTGCATACCGGCATCGAGAAGAACATGGAGTTCCGCAGCTGGACTCAGGGCGTCACCTTCTGCACCCGGATGGATTACCTGTCGCCGCTGTTCAACGAGACTGCCTACTGCATGGCGGTGGAGAAGCTACTCGGCATCGAGTCGGAGGTGCCCGAGCGCGCCAACGTGATCCGGGTGCTGATGATGGAGCTCAACCGGATCGGCTCCCACCTGACCGCGGTCGGGACGATGGGTCTGGAACTAGGCGCGACCACCGTGTTCATCTACGGGATGCGCGAGCGGGAGAAGACGCTCGATCTGCTCGAGCTCATTACTGGCCTGCGCATGAACCACGCCTTTATCCGGCCAGGCGGAGTCTCGATGGACCTGCCGGCCGGCGCGCTCGAGCGGCTTCGCGAGTACGTCCGGATCATGCCGGGCCTGCTTTCCGAGATTCGCGCACTTTTCGACGCTGCCCCGGTTTTCATTGCGAGGACCAAGGGCGTCGCGCACCTGGACGTGACCGGTTGCATGGCGCTCGGCGTCACCGGGCCGATCCTGCGCGCCGCCGGGCTGCCCTGGGACCTCCGCAAGAGCCAGCCGTACTGCGGCTACGAGAACTATGAGTTCGATGTGCCGGTGCGGCAGAGCGCCGACGCCTACGGCCGGTACGTGGTCCGGATGGACGAGCTCGACCAGTCGCTGCGGATCATCAGCCAGTGCGTGGACCGCCTCGCCGACATGGCCGGCCAGCCGGTCATGATCGAGGATGCCAAGATCGGCTGGCCCGCGAAGCTGGCGCTCGGCCCGGACGGGATGGGTAACTCGCCAGACCACATCGCGCACATCATGAGCCAGTCGATGGAGGCCCTGATCCACCACTTCAAGCTGGTCACCGAGGGCTTCCGGGTGCCGGCCGGCCAGACGTACGCGGCCGTGGAGTCACCGCGCGGGGAGCTGGGCTGCCACGCCGTGAGTGACGGCGGCACGCGGCCCTACCGGGTGCACTTCCGGGATCCGTCGTTTACGAACCTGCAGTCGGTGGCGGCGATGTGCGAGGGCGGCATGATCGCCGATGTCATCGCGGCGGTTGCCAGCATCGATCCCGTGATGGGAGGCGTGGACAGGTAATGGCGCTGAGCGAGGAGGCACGCGCCCGGCTTGCGCCGCAGGCCGCCGAGATCATCGCCCGGTATCCCCGGGTGCGCTCGGCTCTGCTGCCCCTGCTGCACCTGGTGCAGTCCGAAGAGGGTTACGTGTCGCAGGACGGAATCGAATTCTGCGCCGGGCAACTCGGCCTGACCGAGGCCGACGTGACCGGCGTGGTGTCGTTCTACACCATGTACAAGCGCAAGCCGATCGGCGAGTATCACGTCGGCGTCTGCACCACCGCGCTGTGCGCGGTGATGGGCGGCGACGCGATCCTCGCGGACCTGAAGGACCACCTCGGCGTTGAGGTCGACCAGCCGACCCCGGATGGCAAAGTCAGCGTCGAACATGTCGAGTGCAACGCGGCCTGCGACTACGCGCCAGTGGTCATGGTCAACTGGGAGTTCTTCGACAACATGACGCCGCAGTCCGCGCGTGATCTTGTCGACGGCCTGAGGACCGGTGCCGACGTGAAGCCGACCCGCGGTGCGCCGCGGCTGTGCACCTGGAAGCAAGCGTCGAGGATCCTAGCCGGTTTCCCCGACGGCCAGGCGGCCGAGGGGAACACCGCGGGCGAGCCAACCCTGGCCGGCTTGCGGATCGCCAAGCAGCTGGGCGGACGTCCCGATGGCGCCAGTGGCGCAAGAGGCAGCCGCCCTGCGGAAGGACAGCAGTGACGACGACCCTGATCCCGGAGCTCAGCGCGCACTGGGACGAGCCCGATTCATTCCGGCTAGCCGCCTACCGGCGTGATGGCGGCTACCAGGCGCTGCCGAAGGCCCTGAAGATGGCGCCCGACGAGGTCATCCAGACGCTCAAGGACTCGGCATTGCGCGGCCGCGGCGGGGCCGGCTTCCCCACCGGCGTCAAGTGGGGTTTCATCCCGCAGGGCGACGGCAAGCCGCACTACCTGGTGGTCAATGCCGATGAGTCCGAGCCCGGCGCGTGCAAGGACATGCCGACGCTGTTCAACAACCCGCAGGCGCTCATCGAGGGCATGATCGTCGCGTGCTATGCGATCCGCGCGCAGCTGGCGTTCATCTACATCCGCGGCGAAGTGCTGCACGTGATCAGGCGCCTGCAGCTGGCCGTGGCCGAGGCGTATGAAGCGGGCTACCTGGGCGAGAACATCCTCGGCTCCGGGCTGAACCTCGACATCGTCGTCCATGCCGGCGCAGGCGCTTACATTTGCGGCGAGGAAACGGCGCTGCTGGACTCACTCGAGGGCTTCCGCGGGCAGCCCCGCCTCAAGCCGCCGTTCCCGGCCGTAGCAGGCCTGTACGCCTGCCCGACGGTCGTCAACAACGTCGAGTCGATCGCTACGGTGCCGTACATCCTGCAGTACGGCGCAGCTGAGTTCACTCGCTTCGGCACGGAGAGATCGAAGGGTTTCGGGCTCTTCTCGCTGTCCGGGCACGTGACGACACCCGGCCAGTATGAGGCGCCGCTCGGTACCACCCTGCGCGAGCTGCTGGAGCTCGCTGGCGGCATCAGGAGCGGCCACCGGCTGAAGTTCTGGACCCCGGGCGGGTCGTCCACGCCGCTGTTCACCGACCAGCACCTGGACGTGCCGCTGGACTACGAGTCAGTGGCGGCTGCCGGGTCGATGCTCGGGACGCGCTCGATACAGCTGTTCGACGAGACCACCTGCGTGGTCCGCGTCGCGCTGCGCTGGTGTCAGTTCTACAAGCACGAGTCGTGCGGCAAGTGCACGCCATGCCGGGAGGGCAGCTGGTGGGTCGTCCAGCTGCTGGAGCAGCTGGAGCGCGGTGAGGGCAGCGAAGCTGACCTCGACAAGCTGCTCGATATCTGCGACAACATCACCGGCCGCGCGTTCTGCGCCCTCGGCGACTCGATCCAGGCGCCAGTCGCGTCTTCGATCAAGTACTTCCGGGATGAGTACATCGAGCACCAGCGGCTCGGCGGCTGCCCGTTCGATCCCGCCGCATCGACACTCTTCGCCTTGGAGTCGGCCCGATGACAGTGCAGACAACCGGATCCGGCGGCAACGTGCCGGTGCCCGCCGACGGCGTGCGGGTCACGATCGACGGCTTCGAGATCACCGTGCCCAAGGGCACCCTGGTCATCCGCGCTGCCGAGCAACTGGGCATTCAGATCCCGCGGTTCTGCGACCACCCGCTGCTGGCGCCGGTCGGCGCCTGCCGCCAGTGCCTGGTGCAGGTGGAGGGCCAGCCGAAGCCGCCTGCGTCCTGCACGACGACAGTGACCGACGGCATGGTCGTGCGCACCCAGCTCACCTCGCCGGTGGCGGAGAAGGCGCAGCGCGGGATGATGGAGCTGCTCCTGGTCAACCACCCGCTCGACTGCCCGATGTGCGACAAGGGTGGGGAGTGCCCGCTGCAGAACCAGGCGATGTCGACCGGGCGCGGCGAGACGAGGTTCCACGGGGTCAAGCGGACTTTTGCCAAGCCGGTAGCACTCTCTGCCCAGGTGCTGCTGGACCGCGAGCGGTGCATTCAGTGCGCGCGCTGCACCAGGTTCGCCGAGGAGATCGCCGGGGACCCGCTCATCGAGCTCGTCGACCGGGGTCCGCAGGAACAGGTCAGTGTCGCCGAAGGCGTGCCGTTCGATTCCTACTTCTCCGGCAATACCGTGCAGATCTGCCCGGTCGGTGCGCTGACCGGCGCCTCCTACCGGTTCCGGTCCCGCCCGTTTGACACGGTATCCACGCCGAGCGTGTGCGAGCACTGCGCGGCGGGCTGCCGCCAGCGCACCGACCATCGGCGCGGCGCGGTCACCCGCCGGCTGGCCGGCAATGATCCGGCGGTCAACGAGGAGTGGAACTGCGATAAGGGCCGGTGGGCCTTCACCTACGCGACGCAGCCTGACCGGCTGGTCTCGCCGCTGGTCCGCGACCAGGGGGGCGCGCTGCGGCCCGCCTCGTGGGCGGAGGCGCTTTCGGTGGCGGCCCGCGGCCTGCTCGCTGCCCGCGGCCGGGCAGGCGTACTGCCCGGCGGGCGGCTCACTCTGGAGGACGCCTACGGCTACGCCAAGTTCGCCCGGGTAGCTCTGGCCACCAACGACGTCGACATGCGCACCCGGCCGCACTCGGCCGAGGAACTGCAGTTCCTGGCCGGGCACGTAGCCGGCCAGGCGAACGTCAGCTACGACGACGTGCAGCACGCCCCGGCTGTGCTGCTGGCTGGCTTCGAGCCCGAGGAAGAGTGCCCGATCGTGTTCCTCCGGCTGCGCAAGGCCGTGCGTGCCGGCGGCATGTCGGTGTACTCAGTCGCCGCGCTTGCCAGCGACGGCCTGGCTAAGCTCTCGGGCTCACTGTTGCCGACCGCGCCGGGAGGCGAGGCCGCTGCGCTGGCACAACTGCCCGAGGACGTGACCGCGGCGCTGCAGCAGCAGGGCGCTGTCATCATGGTCGGCGAGCGGCTGGCCGAGGTGCCCGGCGCGTTGTCCGCAGCGGCCCGGCTGGCCAGCCAGACGGGTGCGAAGCTCGCGTGGGTTCCGCGGCGGGCCGGCGAGCGCGGCGCGATCGAGGCCGGCGCGCTGCCGAACCTGCTGCCCGGCGGCCGGCGCATCGGCAGTGCGGAGATTACGGCCGAGGTCGCCAGGGTCTGGGGCGTCGGCTCGTTGCCGTCAGCCCCCGGCCGCAGCACCAGCGAGATGCTGGCCGCCGCTGCCGCCGGTGACGTCGGGGCGCTGCTGATCGGCGCCGTCGATCCGTACGACCTGCCCGACCCGGCTGCGGCGCTGGCCGCGATCGAAGCCGCCGGCTTCGTGGTCAGCCTCGAGCTGCGCGTCAGCGCCGTGACCGACCGCGCTGACGTTGTCTTCCCGGTCGCCGCGGTGGCAGAGAAGCCCGGCACGTTCGTGAACTGGGAGGGCCGGCCCGGCTCGTTCACCGCAGCGCTCGCGGTGCCGTCGGTACGCACCGACCTGCAAGTGCTGGCAGCGCTGGCCGATGAGATGGACGTGCACCTTGGCCTGCCCGATGTCGCGGCGGTCCGGCGTGAAATGACGATCCTCACCCAGTCGGCCGCCCTATCGCCAAGTCCCACGCCCACCCCGACTCCCGCTACGCAGGCGTTCGCCAGTCAAGCGAGCCGGCCGGGGCTTGACCAGCCGGGCCCGGGGCATGCGGGCCAAGTAGGGGCGCTGCTGGCCACCTGGCATAATCTCCTCGACGTTGGCCGGATGCAGGATGGCGAGCCGAATCTGGCGGGCACCGCGCGTGCAGCCGTTGCGCGGATGTCGGCCGCGACGGCAGCCGAAGCCGGCACGACCGACGGCGGCAAGATAACCGTGGCTACTGGCCATGGTGCCATTACTGTTCCCGTGGAGACCGCTGATATGCCTGACCGGGTCGTCTGGCTGCCGGCCAACTCGGCCGGCAGTACCGTCCGCCGCGACCTCCGCGCTGGCCACGGGAGCGTCGTCACGCTGAGGAGCGCGGAATGACTGTGCTCGCTAACACGGTGCTGGCTAACACGGTGCTGGCTAACACGGGGCTAGCGTCGGGGCCGGTCAGTAACGTCCCCACCCTGGCCAGCTTCGGGCACGACGCGTGGTGGATCGTCCTACTCAAGGTGCTGGTCGTCTTCCTGTTCTTGCTGCTGGGCACCCTGTTCGCGATCTGGGCAGAGCGGCGCGTCATCGGCCGGATGCAGCAGCGTCCCGGTCCGAACCGGGCCGGCAAGTTCGGTCTGCTGCAGTCGCTGATGGACGGCATCAAGCTGGCCCTGATGGAAGACATCATCCCGCGCGGCGTGGACAGGTTGCTGTTCGTGATCGCGCCGGCGGTGTCGGTGATCCCCGCGTTCATCAGCTTCGCCGTCATCCCGTGGGGTCCGATCGTCTCGATCGCGGGCCACCGAACCCCGCTTCAGCTGTCCGACCTGCCGGTGGCAGTGCTGCTGGTGATCGCGATGAGCTCGCTTGGCGTGTACGGCATTGTGCTGGCAGGCTGGTCGGCCCAGTCGCCGTACTCCCTGCTCGGCGGTCTGCGATCGTCCGCGCAGGTGATCAGTTACGAGATCGCGATGAGCCTGGCCTTCGTGCCGGTGTTCCTGTACTCGGGCTCGCTGTCCACCTCGCAGATCGTCGCGGCGCAGATCCACGGCGCCTCGTTCCACTTCTTCGGATTTATCTGGCACTGGCCGTCGTGGTACGCAATCCTGCTGCTGCCGTCTTTCGTGATCTACCTGATCACCATGATCGGCGAGACCAACCGGCTGCCGTTTGACCTGCCTGAGGGCGAGGGCGAACTGGTGGGCGGCTACCACACCGAGTACTCCTCGCTGAAGTTCGCCATGATCCAGCTGGCTGAGTACGTCAACGTGATCACAGTCTCTGCGCTGGCCACCACACTCTTCCTCGGTGGCTGGCGGGCCCCGTGGCCGCTGAGCGTATGGTCGGGCGCGAACAGCGGCTGGTGGCCCGTGCTGTGGTTCGTGGCCAAGGTGGTCATCTTCGTCTTCGTGTTCTTCTGGCTGCGCGCCTCGCTGCCCCGCATCCGCTACGAC
>DASXIA010000471.1:0-4628 GCA_036488155.1 Streptosporangiaceae bacterium | reverse complement strand
CGGTGCGGCTACTGCGACTTCAACACCTACACCGCGACGGAACTAGGCTCTGGCGCGTCCCGCGAGTCCTACGCGGCGCTGGCCATCGGCGAGATCAAGCTGGCTGCCAAGGCGCTGGCGGGCCGGACCGGGCCGGTGCAGACGGTCTTCTTCGGCGGCGGAACGCCGACGCTGCTGCCGCCACGCGACCTCATAGCCATCTTGCGCGCGATCGACGCTGAGCTGGGGCTGGCGCGCGACGCGGAGGTGACGACCGAAGCCAATCCGGAGACGGTAGACGAACCGGTGCTGGCAGAGCTGCGGGCCGGCGGATTCACCCGGATCTCACTAGGCATGCAAAGCGCAGTGCCGCACGTGCTGGCTGTTCTGGACCGGGTGCACCAGCCTGGCCGGCCGGAGCGATGCGTGGCATGGGCGCGATCGGCCGGGTTCGGCCACGTCAGCCTGGATCTCATCTATGGCACTCCGGGGGAGACCGACGCTGACTGGGAGACGTCGCTGGACCAGGCGCTCGCGGCCGGCCCTGACCACATCTCTGCCTACTCCCTGATCGTCGAGGAAGGCACCAGGCTCGCGGCGCGAATTCGGCGCGGGGAGCTGCCGATGCCCGATGACGATGTGCTGGCCGACCGGTACCTGATCGCCGATGAGCGGCTGGGCGCAGCCGGCTTGCGTTGGTATGAGGTATCCAACTGGGCGGCAAATGATGAAGCCCGATGCAGGCACAACGAGCTGTACTGGACAGGCGGCGACTGGTGGGGGATCGGCCCGGGGGCCCATAGTCACGTCGGCGGGACTCGCTGGTGGAATGTCCGGCACCCGGCCGCCTACGCCCAGCGGATCAGCGCTGGCGTGAGCCCGGCCCAGGCGCGCGAGGTCCTGACTGACGGCGAACGGGCTACTGAGCGGATCATGCTCGCCAGCAGGCTGGCGGCGGGCTGCCCGGTGGCGTATCTCACCCCGGCCGGACGCGCTGCTGCCCGGACCGCAGTCGAGGACGGGCTGGCCAGCCGGGTGGCACTGGCGCAGGGGGCAGTCAGGCTGACGCAGCGCGGGCGGCTGCTAGCCGACGCCGTCATCCGCAACCTGACGGACTAGCCCGACTAGTCACCATCTGACTGTCTATGTAGGTGCAGCAGCAAGATGCTTCGCTTTTGGGTGGCTCGCTCCTGTGGCTGATCTGTCCTCCCGCTCTGATTCGGCCCTAGAATTGGCACTCAGGGTCCAGGAGTGCCAAGGGGAGGTGGCGGCGTGCTCGACGACAGGAAACTGGCGGTACTGCGCGCCATCGTGGAGGATTTTGTCTCCACGAATGAGCCCGTCGGCTCTAAGACACTGGTCGACCGCCACAACCTGGACGTCTCGCCTGCCACCATCAGGAACGATATGGCCGTCCTGGAGGAGCAGGGCTACATCGTCCAGCCGCACACGAGCGCTGGCCGGATACCGACCGACCAGGGTTACCGCTTGTTCGTCGACCGGTTGTCAGCGGTAAAGCCGCTGTCGGCGGCAGAACGCCGCGCGATCGAGACATTCCTCGCCGGTGCCTACGATTTGGACAGCATTGTCATGCGCACGGTTCGCCTGCTCGCGCAGATCACCCGGCAGGTGGCCGTCGTTCAGTATCCGTCGCTGACGAGGTCGACGGTCCGGCATATCGAACTGGTCCCGCTGACCGACCGCCGGCTGCTGCTGGTGCTGATCACCGATACCGGGCGGGTCGAGCAGCGCATGGTCGAACTGCCCGGTGCGATCGGGGACGAGTCGATCACCCAGCTGCGCGCGGTGCTCAACGCCTGCCTGGATGGCCGCAGGCTCGCCGACGTCGCATCGGTGGTGGCCGAATTGCCCGACCGGGTGAGCTCAGTAGAACGTCCCAATGCCGCAGCAGTCTTTTCCGTGATCCTGGAGACCGTCGTCGAGCGGCACGAGGAGCGCGTCGTCGTCGGTGGTGCAGCGAATCTGACCCAGGCCGACTTCTCCAGGGGATTGCACGAGGTGCTCGAGGCGTTGGAGGAACAGGTAGTGCTGATGCGGTTGCTCGGCGAGTCGGGCGACCAAGCGGCGGTCACAGTCCGCATCGGGTCGGAGAATGAAGTCGACGGGCTGCGGAGCACTTCGCTCGTGGCTACCGGATATGGCGCTGGCAGTCAATCACTAGCCAGGCTCGGGGTACTTGGTCCGACAAGGATGGACTACCCGACGGCGATGGGAGCGGTACGCGCGGTGGCACGATATGTGGGTCAGATCCTGGCGGAGTCGTAGGAATGCCGGTGGCAAACGATTATTACGGGATCCTCGGAGTCCGTCGCGATGCGGGCGCCGACGAGATCAAGAAGGCCTACCGACGGCTGGCCAGGGAACTGCACCCGGACGTCAACCCGGATCCGGCGCTGCAGGAACGGTTCAAGGAAGTCACCCAGGCTTACGAGGTGCTCTCCGATCCGGAGAAGCGCCAGATGTACGACCTCGGAGCTGACCCGTTCGCCCAGCGCGCGGGCGCTCCGGGCTTCGGCGCTGCGGGCTTCCCGTTCAGCGACCTCATGGACGCGTTCTTCGGCGGTGGAGCCGCTCCGCGCGGTCCGCGCAGCAGGGCGAGGCGCGGGCGCAACGCCACGATCCGGGTCGACCTGGACCTGTCCGAGTGCGCGTTCGGCACGACCAGGGAACTCGTCGTCGACACCGCGGTCGTCTGCCCGACCTGCTCCGGCGAAGGCACGGCGCCCGGAACCCACCCGGTGACCTGCGACGTCTGTAACGGACGCGGGGAGATCAGCCAGGTCACCAGGTCCTTTATTGGTCAGATGATGACATCGCGGCCGTGTCCTGCCTGCGGCGGTTTCGGCACAGTCATCCGCAAACCATGCCCGGAGTGCGACGCGGACGGGCGAGTCAGGACCCGGCGCACCATCAAGGTGCGGATCCCTGCCGGTGTCGAGGACGGCACGCACATCCAGCTCGCCGGCGAGGGCGAGGTTGGCCCTGGCGGCGGGCCACCCGGCGACCTGTTCCTGGAGATCGTCCAGCTGCCCCATCCTATTTTCGAGCGGCAGGGCGATGACCTGCACTGCACCGTGACGATCCCGATGGTCGCCGCTGCGCTCGGCGCCAGCCTCCAGGTCGAGACTCTGGACGGGCCCGCAACGCTGGACATCCGGCCGGGGACGCAGTCTGGCCAGGCCATTCCGATGTACGGGCAGGGGACCGAGCGGCTGAACAGCTCGGGCCGTGGCGACCTGATCATTCACGTCACGGTTGAGACGCCCAGCAAGCTCGAGCCCGAGCAGGAAGATCTGCTGCGCCAGCTTGCCAAGCTCCGCGGCGAGGAGGCTCCGCCCGGTAAGTTCGCGCCAGGCCAGCAGGGCTTCTTCTCGCGGCTGCGTGATGCGTTCAACGGCCGCTGACAACCGGGCTGGCCGGACCTGAGACCGCCGGTCTTCGTCGCCCCGACGGCAGAACTCGCCGGCGAGCGTGTCACGCTGCGCGGGCCGGAAGGCAAGCACGCGAGTACGGTCCGGCGCCTCACGCCCGGCGAACGGGTCGACCTCACGGACGGCGCCGGCCTGATAGTGGAGTGCGTGGTTGCCGCAGCCCGGCCAGCAGAGCTTGACCTCACGGTCTGCGCCCGCAGGGCAGAGCCGCCGCCGCAGCCGCGGATTGCCATCCTGCAGGCGATACCTAAAGGTGACCGGGGCGAACTGGCCGTGGAACTGATGACGGAGGCGGGCGCCGACGTAATCGTGCCGTGGGCGGCGCAGCGGTCGGTGTCAGTCTGGCGCGGTGACCGGGCGGCGCGGTCGCTGGCGCGCTGGATCTCGACCGCACAGCAGGCGGCAAAGCAGAGCAGGCGATCGTGGTTTCCGGAAGTGACCGAGCAAGCGGATCTTGCCGCGGCGGCGCGCCGTATCTCGGCCGCTGCGCTGGCTATCGTGCTCGATCCGGATGCCCCGGAGCCGCTGACGGCTGCGGCAGTGCCGGCTGAGGGCGAGGTGGTCTTGGTGATCGGCCCGGAAGGCGGGATCTCGCCGGCCGAGAACGATGCCTTCCTCGCGGCAGGCGCGGTCATGGCCAGGCTCGGTCCGACGGTAATGCGCGCATCGTCAGCTGGTGCAGTGGCGGCCGGAGTGCTGCTCAGCCGCACTGCACGCTGGGCCTGACCGGCGCCGGACCCTGACTGACTGCCCAGCTGTCAGCTCGGCTCGGCCCGGCCAGTCAAGTCTGCTCGGTCAGTCCAGCTTGGCTACGGCAGCCTTGCCCGGCTGAGTCTGCCCGAGCTTCGCGCTCGTCTGTGTAGACGTGGTCGGCGAGCTTGACTTCTTAGCGGACGTGCGCTTCGACGAATGGCAGGGTTTGGGCTTCTGACTGCTGCGCGCCGTCTGGCCGGTGGCCGGGGATAGCGCGGACAACTGAGACGCGCCCGCGTTTCCGGTGCTGACGCGTGCCGAGTTGTTCGTGCTCGAGCCTCCGTTGACGCCCGTCCCAGTAGTTGCGCCGGCCGGGACCAGGTTCCCGTTAGTCGGCCCGACTCCAGGAACGGCGCCCGAGTCGGCGCTCGACGGAGTGCTACTAGTGCTCGGGGTCGGAGTTGTGCTGTCCGTTGGCGACGGCGAGGTCGAGGTGGCGGTTGG
>DASXIA010000318.1:0-4942 GCA_036488155.1 Streptosporangiaceae bacterium | reverse complement strand
CCTTGCTCGGAAGCCCGCCAGTTCTCCATGATCCTCGCCCTGGCCTGCGCGTCACCGTCCATCTTCTCGCTCCTCAAACCCGGCCGGCGGGCTCTCCTCGTATGGGATGGTCATTGCGTGCGCAGGCTCTGAAGTTATCGCGGCCGCGGCCGACAGCAGGGAGTTGGCCAGTGCACCAGCGTGCAGTCAGGCGTACTTGGCGAGCGAAGACCGACGACGGCTAGCAGGGCTTCGTCGATGCCGCACTGTTTCCAGCGTCAAGGCGAGTCACCTGACGACAAGGTAATTGTGAACCTTAGGAAGGAGCATTCTTATGTCCAAATCCATCGCTGTGTTCGGAGCCGGACCCGGCCTAGGCCAGGCTGTCGCCCGCCACTACGCGCGAGAGAGTTACGCCGTCACCCTGGTGGCTCGCCACTCGGAGCCACTTGACCGTCTGGCGAAGGAACTGACCAATGCCGGAGGAACCGCGCACGTCATCACAGCCGACCTAGCCGACACTGGTGCCACGCCCCGGCTGGCCGAGCAGATTCGCGCTAAGGCCGGCAACCTCGACGCCTTTTACTATGCACCCACTCCAGCCACCGGGTTCGTTTCTGCAGCCAACCTCTCCCCGCAGCATGCCGAGAAATTCATGCCACTGATCTTCTACACGATGCTGGCACTGGTACAGGAGTTCCTGCCGCACATGCTCGAGCAGGGGGACGGGGCCATCCTGACCGCGCAAGGCGGCAGCACCGTGCAGGGACTGCCGAACATGAGCGGCCCAAGTCCTGCACAAGCGGCCCAGCGCAACTACCTGCAAGCCCTGCACGCTGAGGTAGCTGACAAAGGCGTCTACGTCGGCATGCTCTACGTCGGCGCAGCCATCAAGAACAGCGCCTTCCACACCGAGATGGAG
The DNA here is from genome assembly GCA_036488155.1 of Streptosporangiaceae bacterium. Taxonomy (GTDB): domain Bacteria; phylum Actinomycetota; class Actinomycetes; order Streptosporangiales; family Streptosporangiaceae; genus JAJYUU01. The sequence continues at coordinate 4,041 of DASXIA010000318.1, read as the reverse complement.
CAGGCCAAAGCGGCGGGCGACCCGGTCTGGGAGATGCCGACCGTCGACCCCGAACATCTCGCCGGCCTGCTCTGGACTATGCACAGCACCAAGGGACAGCGGGAAGCCATCTATCCGTAGTGCCGCATGCTGCGGTCGCTGGGTTATGAGCCGGACCCCGCCGTCTCCGGTGTGTCACCCGTTCTGCCGATTCGCTGTTGACCTCGGCCGATGGCCTTGTCGTGACTCACGGTGTGGCTGGGTGTCTCCACCTGCCAGTCCGGCAGTTCTGACTCCCAGTCGTCGTTCTGCCAGTCCAGCGGCACGCGGACCGATGCCTGCGAGGTGCGGCCGGACAGGGTGATCTCCAGCTCCCGGGCCAGCGGACTGACCGGCGGGTGCAGCCGCAGCGGGAATTCTGCCTCGCGGGCTTGGCCGAGGCCTCTGTAGGCGCTGGTCGCGTAGCGGCGGCCTAGGTCGTCCCGTACGTCCCAGTGGTAGCGGTCGTCGTTCTGCGGCATGCCGTGGTACCAGGAGTGCGGCCAGGCGGGGGCATACACCTGGAGCGTGGAGATATCCGGCCTGGATGCCAGCTCGGTGATGACGCAGCGAGCGCCCTCGACCTCGGGCAGCACAGCCGCGGCGAACACGAGCCCGGACGCGCCTTTCTCCGTGCCGATGCGGTCGAGCAGGCCCGCCCAGTCCGCCGGCAGCCGGCTCGGCAGGACCGTGGCGAGCGGGCCGGGCATCGCCAAGCCCTGACGTCCTGCTACGGCGGCAAGCCTGGCCAGTGACGGGCTGCCGAGCTGCAGCACCCCGGCAGCGAGCAGTTCGCCTGCCATGGCCACGATGCCGGGTGGCCGCTCCGGGGCGCCGGCGAACAGGGCCAACGAGCGTGCATCGAGGTACCGGTCGGCGGCGCCGGCCGGGTCAAGAGCTGCAACGGTGACGGCATGCTCGCGCGGATGCTCCAGCGGGATGCGCGCGGGCGGATTGCCGACCAGCGACAGGTCCAGCCAGCGCGCCTCAGCCGGCGGTGCCGGGTCCAGCCGGGTCCAGCCGTCCCAGCCGAATTGCCCGCCTTCCCGGAACCGGCCGCGATATGCATAGCCCATGCCGTGATACTCGCCGCCCACGTCGTCGGCGGCCGTGAGGCTTCTGAGTGCACTCCAAGGTTCAGGGCCCTGGAACCGCGCCTCGGATCCGGTCAGGGCCGGGTCGGTGTACGCGGCCCGCCACGTGATCCGAGCCAGACGTCCGTCGGCCACCAGCGCGCCGAACCGAACGCGAACCGGAAACCCGAACCCGTCAACGGCGCACACTGCGGTGACGCCCACCGGGACCGCGCGCACCGACACCGGCTCGAACAGCGCGCCCGGCGCGACCGGCTCGGTGTCCAACTCACTGGCAGGCAGCAGGCCGCGCTGCACAAGCGCGGCACCCAGCTCGCCGAGCACACTGACGGCCACCGACTCGGGAGCAGCCCCAACAGCCGCAAGCGCTCCCGCCAGCCCTGCGACACGCGCCATGCACCCCTTCGCGGTTGTCGCCCGATCCTCAGCGGTGGCCTGAACCTGCGCGTGGGACGTGGCCTCACCCAGTTCTTCGTCGGCTCGCAGCCGCAGGTAGTTCTCGGCGCGCGGGGCGTACGACGGCGAAGCCTGCTCAGGCGTGGCTGGTCCGTTCACCACCGACTCCTGTTCAAGTGGTTCGACTACATTGCGCAGGCTCACGCACGCATGCAACTGCCGGATCCCCGCTGATCACTTCCTTTTCAGGTCTCCTATGCCGACGCGGTGATCGGCTCAGATGCAGCTAGCGAGGCCAGACTATGGTCCGCGACTAGCCGTTGTGGACCTACGTTCGCCGCACATCCTGGCACGGATCTGGCACGTCAAGTAGTCGGAGCGTTCCTGCGCGGTTGGGCTAGCCGCTGGCCTCGCTGGTAGCGGCAGGGTCGCCAACGGTCGCGGCAGCTGGCACCTGGTGGGCGGCAGGCTCGCCGATCAGTGCGGCGCCGATCAGTCCTATCCCGAGTCCGAAGAACGCACCAGCGATGACGATGGCGAACGAGGCTAGCCCAGGGAAACCTGGAGGGTTGCTCCACGAGATGGTCTGCATCAGATAGCCGTCGAGATGGGCGAGCAGTGCATCCAGGCCGCCCCCGAGTGCTATCCCGGCGACGACGCCGCCGATGACGGCTAGCCATCGGCGGTCGCCGCAAGTCATAGTTCGCATATCGCGCGTCATGGTGACACGGTATTAGGTTCGCGGCTGATCCCGCCGTTAGCCGAGTTAAATCTTGACTGAGCGTGTTATCGCAGGTGGGCCTGGGAGGACTTGAACCTCCGACCTCTTCCTTATCAGGGAAGCGCTCTAACCGTCTGAGCTACAGGCCCGCAGGCGTGCCAGCGTCACTAACAACTCGCACGCCGGGCTAGGTTACCGCAAGCTGGGACTAGCCGCTCAGTCGGATTCCTTCAGCGTTACCTCAATGCCGCCTGTCAGGTTCGACACCAGGTTGTAGAGGGCTGCGCCGATAGTCGCCAGGGCTGTGAACAGGATCGCGTTGATAGTGCAGACCAGCGCCGTGTACTCGAGCACCCGTGAAGCGCTGAACCAGGCCGTGAGGTTACTCCCTGGGTGATTCTTGTTGTAAGTGACCAGTCCCCAGGTGGTTTCAATCTTGGTGAAGACGCCGATCTTGGACAGCGCGAAGTAGATCACGGCGACCGCGATAAAGAAGATGACCCAGCCAACCAGGGAGATCAGGAAGCTGAACTTCATGACCGACATCGGTTCGATTCGCTCCAGGCTGAGCAACGCCCTGCGGGTTTGCTGGCCGGGCAGGTGCGGGCGGGCGCCCGCCTGCTGCGGAATGGGTCGGCGACCGGCCGGGGACGTTGGACGCCGTTGCGGCGGAGCCTTTGGCCGGGGCTTCGGCTTGGACAGGCCAGAGAACGAGGCGCCGACCTTCGAAGCAAGGCCGCGCGCGCCGCTGGCCGCGCCCGCGACGGCCGCCATCGCGGAGGCTTGGGCCGAACCGAGGCTGGCCGCCGGAGCCGACGTGGGGTAGAAGGCTGGTGACGGCTGGGTGTCACCGGGCCTGGGTGGCGCAGCCGCCGGCGAGCGGACGCCGGACGAGGCCTGCCAGCCCGAGTCATTCCGCGGGGTCACCGGGTCGCCGACCGTGCGTGAGGAGCTCGATGCGCTGCCAGAGCCGCCCGCGGTGGCAGCCGCGTCAGCCGCGTCAGCGGCTGATGATGATGATGCGGACCTAGGCGTTGGGACGCCGTCTGAGCTATCTGCTGGCTTCGTGTTCTCAGAACCTTCGCCAGACGCCCACGATGGCGCGTCCACCCGATTGTCCACCCCGTCCTCCTCCGCACCGTTCACTGACACGAGGTTATCCCCAGCCAGGGCGCTCTGATCCGCCCGAATCAGAACCTCTCCTACAGCTCCTAAGACGCCGAATGCGTCCACATAGTTGCAACATGCCGCACTCGGGCCAAAGTAGCTTTCCTCGCGAAGCTGGGCATCCCCCGGAACTACCCCAATTCCTAAGCTACTTTTCGGTACGATACACGCTCCGTCACTGTAGCTACCAGGCAATACGCAAGGCCGGATGGTTCTGGTCCGGAAAGTGCGAAGCTGTCTGCCTACTCGGCGTCCGGATCATCCGGCTCACCGGTGGCCGCGTCAGCTGAATCGGTGGGGTCACCGGAAACGCCGTCTGCCTCCGCAGCGCCCACCACGGCCGCCTCAACCGCAGGCTCTTCGGCATTCCTTGCAATCGCGACCAGGCTCTGACCTTCGCCGAGATTCACCAGCCGCACGCCCATGGTCTGCCGGCCAGAGATCTTGATCTCAGCGGCCGAGGTCCGGATGACGCCGCCGGCTGAGGTGATCGCGAACACCTCATCCTCCGGGTGAACCATAAGGGCGCCGATCAGCTCGCCCCTGGCTTCGACGATCCGGGCGGTAACGACCCCGAGGCCGCCCCGGCCCTGCACCGGGTACTGATCGGCAGCCGTCCGCTTCGCGTAGCCGCCGCCGGTCGCG
>DASXIA010000271.1:0-3953 GCA_036488155.1 Streptosporangiaceae bacterium | reverse complement strand
AGCATGCACGACGAGGCCGGCAAGCTCGTCGCGCAGACAACCCAGATCCAGGCGGTGCGCTCGGCTGGCTAGTTCGGGCCTGCCAGGCTAGTTCTGATCGCTAAGAGTCACGATCACGCTGACGTCGCCGCAGGGGAACGGTAGAGCGCGCAGGCGAGCAGTGTGCTCGAGAAAAGGCTGTGCGCAACCACGTGGATTACGCCAGGTCAGGCTCGCTCGTTTTCAGAGCTCCCCGCGGGGCGAAACGACTTGGCCAGCGCGGCCGGCGGCAGCCCGGCAAGCCGGCTTGTCTCCCTGGTCAGGTGAGCCTGGTCGGAGTAGCCGAGCTGGACTGCCATGGTGGCGAGATCAGCGTCCGGAGTGACAGTCAGCTGCGCGAGCACCTTCCTGAAGCGCAGCACGCGCTGCATGGTCTTCGGGCCATAGCCGACCGCGTCGTCAAAGCGGCGCCGAAGCTGGCGCTCGCTCAGCGCTAGCGTGTCGCACACTCCGGCTACCGTCGTCTGACCGTGCGCGAGCAACTTCGTGGCGTGCCGAACCAGCCGGTCGGACGGGCGTGCGGCTACGAACTGATGACACGCGGAAGCTATGGCGCTGAATGCACGCTCGGGCGTCAGGTCTGCCGGGAGCAGCCCGGCCAGCCCTGGCAGGCAATCGGCGACCTCTACTCGCTGGTCGCGCAGCTCGGCCAGCGGCACGCCGAGAGCCGGGCCGCCCGCGCCCGGCCAGAACCGCGCCCCCACCAGCACCGTGCCAGCCGGGAGCCGTGTCGGCGCAGGCCTCGTGTCGGGCCCGGCAATGAACGCGCCGCGATCACTCTGCCAGATCAGATCGGTGCAACCGTCGGGCATCACCGACGCGACCGCCGGGCCGTGGCGCGGGGTCACGCTGACCCAGTAGCACGCCACGGAATCACGCAGGCTGGCTGGGGGCAGCCACTCGCGGTATCCGGCAGCCAAGGTCACACCAGCACAACTCACATCAGCACACTAGAGGCTGGCACTGACAGTTCAGGCCAGCGACCGGGGCCCACGCTTGATCATCTGGTCGGCGATGATGGACCGCTGCACCTCGCTCGTCCCTTCCCAGATCCGCTCCACGCGCAGCTCACGGAAGAAGCGCTCGGCGACGTTCTCGCGCATGTAGCCGCGGCCGCCGAAGATCTGCACTGCCCGGTCGGCAACCCGGCCGGCCATTTCCGACGCGTAAAGCTTTGCCATCGAGCACTGCGCGTGCTGGACCTTGACGTCAGCGCCGGCGTCGATGCCGCGAGCAGTCTCATAGACCATCGAGCGCGCAGCAAACAACTCAGTAAGGCAATCGGCCAGCATCGCCTGGATGGCGCCCAGGTGCGCAATTGGCTTGCCTTGTACTGGTCGTTCCCGTGAGAAGTTGGTTATTTCCTCGACCAGCCGCTGTGCGCCGCCGAGGCAGCGGGCAGCGACCATCATGCGCTCGAACCTGAACCACTCATAAGCGAAGCTCATCCCGTCGCCCTCTGCGCCGACGAGGTGAGTCGCCGGCACGCGCACGTTGGCGAACGCGACGATCGGGTGATGGTGGCTGATGGTGTGGCTGTAGGCCGGGGTGCGGACCACGCTGATGCCGGGGCTCGGGAGGTCGACCATGAGCATGGCGTGCTCGCCGTCGTGTTCGCCACCGTCTAGCTTCCCCTGGAAGAACGCGTAGTCGGCGGAGTTGTAGGAGGTGACGTGCCACTTCTCGCCGTTGAGTACATAATCGTCGCCGTCCCGCCGCACGGTAGCGACGATGCCGTCGACGTCTGAGCCCGCACCCTCCTCGGTAATGGCGTAGCACTCTTCGCGTTCGCCTCGAACGGTCGGCAGCACGAACTTTTCCAGCTGGTACGGCGTGGCCACCGCGGGCAGCCAGGATGGCGGCGTGGCGACGACCCAGGCCAGCGCGTTCGTCACCCGGCCGACCTGCTCCTGCACGAGCACTTGCTGAAGCGAGCTACGACCGCCGCCACCCAGCTCGGCCGGCATGTTCGTTGCGTACAAGCCGAGCTCGATCGCCCTCGCTTTGTGCGCGGCAACGACTTCTTTGGGCAGGTCGCCGCCGTTTAGCTCCGCTTCGATCTCGAATGGGATCAGCTCGTCAGCGAACGCGCGAGCGCGGGCCTGGATCTGGAGGTCCTCGCCTGACAATCCGTACATCGCGCCTGGTGCCCTTTCGCGTGCAACTGGCCGGCCCGCCGCTCGAGGTCTCCGGGCCGTCCGCGGCGGCCGGCCGGCACTCGGCATGGGTTGACTGAACGTTCAGTCTAGCGAGGCCGGGACAAGTTTCCAATGCCCGGCAATCGCACGTTCCCTTTGGCTTGCGTATCGCCTTCAATGGCCTGTCGTATGTCATCAACCCGGCGGGTTCAGGCAAAGACTTTGCCGTTCAGCACGCGCCGGCGACCTGCGGTGTCGGTCGCTCCGCCGCAGCGGCCGGGCGGGTACGCCAAGTCACCGGCTGAATCACGGGTAGTGCTGGCGCATCTCAGTTTGTCGCGCGGGACGGCCGGGTACCAGCCGCATTGATCTACAGCACAGTCGTGCCGGCCGGGACTGGCCCGGCTATGCCTAATAGCACGAACGGTGCCTGTAGGACATCGGGGGAGGGAAGGCATTCATGAAGGCCATGATGGCGATCGCGGGTGCGTGCGCGGTGATGCTCGCGATAATGGGCGCCATGCGCATGCGGAACAACGACATGCAGGACATGGGCAAGCAGCGTCACAGCCGGAGGATGCGCCACAGCTAGGCGGGCTTCAGCCGGAAGCACAAAGCGCGGGCGTTAGCACAGACGGCGACAGCCCGCATTGACGCGCACGGCGGCGGCGGCTGCAAGGGTGCAGCCAGCCGCCGCCTTGCATTTATCCGGGCTGGCTATGTGCACGCGACTCCCTGCCGCGGCCTTGCTCTTGGCCGCCCTCGCCGGGCGCCGACAAGGCCGCCGCTGCACCGCCACAATCGCAAGGGTCGGGCTGAGTCGAGCTTGACTGAATATTCAGTCCATGCGACGATCGGCACCGTCGCGCCTTTGTCGGCTCAGCGCGGATGGACCGGTGCACATGCAGGTGAGCGAGACCGCTGATGCGGTAGTCGTCGTCGGCGGAACCGTCGGTGCCTGGTGCGCGTATTTCTTGCGCCGCAGCGGCCTGCAGCGGGTGATCCTGATCGAAAAGCGAACGCTGTCCTGATCCGCGGCCCGCTACACAGCTGAATAGCGCCAGAAAGGAAAAGATCGGCATGACCGACGTAACTCCCTACCTCGCCTCGGCCGCCACCGCGGAACTTGAGGACTGGGGACCGCTCGAAGAGGCGACCGGCGAGCCCATGCAGACCAGCGGGCTGTACGTATGGCAAGGTGACGGCCAGGAGATCGGGATCTGGGAGTGCACGGCAGGCCCGTCCTACTGGAAGCAGGAGCAGCACGAGTTCGTGCACATCTTGTCGGGCCGCATGACGGTAACCCCGGACGGCGGCGAACCGCTTGAGATCGGTCCCGGCGACACCGCGTTCTTCCCGAACGGCTGGGCCGGCACCTGGGACATCCACCAGACGATTCGCAAGGTGTTCGTTCTCTTCTAGCCCGGCCGTGGCGGTTCCCGTGACGGGAACGCCCGCTTCCGCGCTCGCAGCCAAAAGCCGCCACCTGCCCGGTACGCGTCAGCGGGACCAGGCAGGCGGCGGCCTTGTGGTTAGTTACACAGTTGGTCAGCCGCTCTTACCGAGCGTGGCGCTGATCCCGGACGTGTCCTGGCCGGAACCAACCCTGATGACCGTCGCTGTCTTCTGCGAGGTCTTCTGCTGCCACCACTGGGTCACGTAGCCGGCGGCGCCGCAGCCTGCGGAGAACTTCACCTTGTACCGGCCTGGGGTCAGGTCGGCCAGCGTGTAACCGCCCGATCGGGTCACGGCGAGCACGGGCAGAGCTGAGCCGGC
>DASXIA010000253.1:0-3567 GCA_036488155.1 Streptosporangiaceae bacterium | reverse complement strand
GGCCCAGTGATGACCGGCACTGCGGTGTCCAGCAGCAGACATCCGGCGAACGACGCATGGGAGGCGCTGCTGTCTGCCCACGCGGCGGTGATGAAGAAGTTCGCGGCCGAGGAGATCTGGGCGGAAGTTTCGATGCGGGAGTACGACGTGCTTTACACGCTGGCCAAGTACCCGGAGCCCATCCGCATCAGCGAGCTGCACCGTCACGTCCTGCTGAGCCAGCCCGCCCTGTCGCGCATGGTAGACCGCCTCGTCAGACGGGGCTTGATCGAGCGCGAGCCCGATCCGGCGGACGGGCGTGGCGTCCGTTTGTCGCTCACCAGCGCCGGGCGGGCTGTCCAGCGCCAGGTCGGGCGCCAGCATGCCCGCAGCGTCGCCCGTGGCATGACCGCCCGGCTGAGCCGCAGCGAGCTGGGCCAGCTGGAGGCTATCTGCCTGAAGCTAGCCAGCACGACAGCTAACGACGAGAGCGAGGGATCGCGGCAGTGAACGCGCCGGTGGAACAGCAGTCATTCCGGATCGCCGTGGTCAGCGCGGGAACCAGCGATCCGTCTTCGACCCGGCTGCTCGCCGACCGCGCCGCCGATCGTGCCGCGGCGATACTGACCGGGAACGGGCACGTCGTGGCCAGTGATGTCATCGAGCTACGCCAGATGGCAGCAGACGTCTCTACCGCGCTGGTCACACAGCTTGTCAAGCCGAAATTGCAGCAGGCGATGACGATCCTCGGCGAAGCCGACGGCATCATCGCCAGCACACCGGTCTACAAGGCCGGCGCCAGCGGCCTGTTTACCTCGTTCTTCGACGTCCTCGACAACGACCTGCTGATCGCCAAGCCAGTCATACTTGCCGCGACCGCCGGAACACCGCGGCACGCACTGGTCGCCGACGATCAGATGCGCTCGATGTTCGCCTACCTGCGCGCGATGACCGTGCCGACGTCGCTGTTCGCCGCGCCGGAAGACTGGAGCGACCCGGGTTTGAACGACCGGATCACACGGGCCGCGTTCGAGCTCGCATTGCTCATGGAAGGCGGCTTCGCCCCCAAGATCAGGAACCAGGCCTGGCAGAGCTACCAGCACTCCTACGGCAGCGCAGGCGGAACCGAGACCGCCATCGACCTCGACACCGATCTCATGCGCCTCGCTACCGGAGGGTCCGCCGCCTAGGTCGGCGCGCGGCGCCAGCGCGCCGCACCGGATGCGGTTATGTGGCTCAGCGCCGGGAATGGCGATAACCACGATCGCTCCCAGCCGCATGCCGAACAGGACCACCGATGTCTGACGACCCGGCCAGCGCGACTCGCGGCCCGGCTGATTCGACGTACCTAGGCCCGCCCACAATTTGGGCTGCCCAGGTCGAGCATATGGATGAGGCCGAGTGCCTGCGGCTCATCTCTGCAGGTGGTGTCGGGCGGATCGCGTACTCCGGCCAATCCGGGCTGGCGGTACTTCCGGTTAGCTACAAAGTGCTTGAAGGCAGCATCGTGGTCCGCACCCCGCTGGGCAGCACAACGGATGAGGATCTTCGCACCGGAATACGGGGCGCTGACTACAGAGTGACCTTCGAAATCGACCAAGTTGGCCGCGATGCCCAAGAAGGCTGGTTTATCGTTATTCGGGGTCCGGCGCGCCACGTGGAAGCAGACGACGACAGCCTGTCAGCCTGGCTGCGACCTACGCCACCGTCCAATTGGCGCACGCCTGAGCATTTCGTGCGGATCACCCCTACCGAGATCATCGGCCGCCGTCTGCGCCCGGGAGAGTTTTGAGTCGATGCCTTCCCGCCGCGAGTCGCCTTAACGAACTGCTGATCGCCGAAGGCAGCCGCGGCCCAGATCGCCGACGTCGTCCGGATCGCCTCGATGAACTGGGCGCCATGCAGCAGCGCTCATAGCATAGGGATCATGGCGATCGCGACCGTGAACCCGGCCACCGGCGAGACATTGCAGACCTACGCGGAGATGAGCGAGGCAGACGTTGACCGCTGCCTGGCGGCGGCTGCCGAAGCGCATGCCAGCTACCGGCTGACTAGCTTTGACGACCGCGCCCGATGGCTGCGGAGGGCAGCTGACATCCTTGACGACCGGCAGGATTCAGTCGCTGCCATGATGACGACCGAGATGGGCAAGACGCTGACCGCCGCGCGTCAGGAGGTCGCCAAATGCGCTCTCGCATGCCGGTACTTCGCAGAGCACGCAGCCGGGTTCCTGGCCGACGAGCCAGCCGACGCCGCCGCGGTCGGCGCCGGTCAGGCTTACGTCAGGTATCAGCCGCTCGGGCCGGTGCTCGCGATCATGCCGTGGAACTTTCCGCTCTGGCAGGCCATGAGGTTCGCCGCGCCTGCGCTGATGGCCGGCAATACCGGGCTGCTCAAGCACGCCTCGAACGTGCCGCAGACCGCGCTGTTCATGCAGGACCTGTTTGCCGAGGCCGGCTTCCCTTCGGGTGCGTTCCAAACCCTGCTCGTGGGCTCCGCGCGAGTCGAGGGCATCCTGCGCGACGACCGTGTGGTGGCGGCGACCCTGACCGGATCCGGCCCGGCAGGGCAGTCGGTAGCGGCCATCGCCGGCAGCGAGATCAAGAAGGTAGTGCTTGAGCTGGGCGGCAGCGATCCGTTCGTCGTCATGCCGTCAGCCGACCTTCAGGCGGCGGCCCAGGTGGCCGCCACAGCCAGGTGCATCAACAACGGCCAGTCCTGCATTGCGGCCAAGCGCTTCATCGTCCACGAGGCCGTTTACGACGAGTTCGAGCGCCTGTTCGTCAAGGAGATGTCCGGCAAGAGCGTCGGGGACCCGATGCTCGACAGCACCGACGTCGGTCCGCTGGCCTCAGAGCAGCAGCGGGACGACGTCGAGGATCTCGTCGCCGACGCGGCAGCCAAGGGCGCCCGGGTGCTCTGCGGCGGCGCGGCACCCGATCGCCCGGGCTTCTATTACCTGCCGACCGTGCTCGCGGCCATCACGCAGGACATGCGGGTCTACCGTGAGGAGGTCTTCGGTCCGGTGGCATCGCTGTACCGGGTCGCGGGCATCGACGAAGCGATCAGCCTGGCCAACGACACCGAATTCGGCCTCGGCGCGAACGCGTGGACCAACGACGAGGCCGAGCGGTCCCGGTTCATCTCCGACCTTGCCGCTGGCCTGGTCTTCATCAACGGGAACGTGACGTCCTACCCCCAGCTGCCGTTCGGCGGCGTCAAGAACTCCGGGTTCGGCCGGGAGCTGTCAAGCCACGGCATCCGTGAGTTCTGCAACATCAAGACCGTCTGGATCGGCGCCTGAGGGCACCCGGCCTGCGGGTTTCCGCACGTCGTAGCCGTGATTTGGGCTCAGTGTGACCAAATCGCGGCTGTGACCGTGTAGCTTGCGAATCGCTAAACACGCCGTCCTGAGTGATTCAGTCACGGCACGGTCAGCGCTCGGCTTTACTGGAAGCACGCCGGCGAGCGCTGGGAACCCGAGCGTAGAAGGAGCACGATGAGTTCGCAGACGAGCACAGCGCGCCAAGCAGTGGCTCTGGCAGCAGTCCTGCAGCTCGCCCGTCGCACCCATTACGTGGAGCCGGA
>DASXIA010000237.1:0-7650 GCA_036488155.1 Streptosporangiaceae bacterium | reverse complement strand
CTATGCGGGCGATAGCCAGCGAGAACGTGAGCACGGCAAATACGCCGACCAGCACCAGCACATAGCGAAGCACGCCCGCGTGCGCCTGCCCGATAAGCGGCTGCGAGGTCGAGCGAACTAGCCCGGACAGGCCGACCGCCGCGGCCATGCCGAACACCAGGAACGCGACCGCGCCGCAGATGTAGGCGAGTCGCTGTGCCTCACTGACGTCGTGGTCTTGCAGGTGTCTCAAGCCGCCGACCCCGGAGACCTCGGCAGCGATGGCGCCGGCGATGGCGAGAACGAGCGCGAAGATCGAGCGCCACCGCGTGGCCCTGGCTCGCACCTTCGCCACGGACGCGTCGAGTTCCTGTAGATCCACGTCTCCACGCTATCGGCGCATTGCCGGCTAGGTCGCCATGCCGGCTGTGACCTAATGCACGGTTGAGCCCCGGGGGATAGCACCATCCCCCGGGGCTCGAGCTACCGTGATCTACCGCTTACATATCGAATTACATATCGAACAGCGGCTTGCCGACCGGGAAGACGGCCCGGCCCTTGATGCCGTTCATTACGCCCGCGGCTGAGGTGTACCAGGCCACCAGCGCCGTGATCATGCCGAGGTAGCCGCCGATCACTATCCAGGATGAGCCGGTGGGGTCGGGCGGCAGCGCAGGTGCGCTCGTGGTGAAGTTTCCGATGAACAGGAAGATCTCGGTGAGTTCCAGGGTGAGGAACACGAGGAAGACTGCCGTGTTCAGCTGGGTGCTGACGATCAGCATGTAGGTGTTGAAGATTGCGAACACCAGCAGGATCCAGCCCAGGTCGCGGTTAAGGGAGACTGGGTGCGCTGCGCCGGTCGGGGCGATGAAGTGCAGCCAGAGGCCGACGCCGATCCAGAACCCGCCATAGGTTGAGAACGCCGTCGCGCCGAAGACGTTCTTGTTCCTGAATTCCCACATGCCTGCGAGCAGCTGGATAACCCCGCCGTAGGCGATTGCATAACCCCACCAGTCGCCGCCGGTAGAGGTCTTTGCCCAGCCCGCGTTGATTGCCGAGAGCAGGAACGTGGTCAGCGCGAAGGCTGCCAGCCCGAGCGGTGCGGGATCGGCTATCGCCGGCGTAGCGACCGCGGGAGCAACTGCGGGAGCATCTTCTGTGGTGCTCAACTGTTTCCTCCTGAGGGGCTTGCCTGTCGGCCTCGAGCACGCTGCTGGGGCAAGGCAGGCGTGGTGAATGGTTGAAAGGCCGCGATAGCGGGGCATGCAACAGGAGCGGCCGGGTGAGCGAGCCCGGCAGCACAAGTCTCGCGATCCGTCAATAACGGCACGAGCATGGCCAACGCCGACCTTCCCGGGTCTTCGCAACCGGCTCAGCAGAACCAGGCGGAAGATCTTCGCCCTGAGCGTAACTCCGGGAGCGCGTTTTAGGGAGACCCATTTTCTGGCGTTGAGAGGTGTTTGCCTGAAGTGCTCAGCGGCGCGGCGGCCGGGGCCGGGCTGGTGCCGCGCCTGAGCAGGTCGGACAACCCCGCCCGGGTGGCCAGGACCGCGATCTGGTCGCCTGGCTGGATCAGATAGCCGGGCGGCGGCGACCAGTCGACGCTGGAGCTGCCGCCGCCGGCTGGGTTTGCGCGCCGCATCGCGATGACCCGCAGCAGGCCCGGCTGGTGCACCTCGGCGATGGCCCGGCCGACCAGCCCGCTCCCACCGTCGGCAGCCACTTCGGCTAGCAGCAGGACGTGCCTGCCGACGGCGATCGTCCGCAGCACCTGATGATCCAGCACCGCGGCGGCGAACGCAGGGGCAGCGAGGTACGACGCTGACCGGGAGACCGTGTTGTCGATCGTGCGCTGCACGCGCGCCGCCAGATCGTCGTCGTAGAGCCGGACGACGATCCGGGGAGCCGCCGCTAGTGCTCTGGCATTGAGCGCGGTCTCCAGGTTGGCGACATCGCTATCGGTCACCGAGACCAGGGCCTGGCTATTGCTAATGCCGGCCGCGCGCAGCGTTTCCTCGCGTTGCGTCTCGCCGATGACGACCCGGATACCCAGTCGTTTCGCGACCGGAATGCCTTCCGCCTCCGCGTTCTTATCAACGCCGACCACGTCGATCCCGAGATCGTGCAGCTGCTCGATGATCCGGGTACCGAGGTTGCCAAGGCCGGCGACGATCACGTGCCCGCCGGGCGGCGGCTGGCTCGCCGCGGCTGCGGCGGGAAGGCGCGCGCTCACGATCAGGGCGGTCACGAGCGGCAGGAAGGCCAGCCCGTCGAAGGTCAGCAGGAACTGCGCAACCTCTTCGAATCGCCCGACTTTCGAGCCGGTCTGCGCCGCGCCCGCGGCATCCAGCAGGGTGAGGTAGAGCGCCGTCAGCACGGGGTCGTGGTTGCCCAGGGTCAGCAGGGCGAAGCCAACTGCCAGAACCCCGGTCATTACGACGAAAGCCAGACCTATCGCGGTCGAGAAGAACCAGCGGACCGTGCGCAGCGATGTGAGGAGCCGACGACGGCGCTGCCTGGACAGCGGATTGCGCGGGGTGCCGTCAGCGACCGCGAGCACAAGGCCCGCCGCCGGGTCATCGGGCGGAAGCAGGTTCGGTGCATCGGCGTCGCTGCTCCCGGCGAGTCCGCAGATTATCTGGTCGGCCCCGACGTCCTGCCTCCTGGCCACGTACATTGTCCGGCTGGCCATCTGAACGTGACTGGGAGCCGGCTCGCCGAGCGCGGCGGCCACCAGCGACGGTGCTGCCATCTGCGCCGAGGAGAGCACCGCGCAGTCGGTGAAGAAGCTGCGGATCCGCTCCCCGAGCCCGGCATTGAAGATCGCGATGACCAGGCGGAGCTGCGGACTGAGCTCCTGGGCGCGCAGGGCAGCGTGCAGGTTGCCGAGATCGTCTTGATTCAGGATCGCCAGGCCACGTGCGGCGGGCAAGTTAGCGGCCAGGAACGCGTCGGCGGTCAGCTCGGCACGTTCTAGCACGCGAACTCGTGGCATAGCGGCCATCCGGACGGCATGCTCGTCTGCCGCGGATGGAACGATTACGGCCACAGCTAACCCGTAGCGGGCGGTCAGCTCCTCCGCCATGCGCGACGCCAGGGTATTTGCGCCGCACAGTATGACGTGGTCCGCGAGTTCGGTCATATCGTCGCCGGACTGCGAGGGCACGAACCGAGCATAGTCGGCCGCACAGTCCGATTGCCGTACAGATCGCACCCGAGTCTGCCGCAAACGCGGTTTCAGCGACCGAGTCGCCTCAGCTTCCCGAAACCGGTCTCAGCTCTCGGACCATGGCCGCTGCTCGGCTGTCGCCGGGATCCCTGCCACCGATGCCAGCGCCTCGCCGTAGATCTCATCCGGGTCCAGCCGGCGCAGTTCCTCAGCCAGCAGATCCGCGATGTCCCGCCGCTGCAGTGCGACATGGCGGTCAGGCTGGCCGGGCCGGGAAAGCGTCGCCACCCGTCCGTCTGGCCGGCTGACAGTGACGTCACCGGCGGCGGTGTCGAGGCGTACCTCAGTAATGCCAGGGCCGTCGGAGATCTCCCTGGTGAACGGGACGTGCAGCCGGCAGCTGAGCCAGACGGTCAGCAAGTCGGCGGTCGGGTTATGTTCCTCTGCGCTCACCGTCCCGCCATAGATCGGGTCCAGCAGCTGATCTACCGTCGCCGCCAGCAGCGATCTCCAGGGCGTCGCCCTAGTCCAGCTCAGATCGGTGTCGCCGGGCCGATAACCTGCGCTCAGCGCGGCCAGTGCTTCGGCGGGTGCCCGCGCCCTGGCCGCGTCGGTGACCCGCCGCTGCGCCAGAACTCCCAGCGGCTGGGCCGACGGCACTGCCGGAATGAGCCCGTGCCACCAGGTGACCACGGGCGTGTCCGGCACCAGCAGCGGCATGACAACGGAGTCAGCGTGCTCGCTCATCGGCCCGTAGAGCCGCAGCAGCACAGTCTGGCCCGGTGTACCCTCGCCCGACCTGATCTCCGCATCCAGCCGGGAGCTGGCGCGAGACTCTCGGGCGATCACCCCGAGTGCGCGCAACGGGTGCTCCCGCCCGGCCTGACTGGCCGCGCGGACAGCATCATGCTGACCGGACTCGTCGGTCATGATGATCAGGTTCAGCACGACACCAGTCGCCGGGACGCCCATCTGGTCTCTGGTTCTGGCCAGCGCCGCGCGGATGTCTGCCGTCGTGGTGTCGGTCATGTCGGTCAGCATGTGCCCGTTATCCCTTGCGTCACCAGCATCGGTGTACTCATAGCCGCCGCCAGGCCCGGCCGTCGCGCGCGAGCATTTCGTCAGCGCCCACAGGCCCGGCAGTGCCGGCCGGATACTGCTCGGGCTTCTCGTGGTCCGCCCAGAATTGCTCGATCGGGTCGAGAATCAGCCACGATAGCTCGACCTCTTCCTGCCGGGGGAAAAGCGGCGGGTCACCGATCAGGACGTCGAGAAGCAGTCGTTCATACGCTTCCGGGCTGGACTCGGTGAAGGACTCACCGTAGGCGAAATCCATGTTGACGTCGCGCACCTCCATGGCCGATCCCGGTACCTTGGAGCCGAACCTCAGCGTCACGCCTTCGTCCGGCTGAACCCGGATGACCAGCGCATTCTGTCCAAGTTCCTTCGTGTCGGTGGCATCGAACGGCAGGTGCGGCGCGCGCTCGAAGATAACCGCGATCTCCGTCATCCTCGTTGGCAGCCGTTTCCCGGTGCGCAGGTAGAACGGCACGCCGGCCCAGCGCCGGTTATCAATGGTGAGGCGGATTGCCGCGTAAGTCTCGGTAGTCGAGTGCGCCGGGATGCCGTCTTCTTCCAGGTAGCCCCGCACCTCGAGGCCGCCCTGCCAGCCTCTCGCATACTGGCCGCGGGCGGTTCCGGTGGCCAGATCGGCAGGGATCTGCACGGCGGCCAGCACTTTCTCCTTCTCCGCCCGCAGCGACTCGGCAGCAAACGACAACGGCTCCTCCATCGCCGTCAGCGCAAGCAACTGGAGCAGGTGATTCTGGATCACGTCGCGGGCCGCGCCGATGCCGTCGTAGTACCCGGCCCGGCCCCCGATGCCAATGTCCTCAGCCATCGTGATCTGGACATGATCCACGTAGCCCCGGTTCCAGATCGGCTCGAACAGCGCGTTGGAGAACCGCATGGCAAGCAGGTTCTGAACGGTTTCCTTGCCCAGGTAATGGTCGATGCGGAAGACCGCGTGCGGCGGGAACACAGGCGCCAGCATCGCGTTGAGTTCGCGCGCACTGGCGAGGTCATGTCCGAACGGTTTCTCGATCACCACCCGCCGCCAGGGCCTGGGACCGCCGCCCATGGGCTCGGGCGGGCTCGACAGCCCGGACCGCTTGAGCTGTTCGACTACGACGGGGAAGGCATCCGGCGGGATCGAGAGGTAGAACGCGTAATTTCCCCCGGTGCCGCGCTCCGCGTCCAGTTCCGCGACCGTTCGCGCCAGATGGTCGAACGCCTGGTCATCGGAAAACTCCCCTTGCACGAACCGGATGCCTTCGCGTAGCTGCTGCCACACCTCCTCCCTGAAGGGCGTGCGTGCATGCGCCTTGACGGAGTCGTGCGTGATCTGCGCGAAGTCAGCGTCGGCCCAGTCCCTGCGGGCGAAGCCAACCAGCGAGAACCCCGGTGGGAGCAGCCCGCGGTTGGCCAGGTCGTAGATCGCTGGCAGCAGCTTCTTGCTGGCCAGGTCACCGGTGACACCAAAGAGAACCAGCACGCACGGCCCGGCGAGCCGCGGGATGCGCCGGTCCCGCGGATCGCGGAGCGGATTGGGTTTCATGTAGTGGTGCCGCCCGCTGACATCTCGCGGCTGATGGTGTCCAGCAGCTCGACCCAGGAGGTCTCGAACTTCTGCACGCCCTGCTCCTCCAGCACCTTGACGACGTCGTCGTAGCTGATGCCGAGCTCTTCGAGCTGCCGCCATGCCTCGCGTGAAACGTCATACCTGCCTTGGATGGTGTACCCGTGCAGTCCGTCGCCTGCCGCAGTGGCGTGCATGGTCGCCTCGGGCATCGTGTTGACGGTGTGCGGCGCGACCAGCTCGGTGACGTACATCGTGGCGGCGAATGACGGATCCTTGACACTGGTCGATGCCCACAGCGGCCGCTGCAGGCGGGCGCCCCTGGCACGCAGCGCGGCCCAGCGCGGTGAAGCGTCGTCGAACCGCTGCTCGAACAACTCGTAGGCGAGCCTGGCGTTGGCCAGCGCAGCCGTGCCACGCAACGCTCGGGCCTCCGGAGTCCCGATTTTGTCCAGCCGCTCGTCCACTTCGGTGTCGACCCGGCTGACGAAGAACGAGGCCACCGACGCGATGCCGGCCACGTCCCGGCCGGAGGCCGCCTCCAGGCCCGCCATGTAGGCGTCGATGACCTGGCCGTAGCGCTCCAGCGAGAAGATCAGCGTGACGTTGATGCTGATGCCCTCCGACAGGCACTGGGTGATCGCCGGCAGGCCCTCGAGCGTGGCCGGGATCTTGATGAACAGGTTCGGCCGGTCCACCATCCACCAGAGCGCCCTGGCCTCGGCGATGGTCTTGGCCGTCTCCCTGGCCAGCCGGGGGTCGACTTCGAGTGACACCCGGCCGTCGACGCCGTCGGTCGCGTCGTACACCGGCCGGAGTACATCGCACGCCCAGCGGATGTCGTAAGTGGTGATTGCGCGCGACGCCTCTTCGACGGTCACGCCGCGGACGGCGAGGTCGGCCACCTGCTCGGCGTAGGCTGACCCGCTGGACAATGCTTTCGCGAAAATGGTCGGGTTCGAGGTCACGCCGCGCACGTGCATGTCCCGCACCAGTGAGGCCAGGTTACCGGTCGACAGCCGTTCCCTGCTGATGTCGTCGAGCCATATGGATACGCCCATCTCGGTGAGCTGGGCCAGCGTGTCTTGCTGTGCTGTCATGTCAATCGCACTCCTCGCCTCGCGCCCTTTGCGTGCTCCTGCGGCGCCCGCTATCTACTCCTACCGCGCCGCGTAACTGTTTATTTCGCCCTAATGCCGGCCAGGCTCTCTCTCGCCGCCCCGGCGACCCGGTCGGCCGTGATGCCGAACTCGGCGTACAGCCGCTGGTAGTCAGCCGACGCGCCGAAATGCTCCAGGCTGATGCTGCGGCCCGCGTCCCCGACGAACTGCCGCCAGCCCTGGGCTATCCCGGCCTCCACGCTGACCCTCGCCCGGATGTGCGGCGGCAGGACCTGGTCCCGATAGGAAGCGTCCTGCTCTTCGAACCACTCGACGCACGGCATGGACACCACCCGCGTCTTGATGCCATCGGCGCCGAGCAGGTCCCGCGCCGCCAGCGCGAGCTGCACCTCGCTGCCGGTGGCGATCACGATGACGTCGGGCTCACTGTCGCCAGGATCGGCAAGTACGTAGCCGCCCCTGGCAGTGCCTTCGGCGCTGGCCAGGCCGGTGGCGGCCGAGCGATCAAGCACCGGCAGGTTCTGCCGGCTCAGGCAGAGACCGGCCGGATGATCGGTCCGCTCCAGGATGGTCCGCCAGGCAACCACTGTCTCGTTAGCGTCGCCCGGCCTGACCACATCCAGGCCGGGGATCGCACGTAGCGCCCAGAGGTGCTCGACCGGCTGGTGCGTCGGGCCGTCCTCACCCAACCCGATCGAGTCGTGCGTCCATACGTAGGTAACGGGCAGTCCCATCAGCGCGGC
>DASXIA010000198.1:0-26849 GCA_036488155.1 Streptosporangiaceae bacterium | reverse complement strand
CGGCCGGCCGGCATCGGGGGTCTAAGCCGTTCGGTGGCGGATATTTCTTCACGCTTCCCGGCGTGCGGGACGCCACCGGCTGGTACGCGCGGGCACTGCTCACCTGACGGGAACGCCCGCCGCGCCGGAAAGCCAGGAGCGTTCCCGCTCGGTGCTGTGGTTGACTGCCCGAAGCAGCCAGGAAGGCAAACAGGGAGGGTAGCTATGCGCCAGGCGTCCATGTCCATCGTGATGGCCTCTGGGACCTCGTCGAAGGGTATGGCGCGTGCCGCGCACGACACTCAACCTGGGAATCCTGGCGCATGTAGACGCCGGTAAGACAACACTCACCGAGCGGCTCCTGTACGCCGCCGGTGTCACCGACAGCCTCGGTAGCGTCGACGCCGGGACGACGCAGACGGACTCGCTCGCGCTGGAACGGCAGCGGGGCATCACGATCAAGTCGGCTGTTGCCTCATTCGGGATCGGCGATGTCACCGTCAACCTGATCGACACGCCCGGCCACCCGGATTTCATCGCCGAGGTAGAGCGAGTGCTCAGCGTGCTTGACGGCGCGGTGCTTGTGATCTCGGCTGTCGAGGGCGTACAGCCGCAGAGCCGCATCCTGATGCGCACGCTGCAGCGGCTGCGGATCCCGACACTGCTGTTCGTGAACAAGGTCGACCGGGCGGGCGCCGACCCGCAGCGGGTGCTGAACGACATCCGCGGCCGGCTGGGGCTGGCGACGGTTGCGATGAGCTCGGTACACGCTGCCGGGACACGTGCGGCGAGCGTTATGCCGTCCGGGCCGGACGACGAAGATTTCCGGTTCCGGCTGACCGAACTGCTGGCCGACCGTGACGAGGTGCTGCTTGCCGCCTACGTGGCGGGCCAGCAGCCGGTTGGGTACCGGCGACTGCGCGCCGAACTTGCCGCCCAGACCGGACGGGCGGTGGTGCACCCGGTGTTCTTCGGTTCAGCAATGACCGGCGCGGGCGTGGCGGTGCTCACCGCTGGCATCGCCGAGTTGCTGCCGGCCGCCGCAGGCACTCCGGACGGCCCTGTGACCGGCCGGATCTTCAAGATCGAACGGGGTGCGAGCGGGGAAAAGGTGGCATACATCCGGATGTTCTCCGGCACCGTACGCGTACGGGACCAGGTCCGGTTCGGCGCTGACCGACAGGGCGGTGATGGGCGGGAGGGAAGGGTCACCGCGCTGGCGGTCATCGACCGCGGGCCCGCTACCGCGAGGCAATCGGTCACTGCTGGCGAGATCGCCAGGCTCTGGGGTCTTGCCGAGATACAGATCGGCGACCGGATCGGCGAGCCGGACGCTGGCGAGCTCACCCGGCAGTTTCCGCCGCCCACCCTGGAGTCGGTCGTTGTCGCGCGCGATCCCGCCGACCGGGGCCGCATGCGCGCCGCGCTAGAGCAGATCGCCGAGCAGGACCCGCTCATCAATCTGCGCCAGGACGATGAGCGGCAGGAGATCTCCGTCTCGCTCTACGGCGAGGTCCAGAAAGAGGTTATTCAAGCGACGCTCGCGGACGACTACGGCGTCCAGGTGACCTTCAACCAGACGACCACCATCTACGTCGAGCGGCTAGCCGGAGCCGGCAGCGCCGTCGAAGTGCTGCAGTCCGACGATCATCCGTACTCGGCCACGATCGGGCTGGCACTTGAGCCCGCTGCCCCCGGTACCGGCATTCACTTCCGCCTGGAGGTAGAACCGCGCACCCTGCCGCTGTACATCTACAAGAACGCCGACAGCTTTTGCGAAGCGATGACCTCCTACGTCCGGGATGCGCTCCGCACCGGCCAAAGCGGCTGGGAAGTAACCGACTGCCAGGTCACGATGACCCGGTGCGGCTACTACGTCGGCGACGGGCCGAGGAAGCCCACCCTCAGCACGCCGAAAACGACGGCGGCCGACTTCCGCAAGCTCACGCCAGTGGTCGTGGCACAGGCACTCGCCCGCGCCGGAACCGTGGTCTGCGAGCCGATGGCACGTGCGCGGCTGGAAGTTCCGGCCGGACGGCTCGGGGCGGTACTGGCCGCGCTGGGCCGGCTCGGCGCCGTGGTGGACGCACCGCAGCCGCGCGGCGATCTTTCGGTGGCCGACGCGGTCCTTCCGGCCAGGTCGGTGCACCTGATCCAGCAGCAGCTACCAGCGCTGACCGGGGGCGAGGGCCTCTTGGAATCCTCGTTCGCCGGCTATCAGCCCGTGCGCGGCGCCCCGCCCGTCCGCACGACGCCGGAGGGTAGAAGCCAGCCTTATAAGCCCCAGCGCTAAGTGCACTAGCCGAATCGCAATACCGGTCCCGGGGTCTTAGTTGGAGCGACCGGCCGGTCACGTTTGCCGGCCATCTGCCACGGGTTGCTGACCCGTCGGCAAGAACAACCGCTCAACCGGCAAGCGAGCCGGTCGTCAACGCAAAGGACGAATCTCGTGACTGCAACACTCCACGGCTCCTCGGCTCTGGTCACTGGCGGCAACAGCGGCATTGGCCGGGCTACGGCCGTCGACCTGGCGGCGCGCGGAGCGCACGTCATCATCGCAGGCCGCGACACCGCCCGCGGCGAGGAGGTCGTCGGCAAGATCCGAGCGAACGGCGGCAAGGCTGATTTCGTCGCCACCTCGCTCGGCGACGAAGCGAGCGCACGTGACCTGGCCCGGCAGGCCGTCGGCCTGGGCGGCGGGCATGTCGGCATTCTCGTCAACAATGCCGGAATCTTCCCGTTCGGCCCGACCGCGACGGCGACCGAGGCTGACTTCGACTCGGTCTACGCCGTCAACGTCAAGGTGCCGTTCTTCCTGGTAGCTGAGCTCGCGCCGGCTATGGCCGCACGCGGCAAGGGCGCGATCGTCAACGTCACCACGATGGTCGCCCAGTTCGGCCAGGAGGGAATGGCGCTCTACGGCTCCAGCAAGGCCGCACTCGTCCTCCTGACGAAGGCCTGGGCAGCCGAGTACGGCCCCTCGGGCGTCCGGGTCAACGCGGTCAGCCCTGGACCGACGCGTACCGAGGGCACTGCGGCGATGGGCGAGGCTCTGGACCAGCTCGCCGCCGCCACCCCCCACGGCCGGCCAGGCACGCCGGAGGATATCGCTGCCGCGATCACGTATCTCGCCAGCGACGACGCCGCCTACGTCCATGGCGCCATCCTGCCGGTTGATGGCGGGCGCATCGCGGTCTGACGCGCGCACGCTACGGGGAGCAGGCCGACATACGGACGGCCTGCTCCCCCGGTCCGCGAGCCGGGCTAACCACTAGTGGCATCCAGCGCGGCAACGAGAGTGGCGAGATCGCGCCGGCGCGAGTCGGCGTGCCACACGGCCCAGGTGCGCCGGACGATGGGGTCACCGGCAAGGGGATGCCAGCGAATTCCGTCGGGCAGCGGCTGCCCCGCCCAGGTCGGCGAGGCTAGCGCGAATGCCCGGCCGGTCCCGACGGCGGCGAGCTTCACTTCGCGGGTAAGGGGTCCGTCGTCATCCGATCCCGGAGTGTCGATGCCGTGCCCGCGAAGGATCGCGGTGACCTGGTCGTGCCAGGCCGGTGCCTCGGAACGCGAGAAACCGATCCAGGTCAGGCTCGAGAGCTTGTGCAGCTGCACCCCGGCTGGCTCGGCTATCTCCGCCGAGCAGGCTGCGGCGATGATGACGCCCATCGCTTCGGTGACGGCGAGGACGGCATCCAGGGCCAGGTCGGCCGGGCGATCCCGGACGAGCGCGAGGTCGAGCTCGCGCTCCCGGAGTGCGGCGAGCTGCGCGGCGCTGGAGGAGTGGCGGACCTCGACTCGCGTGCCCGGATAAGCGGCCGCCAGTTCGCCCAACGCCGCGGGCAGCACATCCGGCGGGAACTCCAGCGGCACGCCAATCCGCAGCTTCACCGCGATGGCCGCAGCGCCTGAGATTACGGCGACCGCCCGGTCATGGTGGTCGAGCAGCGCGCGGGCCTCCTCCAGCAGCGTCTTCCCGGCATCAGTCGGCCGCGCGCCCGCGTAGTCCCGGATCAGGAGCTGCACGCCGAGCTCGCGTTCAAGTGACTGGATTGTCTGTGACAGCGCTGACTGGCTGACGTGCAGGCGCCGCGCCGCCGCAGACATCCCGCCCTCGTCGGCGACGGCCACGAACGCGCGAAGCTCCCGGATCTCCATCCTCCTATCGCATCACGCCCCGCCCGGCGGCACGGGACGGGCTTTTCGTACGCGCGGCGAAGGGAATGAGGACGTGCAGGGCGGGAACGGGCACTGGCCGCTGTCATCAATTGGGAGAGGAGCGGACATCGTGGACATGGATCTTGAGGTAGTGGTGCTGCCCGTCGCCGATGTGGACCGGGCCAAAAACTTCTATAAAACGACAATGGGCTGGCGAGAAGATGCCGACGTCGCCCGCGAAGACGGTCTCCGGGAGGTGCAGATGACACCACCTGGGTCGGCGTGCTCGGTCATCTTCGGCACCGGGGTCACCTCGGCTGAGCCAGGCTCGGCGCAAGGCCTGCATCTGGTAGTGAACGACATCGAGGCCGCCCGTACCGAGCTGACCGGGCGCGGCGCCGAAGTGAGCGAGGTGTTCCACGACGCGGGCGGAGTCTTCCATCACGCCGGGACTAAGGCCCGGGTGCCTGGCCCGGCTCCAAAGGATAGTTACGGCTCGTTTGCGTCGTTCAGCGACCCGGACGGTAACGGCTGGTTCCTCCAGGAAATCACCAAGCGCCTGCCCGGCCGGTGACGAAGGATCACGCGCAGGAACGTCACCGCGAGATCTCGACGCGAGCGCCGGGGCGAGTTCTTCCAGCTGCAACAGCCCGGCCGTCAAGCCGTCTGCGGCAAGCATGAGCACGACGTGATCAGCACCGGCAGTCATGTGCTCGCCCACCTTGGCCGCGATCGCGGCCGGATTGCCGTATCCCACGATCGCGTCCGTCAGCCGGTCATCTGCCTCGGCAATGTCTCGCGCCGGGTAGCCCAGCCGGGCAATGCTGGCCGCGTACGACGAACCACGCAGGCCGAAGGCGCCGGCAACCCGGCTCCGGGCTGCCGCCTTCACCGCGTCCGGGTCGGAGCCGGTGACGACGGCCAGCCCGACCACCAGGAGCTTGTCCGGGCAACAATGTAGGCGCCGACAACAATGCTGTCAATGGCTACATCGGATGCTACGGTCGGGGCATGGCCGATCGCCCGTACCACCACGGCAACCTGCGCGCCGCGCTGCTCGCCGAGGCTGAGCGAACGCTCCGGGAGGACGGCATAGAGCAGCTCTCGCTTCGCGACCTCGCGCGGCAGGCAGGAGTCAGCCACGCCGCACCACGTCGCCACTTCGCCGACCGCCAGGCTCTTCTCGACGCCCTCGCGGCAGCCGGATTCCTGCGTCTGAGCGACGAGCTGCGCGCGGCAATCGAAGACGCCACTGCCAATTACGAAGCGCAGCTGCGGGCGGCGGCGACCGCTTACATACACTTCGCGACGCGGGACGCCGCCCTCCTGGAGCTGATGTTTGCCGCCAAGCGAGGCGAGCAGTCCGCGGCGGTGCGGGTTGCGTTCGGACACGTCTTCGCCGAGGTCGACGGCCTGGTCTGCCGAGGACAACAGGCCGGCAAGCTGCGTCCGGGCGATCCCGACCGCCTCCGGCTGCTCCTGTTCGCCACCATGCAGGGCATTGCCTCACTCGCCACGTCTGGCGCTGTCGACACCAGGCAGATCGACGAACTCATCGCGGACGCAGTAGCTCTCATTACGAACAGCCCGCACTGACGGCGGCAGCCCGCGTGTGGTCAGGCGCTCGCGGTCCGCCGGAACAAGACAGCCCTCCGACAACAGAAGACGCCCTGATCATGCATAACCGCAGAATTACCTAGGTGTCACGCCGGCGAGCCGGCCCGCAGATCCTGCCCGCCCAGCCAGATCCGGCGGGCCAGGATGTGCAGCGTGAGCAGAAATTCTCCAGCCAGATGGTCTACCCGGCCCAGGTGATCGCCAGTGGCACGCGGAATGGCCGACATCAAAGACGCCGACAACCCTCAGTTACCGCCAGACATGCGCGGCCGCGAGCCTGCTCGCGACCTCTCAGCCCGGCTTGGCGACCTCCCCCCATCGCATCCGTCGTCAGCCGGCTACGCCAGCGACCATCGCGCAGCGCGTGAGCCTGCCTCGTCACCGGAGCGCCGCCAGCGCGATTCACCTAGCGAAATACCTGCATCCGCGGACTACGCCGCCCCTGACGAAATCCACCTGACTGGCGACAGGCGCATCCACATCCTCGACGGTGACCAGACAGGCGGCGGTCACCGCTACGGCACGGGCCGGGCGGACAAAACAGAGTTCCCGGCCGAGTGGGGCGACGACCGGATCGTCGACGCAATCCTCGCGATCGCCCGCCATCCTGATCAGGAACCTGAGCGCCAGGACTGGAACGGGCGCTGGCAGGTCAGCGGCGAGCAGGATGGCGTCAAGATCTTCGCCGTCGTCGAATCCGACGGGCGCATCTGGACTGCCTGGCCCGACGAAGATTCTCCTGGTGTATGCAAGAACCCGGTAAAGGACAACTGATGGACGAACATGAAATCGCGCGCCGGGCAAGCGCGCTTCCCGACCGGTTCGCGGCCCGGCTACCTGCCAGCAAGCTCGCAGGACTCAAGGCGATGGAACGCGGCGGCGAGCACGGGGAGCTCGCGATTGAACTCGCCGCAACCCTCGCCAGGAGCGGAGCCAAAGTCAGCAGTGCCGAGCGAGAAGAGCTTCGCGCCCTGCTGGAAGCCACCGGAATGCCGACGAGCCCACTCGACGAACTGGCAGTGTCTGACTGAGGCCGTTCGTCAGGCTGCCTCGTCTCCGGGCCCCGGGCTTCCCGGCTCCGGGCTTCCCGTCTGGTCCGCCTCACTTGCGGCGCCTGGCGAGCCGGCAGTTTCAGCCGCCAGCGTCGCGCGTCGCTGGATGGCCTCGAGGCTGTCATGAAGCGCCTGCCAGACAGCAGTCAAGGTGGCGCTGGCCGCCAGGTCCCCCCGGATGGTGCCGGGCGGGTCGGCCGTACCGCCGAGCGCATCGACCGCGGCCCGGCCCGTGCGGATGATCAGCGGGTCTCTCGCCTCAATAGTGACCTGCTCCTCCGTCACTCTGACCACCATCTGACGCCGGCCCGCCTCTTCCGGCTGCTCGTCGCTAGTCCCGGTAACGTCCGCGGTTCTGAGCGCCTCACGCGCCTGGTCGAGGTCAACGCCGAGTGCGGCCAGCGCCCGTGCGGCCGCCGTATCGGGATCGCCGAGCGCTGCGAGCAGCAGATGGTGCGAGCCGACCGGCTGTGATCCGGCAAGGCGCGCGGCCTCAGTCAGGCTGGTGTCGGCGGCCGGCGTGGTGCGCATTCCGGTCTGCTCGGCCGCCTCGCCCGGCTCGGCGGCCACGGCGGACTCAGCCGGCTGCAGGGCCTCGCCAAGATCGGCTGCCGAGCGCCGCCGCAGCCAGCGGGGGCCCCTCCCAGCACTGGTCTCGGCCGGCATCGCGGGCACCAGGTCGAGCACCGCCATCCGAATCGCCAACAGGTCGGCTGAGTGCTGCCGCAGGATCTGCGCGGCGACGCCATTCCCTTCCCGGAGCAGGCCGAGCAGGATGTGCTCGGTTCCGATGTATCCGTGGTGCAGTTGCAATGCCTCACGGAGCGCGAGCTCAAGCGTCTTCTTCGCCCGCGGGGTGAACGGGATATGCCCGCTCACCGACCGTTTGCCAGTACCGATGATGGCTTCGACCTCGTCGCGGGCGCCCTGAAGCGTGACTCCGCAGCGCTCCAGGGCCTGGAACGCGACGCCGCCGGGTTCGCCGAGCAGGCCGAGCAGCACATGCTCGGTGCCGATGTAGTTGTGCTGCAGCCGCCGGGCTTCTTCCTGTGCGAGCACGACGACATGCCTAGCGCGGTTAGTGAATCGCTCGAACATGCAACCATGCTGTCCCAGCCACAAGACCCCGTCAATACCATGCTATTAATAGGGCTGGCCATCGCCCACCGCAGTGCGGGCAGCTAGAATCAGGCACCGTGGACTGGGACGACCGGCTCGACGAGTGGGAGCTTGAGCTCGACCTCGCTGCCCAGCTCGCCGGCTCGGACTGGGTCACCCTGGAGCGGGCGGCGGCGGACACTGGCGCTTCGCGCGCCGCGTTGCGCAACTGGTACCGGACCGGCCAGATCCCGTCCCGGCTGGTCGACGGGCCGCACGGGCCGCAGCGACTCGTGCCGCTCGCCGTCGTCGCGGCTCGGGCGGAGGCATCGCCCCGGCTTCGCCGGACAGCGGAGCGACGCCTGGCCGACGAGGCCCAGCTGGAAATCCTCCGGCACCGGATCGACCAGCTCGAGCTTCGGCTGGCCGCACTCGAACAGCGCCAGTCACGCCAAAATCAAACCCAGGCAAACCACACCATAGGGGGAACGGGGAGTTAGCCCGCCCGGTCGTCTACCCGTGACTGCTGCGGCGGACCCGGAGCTGGCCGAGCAGCTTTGCGCACGCGTAGACGGCCCGAGTGTGCGGCACATCGACGTTCAGGTGCCCGGCTAGCTCGATGACCGCTCCGGTCATGCATTCCAGCTCCAGCTGCTTGCCTGCCTCGAGATCCTGCAGCATCGACGTCTTGTGATCGCCGACCGCCAGCCCGGCTTCGAGCCGCCGGTCCAGGGAAACCGGGAAGGTGATCCCGAGCCGGCCGGCTACCGCGGCGCATTCAGCGAACACCGCGCGCAGCAACTCCCGCATCTCGGGCAGCTCGCCTAGCTCGCCGAGCGTTGCCCCAGTCAGCGCCGTAATCGGGTTGAAGGCCGCGTTGCCCACCAGCTTCAGCCAGATCTGGTCGCGCAGCCTGGCCTCGACCGGCGCGCGAAGGCCGCCGGCCGCGAACGCAGCCGAGATCAGCTTGCACCGCTCCGAGTCCGATCCGTCTGGCTCGCCGATGGTGAAGCGCGTGCCCTCGACATGCCGGATGACTCCCGGCTCGACGATCTCCGTCGAGCAGAACACGACACAACCAACGTTGTGCTGCGCCGGGATCGACGCCGCGATGACGCCGCCGGGATCCACGGCCTCCAACCCGGTCAGCCCTGCGGGAGCCGGCAGCGACTGGAAATACCACCAGGGAAGGCCGTTCTGTGCCCAGATAACCGCTGCACCGGGAGCCAGCACGGCTCCGAGGCGCGGCGCGATCTCAGTCAGGCTGTAGGCCTTGAGCGCCACGAAAACCACGTCCGCGTCCCGGACGGCTTCGATGTCACCGCTCACCTCAGGACGAGCAGTGAAATCACCGCGCGGCGACGCAACACGGACGCCATGGTCGGCCATCGCTTGCAGGTGCGCTCCCCTGGCGATCAGCGTCACGTCAGTGCCGCCACGAGACAGGGCGGCTCCGACGTAAGCGCCGATTGCGCCGGCACCAAGCACCGCGAACTTCATGCGCCAGCCCGGCGTTGCGCGACGAATTCAGCGACCCGCCGCCGCTGCACCTTCCCGGTGGGCGTACGCGGAATGTCAGGCAGCACGTCGATTCGGGCTGGCACCTTGAACGCAGCCAGATCCTTCCGGCAGTGTTCGATCAGATCCCTGACCTCCGCGTCCGCTACCAGCGTGACTGCTGCGCCGACAAGCTCACCGTACTTGTCGTCCGGCACGCCGAAGCAGACAGCGTCGCGCACCGCCGGATGCGTCATGAGGACCTGCTCGATCTCCGCTGGGGCGATATTCTCGCCGCCCCGGATGATCATCTCCTTGAGCCGTCCGGAGAGGAACAGATAACCATCCCGCAGCACTCCCTGGTCGCCGGTGCGGAACCAGTCGCCGAAAAACGCCTCGGCCGTGGCAGCGGGATTGTTCACGTAACCGGACATGACTCCCGGACCGCGGATCACGACCTCGCCGGGACTCCCCTCGGGCAGCAGCGTTCCCGAGCGGTCGGCAATGGCAATCTCAGTACCGGTCGCGACTCCCACCGACCCTGGCAGCCTGGCCGCCGGGGGCAGCGGGTTCGAGCTCATCTGATGACTGGCCTCCGTCATGCCGTAGGCCTCCAGCATCGGCGCCCGGAACTCGCGCTCGGCCCGTGTTGCGAGCGCGGCCGGGAGCGCCGAACTGCACGATCGCACGAACCGCAGCGTCTCCGGCGCGCCGCCATCGTCTGCCTTGTCGAGAATCATCTGGTGCAGGGTCGGGCCCGCCGAGAGCCAGGTGGCGCCGTGCTCGCGAGCCTGCGGCCAGAACCGGCTGGGAGTGAACCGCCGCGGCGTGATGACCGCACCACCCGCGCCGAGCGCCGCGAAGGTCGATGCCACCAGACCGTGAATGTGGAACAGCGGCATCACGCAGAACGAGACGTCGGCCGGCCCTAGCCGGTAATGCGTGCCGATCGTCCGGGCGGACGCCATCAGGTTGCGCTGGCGCAGCGGGACCTGCTTCGGCCGGCTGGTGGTGCCGCTGGTATGCAGCACGAGGGCTAGGTCGTCAGGGCTGGCTCCCTCGAACGAGCGCTCAAGCCGGCCCGGCTGGCCGTCGGCGAGCAGGTCCGGCGGACCGTCAGCGCTTTCGGCGACGGCGATCAGCGTCGTCGCAGTCGCAGTGGCCGCTGCGCTCGCGGCCGCAACCCCGCTCTCGGGCACCAGCATCAGCCTGGGCGCGATGTCGGTCAGAAAGAACCCGAACTCGGCTTCGGTGTACGCGGGGTTAAGCGGCGCCGCGGCGGCTCCGAGCGCGGTAATGGCAAGCAGGAGCAGTACCAGGTCCGGACCATTAGGCAGGGCAAAGGCGACGCGATCACCACGCCGGACGCCCAAGCCAGCCAGCCGCCGCGCGAGCGTCTCTGTTCTCGCGGCGGTCTGTGCGTAGGTCAGAACCAGACCCGCGTCGGGAACGACCAGTGCCGGGTTGGCAGCATCCCCGCCATCGAGAAGCGTGGTGAGCGTCTCGCCGACTGCGCCGGGGCCAGCCTGGGTGCCAGTGGTCTTGCTGTCAGTGACGTTGGTGCCGGTGGCGGTGTTTCCGACGGCCGGGTCGCTCGCGGCTGGGTTGCCAGTGTTCGAGTTCGCAGTGCTCATCCCCAGCTAACCCCCGCGGCCGGATCGGTTACGTTCAGGTGTCCCTGCACCCTGGCCAGATGCAGCCGCATCGCTTCCACTGCCCGGCCCGAATCTCGGGCGCGCAGAGCGTCCACGATCGCCCGGTGATCCTGCTGGTACTCCGCGCGCCGCTCCTGCGAGGCGCTGCGGCGCTTGAGGTCTCCCCAGACGTGCCCGTGACGTGCCTGCTCGATTCCCTGATACAGCGCGACAAGCAGCGGGCTGTGACTTGCCGCCATTATGCATCGGTGCAACGCCAGGTCCCAGCTCTCGAACTCCTCGAAGGTCGCGGCCTGATCACCGCCAGCCAGGCACCGTTGCATCTCCTCCAGGTCGGCAGCTGTCGCCCAGGACACGACCAGCGACATGGCGGGCGGCTCAAGCAGTCGTCGGATCGTCATTACATCAGCTGGGGCGAAATCGGCGCTGGCCTGCGCAAGCGTCCAGGGCAATGGGAACTCTTGGTTTGAGCGAGCACCGGCCGGGCGAGCGCCCGGTGAGGCCGCGCCGGGCGCGGCCGCGGCCGCCGCGTCCCGCAGGAACGTACCGCGGCCTACCTCACGGGAGATCTGGCCTTGCGCCTCGAGTATCGCCATGGCATGCCGCACAGCCGAGCGGGTGACGCCGAGATCGATGCTGAGCTGCCGCTCAGTCGGAAGCCTGCCGCCTGCCGCCAGACCCGCATCTCGTGATGTCCGCAGTATCAGCTCGGCTAGTCGCCGCCCGCGCTCGGCGTGCGAGGTGATGCCAAGCCGCCCGTCTCCCTCGACACTGACCGCTGTTGTTGCGTCCATCCCCACTCCGCGCCCCGCATGACTTGAGATAACCAATCCTACCAATCTTGGAGCGCCGCGCCGCAAATATCATGCGACTTCGTTATACAGCGGCCCCTTGACCCAGCCTAGTCGCCGACCTATGCTCAACCAATCGGTTAGGTCTAACCAATATCGCATTCATTCCGGCCAATGGATTCCGGAGGTAGCCTGATGAGGCTCGCGACAATGGCCACGCCGCGCGGACTGCGGTTGCATGTCAAGGGCCGCACGGGATACCTCGACGTAGCCGACGGCACCGGAGATCCGGCGCTGGCGACGGTCCGCGGGCTGCTGGAAGCCGGAGCCCTGGATGCCGCCCGCGCACTGGCGGACGGCGACGGCGCTGAGTTCAGCGAGACAGACTTCGGGCCGGCAGTGCCGGAGCCGAGGCGGATTCTGTGCCTCGGCGTGAACTATCGCGAGCACGCCATCGAAGGCGGCCGGGCGATCCCGACCTGGCCGGAGGCCTTCGTGCGCGGCGAGGGCAGCGCGATCGGCCCGTACGCCGACCTAGTCAAGCCGGCCCTGACGAGCCGGTTCGACTTCGAAGGCGAGCTAGGGCTGGTGATCGGGACCGGCGGCAGGTACATCCCGGCCGGCAAAGCACTGGACGCTATCGCGGGATACGTGGTGCTCAATGACGCCTCGGCTCGTGACTGGCAGCGGGCTGCCACGCAATGGACCGGCGGCAAGAACTTCGAGGGCACCATGCCGATCGGCCCGGAGCTCGTCACAACGGACGAGGCTGACGTCTCCGACGCCGCTCTGACCACAACCCTGAACGGCGAGGTCATGCAGTCTGCACGTACCTCTCAGATGATCGTCGACATTCCGAGCGCAGTCGAGTTCTTCTCGTCCTTCACCCGCCTTCGGCCCGGCGACGTCATCGCTACCGGGACCCCAGGCGGCGTCGGCTTCGCCCGCCAGCCGCCAGTTTGGCTGCTGCCAGGGGATGTGATCGAGGTTGCGGTCGAGGGAGTTGGCGTGATCCGCAACCGGGTGGTGGCCGAGGAAGCCGATCTGAGCGACTGGAAATGGCGCCCGCCCGGATCTGTATCTGTCGGCATTTGACGCGCGAGACACGGGGCGACACCAGACCAGGGCGGGGGCAAACCGGATTCCGCACTGGACTCAGCTATCGACAAACCCCTGCCGTGGAGGCGACGAAGAATGTTCAGGGCCACCGAGCCCGTGGCCGGCGCCGCGGGATACACACCAAGAGCGGGGAATCGCAAGACGGCTTACCGCCGCACTAGCCGCCTGCTTGCCGCGGCCGCCGCGGTGGCCTTCGCTGGCGGCTTAGCGGCATGCGGCAGCTCGTCCGCGCCCGGGAGCGGCGGAACGCTCGTTTTCGCTGACGTCGCTCCGTTCAGCGGTCCTGATGCCGCGCTCGGGCCTACTTATCTAGTTTCCTGCGAAGGCACCGCGAACGCGATCAACAAGGCCGGCGGCGTCCTCGGTCACACCATCAGCTGCACCTCAGCCGATACCAGGGGTGATCCAGCCGACGCATACCCGGCAGCCGGCAGCCTGCTCAGCAGGACGAAGAACCTTGTGCTCGTCATCGGGTGCACGTCCGATGAGGCCGCGGCGGTCGTGCCGGTCATCAACAGCCACAAGACCGTGATGTTCTGCATGACCGGTCAGTCCGAGTTTGATCACATCCACTA
Source organism: Streptosporangiaceae bacterium (assembly GCA_036488155.1). Classification (GTDB taxonomy): domain Bacteria; phylum Actinomycetota; class Actinomycetes; order Streptosporangiales; family Streptosporangiaceae; genus JAJYUU01. The sequence goes on along the minus strand of DASXIA010000198.1, from coordinate 13,308 downwards.
TGCCTACTTCTACCGGCTTGTGCCGCCCGACCTGGCTGAGTCCTACGCCATGACAGTGATCGCCAAGAACCTCGGGTACAAGCGCATCGCGCTCGCCTTCGGTAACGACATCGGCTCCCAGACGTTCGTCCAGCCCGCCCAGGCGGCGATCGCCAAGGCAGGCATGACTGTCGTCGCCAACGAGACCCTGGACCTCAATGCCACGACGTTCCGCACCGAGGCCGAGAAGATCGTGCAGGCCCATCCTGACGCAATCATGACTGAGGCGCTCGGGTCGGCCGATCCCACCTTGTTGGCTGAGATCAAGCAGCTAAACGGCGGCAAGATGATCCCGATCATCGGGACTTCCGCCGCCATCTCGCCGGCCTTCTTCCAGGCCTGCACCCGTGCGGTCGGCAGCGCCGACTTCGCGTCCAACTTCCATGCCGACAACCTGGTTACGGCGACCAGTGGGCCCGCCTACCAGGCCTTCACTCAGGCGCTGCTCGGCGTCAAGGGAAAGGTCTCCGGCGCGCAGACTGGTGACTTCAGCACCTACTTCACTGCGCCAGGCGCCGTTCACCTCTACGACGGGATGAACCTGGCCGCCCTGGCGATGATCGCCGCCAAGAGCACGCAGACCGCGAAGTGGCAGCCGTACCTTGAGACGATCGGCGACGGCGTGCCCGGCGCTGTCGTCGTGAACTCGTTCGCCCAGGGCGTCAGGGAGCTCAAGGCGGGCAAGAAGATTCGCTACATCGGCCCTGGCGGCCCGACGAGCTTTGACTCCTTCCACGACTCGCCGGGCATCTTCCAGATCGACACATACAGCGCGTCCGGAACTGTCAAGGTGTCGGGCAACATAACTGCCGCCCAGCTCCGCTCGGTTTCCTGATGGCCGGCTGCACGCTCGCTCGTCCCGGCCGCTCGAGGTACGCACCCGGCTACCTCGGGCGGCAGGCCGGAGTGGCCGCTTCATGAGCATCTTCATGGCGTCGGTTGGCTTCGGGCTGATTACCTCAGCCGTCCTGGCGATCGCCGCGGTGGGCTTCACCCTGCAGTTCGCGGTGACCGACGTGCTCAACCTGGCGTTCGCGGCGGTCATGACGGCTGGCGCGTTCGTCGCTTACTGGGTCAATCAGCTCGGCGTGTCGATCTGGCTCGCCCTGGTGGTTGCCATGATCGCGTGCTCGGTGCTGTCGGTAGCGCTGAATCTTGGCGTCTACGCGCCGTTCCAGCGGCGCGGTACCTCGCCGATCACCATCGTGATCGTCTCCCTCGGGATGGCCCTCATCATCGAGTTCGGCGTCGAGGCCATCGTGGGCGGAATCAACGTGTCCTACACGATGAGCCAGGGAGGCACGCTGGAGGCCGGCGGCCTGATCCTGACAACGGTCCAGCTGACGATTGTCGCGATCAGCCTCGTGGTGATGGCCGGCGCGCATGCGCTGTTGCGGTACACCAAACTCGGGAAGGCTATGCGGGCTACTGCGGCGAATCGCTCGCTCGCCCGCAACTGCGGCATCAGGACGGGCCGCGTCATAACTTTCACCTGGGCGCTGACCGGCGCCCTCTGCGGTCTGGCCGGCACGGTGTTCGCGATCGACGTCGGCAGCTTCGGGCCGACAAGCACCGACCTGTTCGTCGTCCTCATCCTGGCCGCGGTGTTCCTGGGCGGCCCCGGGCACGCTTACGGCGCGATGCTTGGCGCCGTGCTCATCGGCCTTGCCACCGAGGTGAGCGCGGCCTACATCCAACCCGACTACAAATACGTGATCGCCTTCGTAGCGCTGCTCGCGACGCTCGCCGTAAGGCCATCCGGCCTGCTCGGCGCGCGGACGTGAGCGCAGGCAGGGAGCCCGATGTCTTACCTCATCACGCTGGTGGTGTACGGCGCGGTGGACGTCATCGCATGCCTGGGCCTGAGCCTGCAGTTCGGCATCGGCGGCGTGACCAACTTCGGCTACATCATCTTCCAGGCGGCCGGGGCTTATGTAGCAGCGATCCTGGCACTGCCGCCCGAGTCGGCCAACGGCGGTTTCCAGCGCTACATCGGCGGTTTCGATCTGCCGTTCCCGCTCCCGTGGGTCGGTGCCGCTGTGGCAGGTGCGGTCCTCGCGCTGCCCTTTACCTTCCTTGTCGGCAGGCGGCTGCGCGGTGACTTCGCGGCGGTCGGCCTGCTGGTGACCGCGGTTCTGCTGAACTTGCTCGTGATGAACTTCGTCCCGCTGTTCAACGGCGACGCCGGCCTGGCGAGTGTGCCAGCGCCATTGCAGTCAGCGGTGATGCCCGTAACCTCCAGCAGCTACCAGTGGGAGTTCGCCGCCGGTGTCGTCGTGCTTGCGGCCGCCGTTTTCTGGTTCATCCGGCACATCACCGAGTCGCCCTACGGCCGGGCACTCCGGGCGATGCGGGACAACGACAAAGTCGCCGACTCACTTGGCACGAACCTGCTGTCGCTCAGGACCGGGATGCTCGTGGTCGGCGGCGCAATCGCGGGTCTGTCCGGCGGCGTCCTGGTGACGTTCATCAGCGTCTGGTCGCCCCCGGCCTGGACGTACGCGGAGACGATCGTGCTGTTCGCCGCAGTCATTATCGGGGGCCGGGGCAATCACGTCGGCGCCGTGCTTGGCGCCGTGCTCGTGCCTGTCGGGTTCGAGGAATCGACCCGGCTGATCACGAATGCGAACCCGAGGCTGCCGCCGAATTTGCTGCCGTCGCTGCAGTGGGTGGCGATCGGCCTGCTGATCGCGGCGTTCCTCTGGTTCAGGCCAGCGGGAATCCTGCCCGAGCGACGACGTCTGATCGCCCTGCCAGCCCCGCCACAACCACGGGCAGATACGCAGCAGGCCGCGGCCGAACCGGATCGGGCTGGGGTACCGGATCCGGCTGTGGTGAAGGTGCAAGCCGCACCACAGGCCGCACAAACCGCGCCGCCGCCTGCCGATGCAGCCGCGGCACATGCCGACATCGTCTTGCAGGCCACCGATGTCAGCCGCGAGTTCGGCGGGGTGCACGCGGTCTCCGGCGTATCCCTGTCGGTCACCCGCGGCACCCTGACCGGCCTCATCGGGCCGAACGGGGCGGGCAAGTCGACGCTGCTGGCGCTGCTGGCCGGGACCGACCGCGTCTCCGCCGGAACTATCCGCTATCAAGGGCAAGACGTCACCAATATCCCGGCGTTCCGTCGCGCCCGGCTCGGCCTGGTCAGGACATTCCAGCTCGCCAGCGAGTTCAAGCGGCTGACGGTGCTGGAGAACCTGCTGTCCGCCGCACCCGGCAACCGGGGTGCTGGCTTCTTCGGCGCTGCTGCGGGACGACGGTACTGGCGGGACGACGAGGCGGCCGCGATAGCCAAGGCGGCCGGCATACTGCGCAGGTTCGGCCTGGAAGCGCTGGCCAATTCCTATGCCGGTGACCTTAGCGGCGGCCAGCGCAGGCTGGTGGAGATCATGCGCGCGCTCATGACCGAGCCGCGGGTGCTGCTGCTCGACGAGCCGATGGCCGGCGTGCATCCCGAGCTTGCCCGACGGATCGGCGATCTGCTCGTCGGGCTATGCCGGGACGGAATGACGATCCTGATGGTCGAGCACGAACTAGCCATCATGGATGAGTTCTGTGACCCGGTCATCGTCATGGCGGAAGGCTCAGTGCTGGCGCAGGGGACCATGGCGCAGCTCCGGGACCGGACCGAGGTCGTGGAGGCATACCTTGTCGGCTGACCGTACCGTGGCCGGATCGCGGATCCAGGCCGAGGGCGTGACTGCGGGCTACAGCGCTGATCCGGTAATCCGGGCGATCTCTGTCCAGGCGCAGCCCGGCCAGGTCACCTCGATCGTCGGTCCGAACGGCTCTGGAAAGAGCACGCTTCTCAAGAGCCTTGTCGGAGTCGTGCGAGTGTCAGCAGGCCGGGTCCTGCTCGGCGACCGGGTCATCACGAACATGCCACCAGAGGAGGTCGCACGGGCAGGCGTTGGCTACGTTCCGCAGGTGGACGACGTCTTCGCGCCGCTCACCGTCATGGAGAACCTCGAGATGGGTGGCTATCTGCTGGCCAGAGCGGCCATCGCGGATCGAGTCGAGCATGTGCTGAGCGTGTTCCCCCGCTTGAAGACCATGGCCCGGCGCTCCGCGGGCAAGCTGAGCGGCGGTGAGCGCAAGATGCTGGCCATGGGCCGGGTGCTGATGCTCGAGCCCAGTGTTTTCCTGCTGGACGAGCCCACGGCAAACCTGGCTCCGGCCATCGCCGGCGCGTTGCTGGAAGAGCACGTCCGGCAGCTGGCCGACCGCGGCGCCGCGGTCCTGATCGTGGAGCAGCGGGCCAAGGCCGTCCTCGCTGTTTCCGACCGCACCTACGTGCTCGGCGGCGGCGAGCTGCGGATGGAAGGAACACCAGCGGAGCTGGCCGGCAGCCCCGAGTTCGTGGACTCATTCCTCGGCGGCGGCCGCCGGAGGGCGTTGCCGTCGACCGAGACCTGACGCCGCGAGGAGCGTCCTTTCCAGCGCTTGAGAACGATCTTCCGCGCCGTTGCGACCGGAGACGGCAGAAGTAGCGAGAGTGTCTGTCTACGTAGGCATCGACGGACACCGCCCGGCCAGACGGCCCCAGGCGCCGTTGCTGATTGGCGTCCTTGTCACCATGGCTCGGTGGCCAGCCGGGCGCCGATTTCCTCGACGGTGTCGAGCGTTCCGGCTGCCACGGCCATGACCAGGTCGTGCGCCTCGTCATTGGTCAGTGTCACGCGACGGCCGTTGACACCGTAAAAGGCAATCACGCCGGCCAGGGCCAGCCTCTTGTTGCCGTCGACCAGGGCGTGATTGCGGGCCAGCGAATGCAGCAGAGCCGCCGCCTTGGCGTCCAGATCGGCGTAAGCGTCCGAGCCGAACGCGGTTGCCTGCGGCCGCGCCAGCGCCGCCTCCAGCAGCCCGATGTCCCGGATCGTCGGCTTGCCTGGCTGCACCCGTGGCATCCATCCTGACATCGGGCAGCGGGCGCAAGATAAGGTCGGCATGTGACCTCGCCTGAACCAGCGCATCTTGACAGTCGGCATCGGGATACCCTGCGTCAGATCTTCGAGCATCCGACCAGCCATAACATCGAATGGCGGGCGGTGATGTCGTTGCTGGAAGCCGTCGGTACGGTTACCGTGCGTCATGACGGCAAGGTCTCAGTCAAGATCGGGCCCGAGCTGGAGTTCCTCGAGCCGCCCGCCGGTAAGGACGTTGACGACCAGATGGTCGTGGACCTGCGCCGGATGCTGACCGGCGCGGGCTACCGCCCCGCATAAGGACAGACGGTCAGATCGGCGCCAGGAACGTGGCGCGCCCGCTCAGCCGCCTGTGCCGCCACCTGTCGCGCGGCGAGTGCTCCGGGCAGAAGTCCTGGCGCTGCCGCTGACCAGGCACCTTGACGTTGACTTCCCAGCCGTCCCGCCGCAGGACGCGGCGCAGCTCTCTGCGGGTGCCAAGTTCCCAGACGTCCGTGCTTGCCTGCTCCAGGCAGCCCGGGCCGTCGCAGGTGACCGTCCAGTAGCTGTGGCTGACCGCGCTCACTTCAACCCATTCGCCGTCATGCTGGTCACTGCCGAAGTCTCCCCCGAATTCCATTCGTTAGCAGAAGCAAGATTGCTCTGCGGAGTTTCTGCACGTCAACCAGAAAATTCGAAGGGTTACCAGGGCCTGCACCGCGCCGACGATCAGATGGGCGGGTTTCAGCAGGTCATCAGCAATGCCGCAATTGGTTTACGCGGGCGAATGTGACAGTTATCACCTGCCTTTGAGCCCGGATGTGCTGTATCTGTCCTGCTCAAAGCCCAATTTCGAAACCGGAAGGCGCCGAGCCGTGTCGTAAATGACCCGGAAACCCCGCCACCAGTCACGTCATTCAGTCACGCCAGCGTCAGGATCGCCCGGCGGCCTGCAACGCCTGCTCGACCCACGACCGCAGTTGGGCCGCCGGGGCCGCTCCGACCTGGCGCGCGGCCACTTGTCCGTGCCGCAGCAGCAACAACGTCGGAATTGACTGCACGTTGAACTGCTGCTGTAGCCGGGGCGAGTTGTCCACGTTGACCTTGACGAGCTTGATCTGGCCGGCCAGGTCGGTGGCGACTTGGGCGAGCGCCGGACTGACCATGCGGCACGGGCCGCACCACGGCGCCCACAGGTCTACTAGCACCGGAACGGACGCAGCCTCGGCGACCGTCGCGAAGGTATCGTCGCCGGCATCCACAATCCACGGCAGCGGGCGGTGGCAATTGCCGCAACGAGGTGTCCCGTTCGCTACCGCCGGGACCCGGTTACGTCGCCCGCAGTGCGGGCATTTGATCACTTCATCTGACATGACTCCGCCGTGGGCTGTAATGCGCTGTCGGCATAGCTGACGACCAGTTCCGGCTCGACGTAGTCGATCCGGATCACTGCGCGGTCCTGGACGGCCCCGGCGATCAGGGCGCGGGCGATCCGTGTCTCGACTTCCCTGGCAATGTACCGGCGCAGCGGCCTCGCCCCGTAAACCGGGTCGAAGCCCTGCGTGGCGATGTGACGACGGGCCTGCGCGGTAACCTCCAGCGTCATCTGCCGCTCAGCGAGGCGCGTACGCAGGTCGGCGAGCATCAGCTCCACGATCTGCTCGATCTCCGCCTCGGTCAGCGGCTTGAATAGCACGATGTCGTCGAGGCGGTTGAGGAACTCGGGCCGGAAGCGGATTCGCATTTCCGCCAGCACGCGCTCACGCGCTTCCGGCTGGATCTCTCCGGCTGACGTCGCACCTTCCAGCAGGTACTCCGAGCCGATGTTGGACGTCATGATGATGACGGTATTGCGGAAGTCGACTGTGTGCCCCTGCCCGTCGGTCAGCCGGCCGTCGTCGAGCACCTGCAGCAAGATGTTGAACACGTCCGGGTGCGCCTTCTCGATCTCGTCGAGCAGCACCACCGAATACGGCCGCCGCCGGACAGCTTCGGTCAGCTGGCCGCCTTCCTCGTAACCGACGTATCCGGGCGGCGCGCCGATAAGGCGGCTGACCGTGTGCCGCTCGGAGTACTCGCTCATGTCGACGCGGACCATGCTGTCCTCGGTGTCGAACAGGGCAGCCGCGAGCGACTTGGCGAGCTCGGTCTTCCCTACCCCGGTGGGTCCGAGGAAGATGAACGACCCGATCGGCCGACGGGGATCGTGGATCCCCGAGCGGGACCGGATGACCGCGTCAGTGACGAGCTGGACAGCCTCGTCCTGGCCTACCACTCGCTCGTGCAGGATCTGGTCGAGCCGCAGCAGCTTCTCGCGTTCGCTCTCCTGCAGCCGGCTCACCGGAATGCCCGTCCAGCGGGCGACGATCATGGCGATCTCGTCCTCGGTTACGACTTCGCGCAGCAGCCGCTGACCGCCATGCTTGGCAGCCAGGCTCTCCTCCTCTGCCGCGAGCCGGCGCTGCAGCTCGGGCAGCTTGCCCAGCCGCAGCTCGGCGGCCCTGTTCAGGTCATAGTTGCGCTCGGCCTGCTCGGCCTCCTGCCGCACCTGCTCCATCTCCTCGCGCAGCGCCTGCACCCGGCGCAGCGCATGGCGTTCGGCCTCCCACTGCGCCCGCAGCGCGTCAGCCTCTGCCCGCAGGTCAGCGAGCTCCTTGCGGAGGTCGGCCAGCCGGGCGACGCTGGCCGGGTCATCTTCTTTGGCGAGCGCAGTCTCCTCGATCTCCAGCCGCATGACCCTGCGCGTGAGCTCGTCGAGTTCGGCCGGCATGGAATCGATCTCCGTGCGGATGACCGCGCATGCTTCATCTACCAGGTCGATTGCCTTGTCCGGCAGGAACCGGTCGGAGATATAGCGGTGGCTCATAGTGACCGCCCCGACCAGCGCGCTATCGGCGATCTTCACCCCGTGAAAGACTTCCAGCCGCTCCCGCAGCCCGCGCAGGATCGACACCGCGTCCTCTTCCGAGGGCTCGTCGACCCGGACCGGCTGGAACCGCCGCTCCAGCGCGGCGTCTTTCTCGATGTGCTTGCGGTACTCATCGAGCGTGGTCGCGCCGATCATGTGCAGCTCGCCCCTGGCCAGCATCGGCTTGAGCATGTTCCCGGCATCCATGGCGCCCTCGGCCGCGCCCGCGCCGACGACGTTGTGTAGCTCGTCGACGAACAGCAGGATGCGTCCCTGCGCCGCCTTCACCTCGCTCAGGACAGCTTTGAGCCGTTCCTCGAACTCCCCGCGGTACTTCGCGCCTGCTACCAGAGAGCCCATGTCCAGGCTGAATATCGTCTTGTCCCGCAGGCCCTCGGGCACATCGCCGCGAGTGATGCGCTGGGCTAGACCTTCGACGATCGCGGTCTTCCCGACACCGGGATCGCCGATCAGCACCGGGTTGTTCTTGGTCTTGCGGGAAAGGATCTGGATCACTCGCCGGATCTCGGCGTCGCGGCCGATGACCGGGTCGAGACGGCCGGCCGCGGCGTCCGTCACCAGATCCTGACCGTACTTAGCGAGTGCCTCGTAGGCTGCCTCGGGCATCGCCGAGGTGACTCGCTGGTTGCCCCGGATCCTCTCCAGCGCGTGCAGGAATGCGGATCTGGTGACGCCCTCGTCGTGCAGCAGCCTGCCAGCGCCCGTGGCCGGGCCCTCTGCCAGCATGGCCAGCACCAGGTGCTCGACCGACACGTACTCGTCCCTGAGCCGGTCGGCTTCTTGCTGAGCGTCGTCGAGCAACCGTGACAGCCGCTGCGTGACGGCGATCTGGCCGGGTGCGACGCCGGGCCCGCTGACCCGGGGCCGCCGTTCGAGTTCGGCCTCCAGGTTCTTCGCCAGCCGGTCAGGATCGGCGCCAGTCTGGCTCAGCAGCCGCGGCACGATGCCTTCGGGCTGCTCAAGCAGCGCCAGCAGCAGATGCTCAGCGTCGGCCTCGGCATTCCCGAACCGCAGCGCTTTGGTCTGAGCGTCGTGCAGGGCTTCGGAGGACTTCTGGGTCAGCTTGTTCGGGTCCATGGTCACCCTCCTGAACGCGTGGCTCGACGCAGCGCCGCTTCCAGCGCGGTGATCCGGTCGAGCAGGTCAAGCACGAGTCCGATGGACGCGTAATTCAAGCCGAGGCCGGCGCGGAGGCGCTGGATCCTTGCCACCACGGCGAGCTGGCCCGGCGCGAACCACAAGTCGCCGGAGCAGTCGCAGGACGCGTCGAGGACGCCGAGAGCGACGAGCCTGCGGACCAGTTCCGGGTGCAGCCCCGCGGCCGCGGCGAACGCCCGGAGGTCGAGCCCGTCGGCCCTGATCAGCGCATAGCTCATCGGCTCCTCCTCGGGTCGAAATCAGAAGCGGCTGCTAGCTGCTCGAACAACTCCCGCTCCGCCTCCGAGAGTTTCGCCGGGACCACGATCTTGGCCTCGGCGAGCAAGTCACCAGGCTTGCCCCTCGGATTGGGCAGGCCCCGGCCGCGCAGCCGGAGCCGCCGACCGGATGATGTGCCGGGCGGAACCTTCACCTTGGCCTCGCCGCCCGGTGTCGGCAGGGCTACTGACGTGCCGAGTGCGGCTTCCCATGGCGCCAGCCGGAGGTCGGCGTGCAGGTCCCGGCCCTCCAGCCGGTAACTCCGGTGCGGTGCGATCCGGACCACCAGGTACAGGTCGCCGGGCCGGGCGCCGTCGCCGCCGCGGCCGCCCTGGCCGCTCAGCCGGATCCGCTGCCCGTCGGTGACGCCAGCCGGGATGGCCACCTGCAGATTCCGCGTGCCGTCCGGGCCGGCCAGCGAGACGGTCTTGCGCGCGCCGTGGTACGCCTCCTCGATCGAGACCTCGATCTCGGCCGTCTGGTCAGCGCCGGGAACCGGCCCCCAGCTGCGTCCAGCGCGCCCGCCCCGTCGACCGAACAGCCCGCCAAGAAGATCGTCGAGGTCAACCTCCTCGCCGGCACCGAAGCCGAAGCCGCCGCGACCCGCTCGCCCGCCAGCTCCGGCCGTAGCCCTGGCGCCGGCCTGCGCGCGGCGCCAGGTCTCGGGGTCCACGTCCTCCGGAACCTGGCGGAAGTCCGGTCCGAACGCGTCGTAGCGGCGCCGGGTCTGCGGGTCGGACAGGACGTCGTAGGCCTCTGAGATGTCCTTGAATCGCTCCTCCGCCGCCGGGTCTTTGTTCACGTCGGGGTGATTCGTGCGAGCCAGCCTGCGGTAGGCGCGCTGGATATCGTCCTGGCTGGCCTCGCGCGGAACGCCCAGGATCTGGTAGAAGTCCCGGTCAGCCGCCATCAACTCGACCTGGCGACGATTACCTGTGCGGCCCGGAGCTGGCGGTCTCCCTCCCCGTAGGCGGGCGCGACGACCTCGACGACAGAGCCTTCGGGTGCTGCCGGGTCCTCACGCGACGCGATGGCCTCGTGCCGCGCCGGATCGAACTCCGCCCCCAGATCGTCATCCCGGCGCGGGTATCCGAGCTGGGCGAGCACGCTGACTGCCTGATTCCGGACGGCCTGGACCCCGTCCACGATAGAGCCAGGATCGGCCTGCGCATGCGCGAGCGCTCGCTCGAGGTTGTCGACGACCGGTAGCCACTGCAGCGCCACCCTCGCCCGGGTCTCCGCCTCAGCCCGGCTGACCTGGCTGGCGCACTTCTTGCGCATGTTGTCCAGATCGGCCAGCGCACGCAACCGCAGGTCCTCAAGCTCGGCGATCCGCTGCTCGCTAGCCGCGCCAGTCTCTGCCTGGGGTGACTCGGCCTGCGCAGGGATCGCATCGCTTGCGCCGCCAGAACCCTGCCCGCCGTCGGCCGCACCCGGGCCGGCCCGCACTGGCCCCTGGCCGGACCCTGGATTTCTGCCACGCTCACTCATCGGTGCTGAACTCGGCGTCGATGACATCCTCGTCGCTCGGCAGCGGCTGCGAATCTTCGACATTCGGCGCGGGCTGGGCACTGAGGCTCTGGAACAGCTGCGCCAGCTCGGCGTTCAGGATCCGGATCCGCTCGATCGGCGTGTCCTGCTTCAGCGCCTGCCGTGCGTCCGCGACCATGTTGTCCGCCCGCGCTTTCTCATTCACCGGCAGGGAATCACCGCGGTCAGCCAGCAGGCTCTCTACCCGGTGCGTGAGCGTGTCCAGTTCGTTGCGCGCATCGGTCAGCTCGCGCAGCCGCAGGTCCTCCTCACGGTGCTGCTCGGCGTCCCGGACCATGCGCTCGACCTCAGCCTGGTCCAGGTTCGAGCTCTCGCTGATGCTGATCCGCTGCTCAGTCCCGGTGTCCTTATCCCGCGCCGACACGTTCAGGATGCCGTTGGCATCGATGTCGAAGGTGACTTCGATATGCGGCGTGCCCCGCGGGGCTGGCCGGATGTTCTCAAGCCTGAACCGGCCGAGAACCCGGTTATCGGCCGCACGTTCCCGCTCGCCTTGCAGGACGACAACGTCGACCGCCGGCTGGTTATCCTCCGCAGTGCTGAACACTTCAGAGCGCCGTGCGGGGATCGTCGTGTTGCGTTCGATGACCTTCGTCATCACGCCGCCGAGTGTCTCGATGCCGAGCGACAGCGGGGTGACATCGAGCAGCAAGACATCCTTGACCTCGCCCTTGAGCACCGAGGCCTGGACGGCCGCGCCGAGTGCGACCACCTCGTCCGGGTTGACGGTCATGTTCGGGTCTTTGCCGCCGGTAAGCCGGCGGACCTGGTCTTGCACCGCTGGCATCCGCGTGGCCCCGCCGACGAGAATGACTTCGTCGATGTCGCTGGCACTGAGCTTGGCGTCACCGAGAGCCTGCTTGACCGGGCCTACGGTGCGCTCCACCAGATCGGCTGTCATCTGCTCGAACGTCGAGCGCATGATCGTGGTGTTCAGGTGCTTCGGCCCGGTCGCGTCTGCGGTGATGAACGGCAGGCTGACCGTCGTCTGGGTCACCGCGGACAGCTCGACCTTCGCCTTCTCGGCTGCCTCAAAAAGGCGCTGCAGCGCTTGCGGGTCGGCTCGCAAGTCGATGCCGTTCTCGCGCTGGAACTCGTCGGCGAGGTAGTCGACGAGCCGCCGGTCGAAGTCATCGCCGCCGAGGTGCGTGTCGCCGGCAGTGGCGCGCACCTCGACGACCCCCTCACCGATGTCGAGGATGCTCACGTCGAAGGTCCCGCCGCCGAGGTCGAAGACGAGGACAGTTTCGTTGGCCTTCTTGTCCAGGCCGTAAGCCAGCGCGGCGGCCGTGGGCTCGTTGATGATGCGCAGCACCTCGAGCCCGGCGATGCGGCCCGCGTCCTTGGTTGCCTGGCGCTGGGCGTCGTTGAAGTAGGCAGGAACCGTGATGACGGCCTCGTTGACCTTCTCCCCTAGGAACTTCGCGGCATCCTCGGCCAGCTTCCGCAGCACCAGGGCAGAGATCTCCTCAGGCGCGTAGAGCTTGTCGCCGATCTTGAACCGGGCCATGTCGTCAGGGCCGGGCTCGACGTCATAAGAGACGGCAGTCAGCTCACTCTGGATCTCGCTGTAGCGCCGCCCGATGAACCTCTTGGCCGAATAGATCGTCCCCTTCGGGTTCAGGATGGCCTGCCGCCTCGCTAGCTGGCCGACGAGCCGCTCGCCCTGCGGGGTGAACGCCACCACTGACGGAGTCGTTCGTGATCCCTCCGCGTTCGGGATGACGGTCGGCTTCCCGTCCTCCGTTGCCGCGATTACCGAGTTGGTCGTGCCGAGATCAATCCCGACTGCCTTTGCCATTCCTGACCTCCTGACCGTCCTCGCGCCGCGGCGGCTGGGCTCATCTGCCGGACTGCTTCTTGGCAGTGACTTGGACGCGGCTCGGCTTGGCTGCCTCCGACTTCGGGACGGTGACGGTCAGCACGCCGTCGGCAAGCTCGGCACTGACGCCGCTCGCCTTGATATCGCCGGGGAAGACGGTCCGGGACTCAAACCGGCCCGTCCGCCGCGAGCTGCGATGACGCCGGCCATCCGACTGCTCGCTGATCTCGCCGTCAATCCGGAGTTCCCGGTCGAAGACCTCCACGTTCAGCTGGTCCTTCTGCACCCCTGGCAGTTCGACGTGGACCAGGTAGGAGTCGTCGGTCTCGGTCAGGTCAGCGGCCGGCATCCACGGCATGTCGACACGCACCGCACCAAGATCGCCGAACGCGGCATTTACTAGCTGTCCCATACGCTCGTAGATGTCCTCGATTTCCCGTGTCGGGTCGGCACTCACCAGTGACCGCCTGGTGCCGTGGACGGGAAGCATCGCCATGACAGGCCTCCTGCACTCCGAGGGTCGTTTGCTCCTTCCTTCGCCACACTGCTCTGCCTGGCCAGCGGGCACATCCACAGACCGGGTAGTGCCGGGTAAGCCCCGCTCCTCCCGGCTAACGCTGACTGCATCTGAGCTTGCTCGGCTG
>DASXIA010000181.1:0-8237 GCA_036488155.1 Streptosporangiaceae bacterium | reverse complement strand
CAGCCGAGCAGCAGCACGTCTATAGCAAGCCACGCCTTCCCCAGCAGCACTGTGGCAAGCAGGGCCAGCAGGCCGACATAGGGCGGGCCAGCGCTGGCCGAGCCAACCCCGACCGGGTGATAGGCCTGCAGGAACTGCCCCCACAGGCCGGAGGCGCCTTCGAAGGCCGGCACGAGTGCACCGCCGCCGAGAGTACCGCTGGTGATCACCGAGCGCTCGGCCGCGATCGCGACGGCAATCAGCCCGAGTACGAGCAACACTCCCGGCCTGGTCAGCAGCCGCTGAATTACCCCGCTGTCAGTCAGCAGCGACTCGTCAGCGTCGGGATCGTCGCTCGCGTGATGAGCGCCGGCCAGATCCTCATGCGCGGACCGGAACAGCACCGATGCCGCGAACTCGCCCGCCCGCCGGATTGACCGGCCCGGCAGCAGGTCGCTGCGCAGCGCTCCGTAGGCAGGACGCCGGCCGCGGGCGCGCAACCTCCGCGCCGTTGCCAGCCGGAGCGGATGGCCCACCACTCCCAGCACCGCAGCAGACTCGTCGAGCGCGGCGGTCGGGCGCTTGGCGACGAGATAGAACACGGTCCGCACTAGCGACAGCGTCAGGTTCCCGATCAGTGCCGTGAGCATCGGTCCGGCGGGCAGGTTGCCCAGGAGCGTGACCAGCCCGTTGCGGCGATCGAGTAGCCGGGCCCGCCGCCCAACCGAGATCGGCCGCCGCGCCTTGGTCGCAGCGCGGGCGTGGAATACCACGGCATCAGTGATCACCCGGACGCGCAAGCCCGCCGCGTGCACGCGCCAGCAGAAGTCGACGTCCTCGCCGAACAACGCCATGCCGGGATCGAACCCGCCGAGAAGTTCCCAGACGTCCCGCCGGACCAGCATGCCAGCGCTGGAGACGGCAAGTGCGTCCCGGTCACCGTCGTGCTGGCCCTGGTCCACTTCACGCGGTTCGATACCGGTAATCCGCCGCCCGGCCATGTCGAGTGCCAGCCCGGCCTCGACGACCACGTCACGGTCAGTCCAGTCCATCAGCTTCGGGCCCAGCACGCCCGCAGTCGGTGCCTCCGCCGCCCCGCGCAGCAACTGCTCCAGCGCGTCGGCGGCCGGCTCACAGTCATCATGCAGCAGCCAGAGCCACTCGACCTGGTCGGACCCGCCCCGCCTGCCGGTACCGTGCGTCCCGGTACCGGCAGTCCCGGCTGGCACCGGTGCGCTCGCGGCCTTGTGCTGGACCGCGCGCCGCACGGCTACTGCGTATCCGGTGCTCCGGTCCATCCCGAACACAGCGCCCTGGCCCAGTTGAGCCGTCAGCACGGCGCCGCTGCGGTCGCGGCTGCCTGTGTCCACCGCGACTACCCGCTGGACTGGCCTGGTCTGCTCGTTCAGCGCATCAAGCAGATGCTGCAGCCACGCGGCACCATCGTGCGCGACGATCACCGCGGTTACCACGTGCTGGGAAGAGGAGTCAGTAGGCGACAAGGAAGTTCGCTTGTATCCGGGTTCGCTAGCGGGCGGCTGGGCATGGCGTGCCGACTGGCCCTGGTGGGGGTACCCGGAACAATACGCGAATCTGGCTCAAGCGGATGGGCAGTCGGGCCGACCCGCTAGGCGGTATCGCTGCGAGACAGTGCCGCTACTGCCTAGACCGCCGCACGCTTCAGCCGGCGGCGTTCTCGCTCAGACAGCCCGCCCCAGATCCCGAAGCGCTCGTCGTGGCCAAGTGCGTACTCCAGGCACTCCGCCCGGACTTCGCAGCTACGGCAGACCCGTTTGGCCTCCCTGGTCGAGCCGCCCTTCTCCGGGAAGAACGCCTCCGGATCGGTCTGCGCGCACAGCGCGCGATCCTGCCAGCTCTGCTCCCCGGCATCATCTTCGCCGATGCCTAGCCCGTCGTGCACCAGCGAGACGATGACGTCTCCCACCGCGCACCTCCTGCCTTCGATCCCCGTGGTCTCGGCCCCGCACGTTCCATGGACGAGAATTACATGTTTGAAATTACACGCGCGTGTCTTGCACCTCGTCAAGGGAGATACGTGGTAGAGGCAACCCGGTTGCCCTGGGATGAGGTGAAAATCCGTCCGACATTTTCCGGGGAACGCCCGCCCCCGTGGCGATGCGGCCTGTCCGCGCGCCGTTTTCGCAAGGCCTCGCCAGGCTGCCCGCCGCGAGGTGGGAGACTGCCAGCATGCGCATCACAGTTCTGGCCGGCGGGGTTGGCGCCGCCAGATTTCTCAGCGGCCTGCGCGCTGCGGCCCCGGATGCCGACATCACAGTGATCGGCAATACCGGTGACGACTTCATGCCGTTCGGCTTGCAGGTGTGTCCCGACCTCGACACCGTCATGTACACGCTCGGCGGAGGCATCAGCGAGGAGCAAGGCTGGGGGCGGGCCGGCGAGAGCCACACCGTTCTCAGCGAGCTGTCCGCGTATGGCGCCGGGCCGGACTGGTTCAGCCTCGGCGACCTTGACATGGCGACACACATCCTGCGCAGTCAGTTGCTGGCCGAGGGTCTGCCGCTATCTGCGGTGACCAGGAGGCTGTGCGAGCGCTGGCGGCCGGGCGTCACGCTGCTCCCGATGTCGGACGACCCGGTGCGTACTCACGTGACCGTCCGCCTGGACGGGTCTGAGCAAGAACTGCATTTCCAGGAGTGGTGGGTGCGGTTGCACGCGGGCGTTCCCGCCCTGAAGATCGAATCCGTCGGGGCCGCGCAGGCGACCCCGGCTCCGGGCGTCCTTGACGCGCTCGCCGAAGCGGACTTCGTGTTGTTCCCGCCGTCGAACCCGGTGGTCAGTATCGGCCCGATCCTCGCCGTGCCAGGCATCGCCGATGCCGTGCGGTCACAGACCGTGGTCGGCGTCTCGCCGATCATTGGGGGCGCTCCGGTGCGCGGCATGGCCGACGCATGCCTGGCGGCGATCGGCGTGGCGACAACGGCCACCGCGGTCGCCGCGCACTACGGACCGGATCTGCTCGACGGCTGGCTGGTGGACGATCAGGACAAGGACGCTGTCGATTCGCCGGAACTGGCCGGCATCGAAGTCAGGAGCCGGCCGCTGTACATGACGAACGTGGCCGCATCGGCGGAGATAGCCAGGGCTGCCGTCGATCTCGCGCTGGCGGTCCGCAGGTGACCAGCCGGCACTTCACGCCGGGGCCGGCGGAGGTCAGCGTGCTGCCGGTCCCCGGCCTCCCTGAGGTCGAGGCTGGCGCAGACCTGGGCACGCTGATCTGCGAAGCCGCGCTCGCCGGGCCTGGCCTGGCTGACGGCGACATCCTGGTGATCACATCCAAGATCGTCAGCAAGGCTGAGGACCGGGTGGTTGCCGGCGACAGGGACAGCGCGATCAGGGCGGAGACGGTGCGCGTGGTCGCGCGGCGCGGCCCGACCACGATCAGCCAGACCCGCCATGGCCTGGTGATGGCCGCGGCCGGCGTCGACGAATCCAACACCGCGCCCGGCACGCTCGTGCTGCTGCCGGTGGATCCGGACGCGTCGGCCGAGGCGTTGCGCAAGAGCATCACCGAGCGGGCGGGCGCGCGGGTCGGCGTGATCATTACCGACACGATGGGCCGTCCCTGGCGGGCGGGCCAGACTGACGCGGCGATCGGCGCCGCGGGCATCATGCCGCTGCGGGATCACCGCGGTCAGCACGACACCTTCGGCAATGTGCTGGAGGTGACGGTCGCCGCGGTCGCGGACGAGATCGCCGCCGCCGCGGACCTGGTGAAGCAGAAGGCCTCCGGCGTGCCCGTCGCAGTGGTCCGCGGGCTGGCTGATCTGGTCACCGATGCTGCCGGGCCGGGTGCAGCGGCACTGATCAGGCCGGCCGAGGACGACATGTTCCGGCTCGGCGCGGCGGACGTCCTGACCGCGCGACGGACGGTGCGCGAGTTCACTGCGGCGCCGGTGTCACCCGCCGCGGTGCGACGGGCGATCGCGGCGGCGGTGACCGCGCCTGCCCCGCATCACAGCGAGCCCTGGCGTTTTGCCGTGCTCGAGTCGCAGCAGGCACGGACCCGGTTGCTGGACGACATGCTCGCCGCCTGGAAGGCTGACCTGGCCGCCGACGGGTTCAGCGCCGAGCAGATCGCCCGCCGTGTCCGGCGCGGTGAGCCGCTGCGCAAGGCGCCGCTGATTATCGTGCCGTGCCTGGTCAGTGACGCTGCGCACAGTTATGCTGACGCGCGCCGCAATGCCTCCGAGCGCGCGATGTTCCTGGTGGCGATC
This sequence comes from Streptosporangiaceae bacterium, assembly GCA_036488155.1. Classification (GTDB taxonomy): domain Bacteria; phylum Actinomycetota; class Actinomycetes; order Streptosporangiales; family Streptosporangiaceae; genus JAJYUU01. The sequence goes on along the minus strand of DASXIA010000181.1, from coordinate 4,002 downwards.
GGTGCCGCTATCGAGAACCTGCTCGTCGCACTGGCGGTCGAGGGCCTGGGCTCCTGCTGGATCTCCAGCACGCTGTTTTGCCGGGACGTCACAGCCGGGGCGCTCGGGCTGCCAGCCTGCTGGGAGCCGATGGGCGCCGTCGGCGTCGGGCACCCCGCCGCGCCGGCGCCGGACCGCCCCGAGCGCGACCCTGATCACTTCACGCTGCGGCTCTAGGCTCGGAGCGGACGCACTCGCGGCTCTAGCAGGGATATTGGGTGGAACGATTCGCCCGTTTTGCGCTAACGTCAGCCGACTTGGCATCCGTTAATGCCGTCACAGGTCGGGCATAACGTTAGATAAGGTCACGCGGGAACGCTCGAACTAATACTAAGTCGCGTCTGCCCTGCAATAGCGATCTCGGAGCGTGGTTGTGGCTGACTCTGTTGCGCGCGCGCCGATGCGGGCGCTGCTGGCCGGCAATCGGGCGTTCCGCTCGCTATGGACGGCGCGGCTGATCTCCTTCCTCGGTGACAGCGTCGGCCTGATCGCCCTGCTTCTCTATACGGCCAGCCATTTCGGCACCGGCCTGGCCGTCGCGCTGCTGATGATCGCGGGTGACTTCGTGCCGAGCCTGCTCAGTCCGGTGGCCGGCGCCGCCAGCGACCGGTGGGACCGGCGCACCGTGCTGATCAGCTGTGAGCTCGTCCAGGGCGGGCTTATCGCCGTGATCGCCGTGACGCTTCCGTCGCTGCCGTTGCTACTTTTCCTTGTCGCAATTCAGTCCTGCGTGGCGGCGGTGTTCCAGCCGGCGGCCCGGTCGGCGGTGCCTAGCCTGGTGCCCGACGCCAGCCTGGAGCGTGCCAACGCCGCCATCGGGTTCGGCACGAACGGGATGGACAGCGCGGGGCCGCTGGCGGGCGCGGCGCTGCTGGCATTGCTGTCGGTGCGGGACCTGCTGCTAGCTGACGCCGGCACGTTCGTGATCTCCGCGGCGCTGCTGGCGACGCTTCCGGCGCTGCCCGCGCAGTACGGCCGCCGGGCCGCTGCGGCCAGGCCGACGAGGTCGCCGACGGCCGCGCTGCTAGCGCAGGCACGGGACGGCCTCCGCTTCATCTGGCAGGACAGGGCGGTCCGGGTCATCACACTGGTGTTCTGCGCGGTCGTCTTGTTCAACGGGGTCGACGACGTGGCCCTGGTGTTCCTGGCCAGGCACACCCTGCATGGCAGCAATTCGGCTGCCAGCCTGGTCTACGCCGGGGCCGGGCTTGGCATGCTCGCCGGGTTCCTGGTGATCGCCAGGGCGGCCCCTCGCCTTTCGATGCCGCTGCTGATCGTGGCTGGCTACGCGATCAGCAGCCTGGGGAATCTGCTGACCGGGCTGTCCTTTGCCATCCTGGCCGCGCTGGGCTTCCAGGTCGTCCGCGGGCTCGGGATCGCGGCGATGGACGTCGGGCATAACACTCTCATTCAGCGCGTGGTCCCGGCGGAGATGCTGGGCCGGGTGTTCGGCAATGTCTACGGCGCCGTCGGCGCGGCTGCGGGCCTGTCGTACGTCTTCGGCGGCCTGCTGCTGGATGCCACTAACGCCAGGGTCACCTTCATCGTGGCGGGGGCCGGCGGCATAGCGTCGGCGGCGGTGGCCGCCGTCGTCCTCCCGCGTGAGGTGGCCGCCAGGGCCCCCGACCAGGAGCGTGCCGGGGCGGGCTGAGGGTAGATAGCAGGGATCACCAGCACTTCAGGCCCCGCGTGAGGAGATGATCATGCCTGCTGCCAGCTCGATCGTCCTCGAGCCGCCCGCGCAGAAGGTAGCTGACGCGTTCTCGAAGCCGCCGTTCTTGTGGGAGATGACGCCGGCCGACGCCCGGAAGGTCCTTGAGGACGCACAGGCCGCACCGGTCAGCAAGCCGGCGGTGGACGAAGAGTGGATCACGGTACCGTCCCCGATGGGGGATGCCCGGGTCCGCATCGTCAAGCCGCAGGGCGCGACCGGCATTCTGCCGGTCATCGTGTACATGCACGGCGGAGGCTGGATCCTCGGCAACGCCGCCACGCATGACCGGCTGGTTCGCGAGCTAGCAGTCGGATCTGGCGCCGCGATCGCATTCGTGGAGTACCCGAACTCGCCCGAGGCCCGCTACCCCACGGCGATCGAGCAGGGCTACGCCACTGCCCAGTGGATCACCCGCAACGGGGCATCCAAGGGCCTGGACGCGGCGAGGATGGCAGTGGCCGGCGAGTCGGTAGGCGGCAACATGGCGGCAGCGCTGGCGCTGATGGCTAAGGAGCGCGGCGATGTCACGTTCGTGCAGCAGTCGATGTACTACCCGGTCACCGACGCGGCGATGAACACCGCCTCCTACGACCAGTTCGCCAACGGCTATTACCTCTCCCGCACCGAGATGGAGTGGTTCTGGGACGCTTACGCTCCCGACCTTGCTCAGCGAAGCGAGATCACCGCCTCGCCTAATCAAGCCAGCACTGAGCAGCTGAGGGGGCTACCGTCGGCCTACCTGTGCGTGGACGAAGCTGACGTGCTCCGCGACGAGGGCGAGGCCTACGCCGCCAAGCTCCGCTCGGCAGGCGTCCCGGTGACAACGGTGCGCTACGACGGCATCATCCACGACTTCATGCTGCTGAACGCGCTCAGCGACACCCGGGCGACGCGAGCAGCGATCAGCCAGGCCTGCTCGTTCCTTCGCGGCGGGCTCGGAACCAGCTGAGAGCTCGCTTCCGGCCCGCACTGGCGTGCTGCCTTCATCGTTGTGACGTGAGCGGTGCTATGGGCCCCGGATCAACAACGATCAAGGAAACCCCGTGCGGCAGCACGCCAGCCGTTAAGTTGATCAAGGCTTGCGGGCGACTCCGCCCCACAGGGCAGCCGGGCTGGCAGCTTCCTCGTCGGTCTCGGGCCGCCAGTCGGGGACGTTGGTCATGCCCGGCTCTACTAGCTCCAAGCCAGCGAAGAACGGGGCAACTTCGGCCTCGGCGCGGAAGGTGACCTTCTCCGCCATCATCTTGTTCAGCTGGGCCGCCATCGCTGCCATCTCGGCCGCATGGATGTCCTTAGCCGGATGGGAAATAACCAGGTAACTACCGCGCGGTACCGCAGCCATCAGCGTCCCGACGACCCGGTACGGGTCGTCGGCGTCGCTGAGGTGCTGCAGGATTGCCATGAGCATCACGGCGACTGGCTTGCTGAAGTCCAGTGTCTGCGCGGCCTTAGCCAGGATCTGCTCTGCCTGACGCAAATCGGCGTCGATGTAGTCCGTGGCGCCGTCGCGCGTAGTGGTCAGCAGCGCTCTGGCGTGTGCCAGCACGACCGGGTCGTTGTCCACGTACACGATGCGGCTGTCAGAAGCCACCGATTGCGCGACCTCGTGCGTGTTGTTCGCGCTCGGTATCCCGGTGCCGATGTCAAGGAACTGCCGGATGCCGGCCTCACGGGCCAGGTAGGTGACAGCCCGGCGCAGGAAGGCCCGGTTCGCGCGGGCCGACAAGACGATGTCAGGGAAGGCAGCCATCGCCTGCTCCGCGGCTGCGCGATCGGCTGCGAAGTTGTCCTTGCCGCCTAGCCAGTAGTTGTAGACCCGCGCAACATGCGCAACGCTCGTATCAAAAGTCGGCGCCTCGGCCGACGCTAGAACGGCTTCACTCGACGCAACCGTGCCATCGCTGGCCATTGACAACGCCCTCTCCTGGTCTTTGCCCTCGACCCAATATCGTTACATTTGCGCGCGAGTTACCGCCATGTCGCACGTACCTGCCAGGCGAGGATTCCCGGCACCGTACTAGATAGTGTCGATGAGCTGCTTGAGCTGCCGCTCACTCTCCGCTGGCGTCTCCGCCTCGGCGCTCAGGCTGTTCATGACCTCGCGATAGTGGTCGATCTCTTCCGGCCGGTCGAGGTAAAGGGCACCGGTCAGCTGCTCGATATAGACAATGTCGGGCAGGTCGGAGTCGGCGAAGCGAAGAATGGCGAACGACCCGCCTGCCGCTGAGTGGCCGCCCCGGTCGAACGGC
>DASXIA010000169.1:0-1632 GCA_036488155.1 Streptosporangiaceae bacterium | reverse complement strand
GCTCTCGATGAACGCGTACCAGACGATGCGCGCCTCAGAGGCCGGTGAAGGGTCGCTGATGGCTCGCGCGAGCCGCCGTGGCAGTGCGCTCGTGCTGGGCAGCGCATTCTGGGGGTGGGCCGGACCGGTCCTCATCATGATTTTCGGTGGTTTCCTGCGGTTCTACCGGCTGAGCAAGCCCGGTGCCGTCGTCTTCGACGAAACGTACTATGTGCCCGATTCGAACTCGATCCTGCGCCATGGGGTAGAGCTGCAGCACTTTAGCTACGTCAACCACCTGCTCGTCAGTGGCAACCCGGACATTCTGCTGAAAGCGCACGGTCAGTTTCAGGGGGAGATCGTCGCTCACCCGCCGCTTGGCAAGATCATGATGGCGGCGGGTCAGTGGGCGTTCGGCCTGACGCCGTTCGGCTGGCGGTTCACGGTTGCGCTGGTCGGCACGGTGTCGATCCTGATGACCGCCCGGATCGCGCGGCGGATGACCCGGTCCACGATGCTGGGCTGCGTCGCCGGGCTGCTGGTCGCGCTCGACGGCCTGGAACTGGTCCTCAGCCGCACCGCCATCCTCGACATCTTCGTGATGTTCTGGGTGCTCGCCGCGTTCGGGTTGCTGGTGATCGACCGGGACAAGACGATAGCCCGGCTCCAGGACGCCGCCGCGGCGGGCGGGCCGCAAGACCTCGCCGGGCCGAAGCTGGGCATCCGGTGGCTGCGGATCGCCGCCGGGGCCTGCCTGGGCGCGGCATGCGCGAGCAAGTGGACCGGGATCTACTTCCTGATCGCTTTTGCCGGGCTCGCGGTCGCCTGGGATATGGGTGCCCGGCGGGCGGCCGGCTATCCGGACTGGCTCGCCGGCGGCCTGCGCAGCGATGTCAAGTGGCTGCCGGCCTGGTTCGCGGCGATACCGGCAGCGGTTTACACCGCGTCGTGGAGCGGCTGGTTCGCCACCAGCGACGGGTATGACCGCAACTGGGCCGCCTCAGCGGGTAATCACACGCCGATCTGGTCCACCATCGACTCCTGGTACCAGTACAACCACTGGATGCTCCAGTTCGGGCTCGGCCTGCACTCATTCCAGTCCTACAAGTCCAACCCGCTCGGCTGGCTGGCGCTTTCCCGGCCGATCTCCTTCTACTGGTGCGAAAACGGCACCAAGGGCTGCGCGATGCCCAAGGGCCAGGTCGCCGAGGTGCTGGCTATCGGCACTCCGCTGCTGTGGTGGGGCGGCGGGCTGGCGCTGCTGTTCTGCCTGGTGTGGTGGCTCACCAACCTCGTCGGTGATCTCGCCTTCGGCCGGCTGCCGCGACGCGACTGGCGAGCCGGAGCGGTCCTGCTCGGCGTCGCGGCCGGCTGGCTGCCGTGGATCTGGTTCTACCTCCACGACAACCGCACCGAGTTCTACTACTATGCGGTCGCTTTCCTGCCATTCCTGGCCATCGCCATCACGTTGTGCATCGGCCTGATCATCGGGCCGGCCAGGGCGGCGCCGCCCAGGCGCGCCCTGGGCGCGGTCGGGGTCGGCGCCTACCTGCTGGCGGTGCTGCTCAACCTCGCCTACCTCTACCCGATCCTGACTGCCGAGGTCATTCCGTACTCCTCCTGGCTGTCCCGGATGTGGTTCCACAGCTGGAT
>DASXIA010000085.1:0-21546 GCA_036488155.1 Streptosporangiaceae bacterium | reverse complement strand
GGGATCCGGCCCGAAATCCGGGTGCAGGTAGGTCGACGAGGAATCCATGCTGCTCAGCCATGCGGCACTACGGGTCGACTGGCAGCTTGGAAATGTTGGTGTTCCACACATTGCTGGCCGGGAACATCGGGCAGTTCGGCGCGCCGGGGACCGCTGTCGTCATCACTGGCGTCGTCATCGCCGCGGGGTCTGCAACGGAGGACGCAAGCGCGACCGGATCTGGCGCCGAGGATGGCCGCGCGAAGGACGCCAGGGCGACAGTTGCCGCCGGAGCCGCCGAGAATCCGACGGCAGCACCGATCATCGCCAGAATCGAGGACGCTATCGCCGCGACCCAGGCACATCTTGCTACCTGGCTGGTCGCTGCCGCGTGTCTCATCAGACTGCGCACCACCGCATCGTGGCACGGACACTCACCGCATACCGGCCAACCGGGCGAATTCGGTAGCCGCGCTCCGGGCGTGCGCCGCCGGTCGCCGGCCGGCCCCTGACCGGGTCAGCCCGTCCCAGATAGGCCGTCAAAGGCGCGCATCGTCGCCCCGAACCTGCAATACAGTGTGCTGACATGGCGGCACGCTCGTTGACCGAGTTGGTAGCTCCGGACTGGGCTGAGGCTCTCCGGCCGGTTGAGCCCGCAATTACCGCGCTAGGGGAGTTTCTGCGAGCCGAGATCGCGGCCGGCCGCAGCTACCTGCCGGCTGGCGAGAACATCTTGCGCGCCTTCTCCACGCCGCTGGCGAGCGTGCGCGTGCTGATCGTCGGCCAGGATCCCTACCCGACGCCAGGACACCCGGTCGGCCTCAGTTTCTCCGTCGCACCGCAGGTGAGCAGGCTGCCGGGAAGCCTCGCCAACATCTTCCGGGAGTACACCGCGGATCTCGGCCACCCGCGGCCGTCAACCGGCGACCTCGCTCCGTGGAGCGAGCGAGGCGTCATGTTGCTGAACAGGGTGCTCACCGTCCAGCCCGGCAAGCCCGGCTCGCATCGAGGGAAAGGCTGGGAGCAGGTGACCGAGCAGGCCATCAGATCGCTCGCCGCTCGTGGCGGTCCGCTGGTTGCGATCTTGTGGGGCAACGACGCGCGCAACCTCACGCCGTTGCTCGGCGGCGTTCCCTCGGTCCAGTCCGCGCACCCGAGCCCGATGTCCGCTGACCGCGGCTTCTTCGGCTCACGGCCGTTCAGCAGGGCTGATCAGTTGCTGCAGGAGCAGGGCGCGGAGCCGATCGACTGGAAGCTGCCGTAAGCCGCTACGCCCAACCGGCGGTTGACTCGACTATGGCGGCGGTTGCCAGCAACAGCGCCTCACTGCCCGGCGGGCCGATCAGCTGCAGGCTGGCCGGCAGCCGCTGAGTGCTGGGCACCGGGAGCGCGACGGCAGGAAAGCCGGCCAGGTTCACCGGGTTAGTGAAGGCCGTGAAATGGACGCCGCGCGCCTCCGCTAGCAACGGCGGATAGAACGGCGCTGTCGGCAGGACCAGCAGGTCAACCTCGCTCAGCGCTTTCGTCATCGCGTCGCGCCAGGCTGGCTGCGCAGCGCGGGCAGCAGCGAGTTGATCAGGCGTGATGGCGGCGCCGCCCGCTAGCCGGGCCCGGACTTCGGAGCCGAGCAGATCACGCTTGACGGGATCGGTCAGTAGTTCCCGGTTCGAGTCCACGGCCTCGGCATCGATGATCACGCCGCACGTTTCACGCGCGGCCAGCCAGCCAGGCAAACTGGCCTCCGACACGGTCAGGCCGCTGCGGGCCAGTGCGGCGTCTATAGCCGCGTCGATGGCCGGGTCGACATCGATTCCGGCCGGCCGGATCCGGCCGAGGCGGCCAGCCGGCGGTACGTCAACGACGAAGCCCGGCTCCAGCAGCGCCATCCCCGCCGCTACACCGGCGACATCCCGGGCCATCGGGCCGATGGTGTCCAGGCTCGGCGCGAGCGGCCATACTCCGCCGAGCGGGACCCTGCCGTGTGTCGTTTTGAGACCGGTCACACCGCAGAATGCGGCCGGGACCCGGATCGAGCCGCCAGTGTCCGAACCGTAGGCGATATCGGCGTCGCCATCGGCCACCGCGACCGCCGATCCGCTCGACGAACCACCCGGCACCCGCTGCGGGTCGAGCGGATTGACCGGCGTACCGAAGTACTCGTTCACGCCGGAGGCGCCGAACGCCAGCTCGTACAGGTTGACCTTGCCGACGATCACTGCGCCCGCTGCGCGGGCGCCGGCCATGCAGGGCGCGTCGTGATCGGCGGGCGCAGCCGTCTTTTCCAGGGCAGCGCTGCCTGCGGTGGTAGGAAGACCGGCGAGGTCGATGAGATCTTTCACGGCTAGCCGGATGCCGCTGCCCTCGTGAGGCAGCCGGGTAATAAATGTCGCCACCGGTGAAATCTACCGCCGCGGCTCCTGGAGTGCGGCACGCAAGCGGGCGTTCCGTAGGGTGAGGTATGCCCGGAAGTACTGGCGAGATAGGCGCGGGCGGCGCGTACGCGGTGCCTCGGGTGCCGGCCTCCGCCGGCGCGCTGATCTTCGACCGCTCCGGGCGGTTGCTGATACTCAAGCCGACCTATAAATCGGGGTGGACGATCCCTGGCGGCGTCATGGAAGCCGACGGAGAGACGCCCTGGCAGGCATGCCAGCGCGAAGTTCGCGAGGAATGCGGGCTCGACGTTGGCTGCGGCCGCCTGGTGTGCACGGACTTCCGGCTGCCGACGCAGCATAATCAGGGCGGCATCCGCTTCTTGTTCGATTGCGGCGCGCTGGACGACGCTGCCTTCACTGCAGTGGTGCTGCAGGCGGAGGAGATCGAAGAACACCGGCTCCTGCCGCTGGCCGACGCGCTGCCGCTGCTGCGCAAGCCCATCAGGCGCCGCATCAGGGCCGTGCGCAAACGGAACGGCGCCCCGCGCAAGCATGCGATCGTCTACCTCGAGAACGGCCGTCCGCCGGTCAGGTGAACGCACTGACCACCGGCGCCAGCCTGCTCAGATCGTCTGGCCCGGCCAGGTCGGGCAGCGCGACGAAGACGGTACTGACGCCGCGCTCGGCGAGCAGCCGGTAACGACCGATGTGATCAGCCGCGACGCCAGCATGATGCCGGCGGGCGAACACCGCCGCGCTGGTGCGGCCGCGCAGCGCCTCGACGACGGCGGCCGCATGTTCCCTGTCGCGACCGACGACGGGAACGTCCAGTACGGTGACGGCGACCTCGGCCGGGTCGCGGCCGACTTGCTGGCAGTGCTGCCGCAGCACGCTCAGCTTCGCGTCCAGGACAGGGAGGTCGGAGGGCAGGTTGCAGCCGTCAGCAAGCCGCGCCGCGACGGCGAGCGTCCGGTTTCCGCTGCCGCCCACGATGATCGGGATCGGAGACACCGGGCGGGGATAGCACGTAGTTTCCGGCAGTTGTACGCGGTCCCCCGCGTATGGCTTCGTGCCTGGCCGCCAGAGCGCGCGCATCGTCTCGATGGCGGTCTCCAGCATGTCCAGTCGGGTAGCAGCCGGCGGGAACGGCAGTCCGAATCCGGCGTGCTCCCTGTCCCACCAGCCGGCCCCGATGCCGCAGAAGGCGCGTCCGCCAGTGAGCGCGTCGAGCGTGGCTGCCGTCTTTGCCAGGATGCCGGGGGCACTGAAGGTGACCGGGCTGACGAGCGTCCCGAGCCGCAGATCGGCCCCCGTGCCTGCCAGGAAGCCGAGGGTCAGCCATGGCTCTGGGATGGGCTCAAAGGGCCGGCCGACCTGCGGGATCTGAATCAGGTGATCCATCAGGGCCACACCGCTGAAGCCTGTTTCAGCAGCGGCAAGCGCTACCGACTTCAGCCAGCCAGCCGGATCGTCCGCCCAGTCGAAGCGGGAGATCTGGAGGATGAATTCCAGCCGGGTCGGCCGCTCCCGCTGCTGGCTGGCTGCCAGGAGGCTGCCGGGCGAGTGGAGCGGCTCGGCCGCGGCTGCCGGGCTGACGACGGCATCCCAGCCCTCGGAGGCGAGCTGGGCAGCGACATCTGGTACCCGGCGCAGTTGCGCGTCCAGGACCGCGGCAGGTACCGACCGGGCACGCGACCGGTTGCGCTGCCGGCACAGAGCGGGGTCGGTGTCGAACAGCACGGCAACCGCGGGCAGCCCGGCCTGCCTGGCCAGCTCCCGCCAGGTCCTGCGCCGGCCCGCGTCCAGCCCGAGGGTGTCGACGACGGTTGTCAGGTGCCGGCGCGCGCGAGCTGCGACGATCTGATCGAGCAGAGCGAATGCGTCCACGGAGGCCTCTTGGTCGTGCTCGCCGCTGCCGACCATTGCCCGCAGCCGGTCTGACGAGACCACCTCCGCCGGCAAGTACCGCTCCGCGGCCCAGGTGGATTTGCCACAGCCCGCCGCGCCGACCAGTACGAGCAGGGCAGGGTCCGGGATGGCGGCAGCCGGTTCAGCCGGATCGGGAGGCATGGTCACCAGCCTGGCATCTCGCGGAGGGGCAATGCCTCGGCATCCCGGCATGAGTCAACCGCAGGATCTTCAGTCAGCCGCCTGGCTCGTACCAAGCGCCCCTGAGATCCGGGCGCTATTCGGTACCAGGCCTGCTGGTCCGGATCGTCAGAATCCGGCTGTGGCGACCGGCCCGAGCGCCAGGCCGGACTCGACTGCCATCACCGTGAACGCCGTCGTGTCGCGCCCGCGCGCGGCCGGGTCGTCGTCGTAGGACGATACGTCACCGGGCCGTTCGCGCGCCCGCAGCGCCTCTCGGATGATCCGGTGCCACTGCGGGCCGAACGCCGAAAGCGCATAGCGGCCGGCCGCGCTCTTCGACGTCAGCGTCCCGGTGGCGAGCAGATGATGCAGCCGGCTGACACCCAGGACGCTCCACGCCACCAGCCACGGCTCAGCCTCCTCCGGAGGATGCGTGCTCAGCGAATCGGCGACACCAGCCCAGTACGAGCCGAGGTTGCCGTGGCTGAAAGCGCGCAGCGCCGCATCGTCGGTCCAGACATCCCGCTCGCTCAGCGCCGAACCGCGAACGGTGACGCCGTGCCGGGCAAGTTCATGCCAGCTCACCAGGTTCATGTCATAGTCCCGCGTGCTGGGCGTGAAGACGCCCTCGAACATGACCGGGACGTCCGGACACTGATCCGGTGCGCTGGCGAGATCTTCGCGCACCACGTGGAAGCCGTCGAAGTGCGGCTTGGGATGCGCGGCCAACACGGCCTCATGCGCCGCGGCGAGGGCCGCAACCTGGTCAGCATCCGGCCGCGCGGACAGCACCGCGGTGAAGTCCACGTCGCTCTGGCCCTCGAAGTACTCGCCGAACCCGAGTGAGCCGCGCAGGTACAGGCCATCCACCAGACCCGGCGCGCTGGCGTCGGTCAGCTCAAGGAACCGCCCAGTGACGTCCGCGACCTCAGCAGGCAAGCGCACGACACCACGGTAATCGTCCCGCGCGGCCATATCAGCCCGAAAGCAGGTCCGGCCAGCGCGCGGCAGGCGGCAGGACGTCCTGGAGGTTCCGCCAGGCTTCGGCGGTGTCGGCGGTGTCGCCGTGGCCGCCGCTGAACCATGTGATGTAGCCGGAGATCTCCGCGAGGTCCCACCCGAGGCGGTAGAGCCGGAGTGAGTCTTGGTCGATCACCGTGCCGGTCATGGCCGAGTAATCCGCCAGGATCGATTCATCAGCCTCGGCCAGGCCCCACAAGTCCCGTTCCGGCGGCGCCAGGAGGACGCTCTCCCAGTCAACGAAGACGAAACCGTCCGCCGTCCGCAGCACATTCGCTCCGTGCGGCTCACCATGCGTGATGACCATCCGTTCCGGCCGGGCAGCGACCCGGTTTGCCAGGCCATCGTAGGCAGCCAGCAGCTCCGTAACGGCCAGCCCGTGGCGCGCCAGCAACTGGCGGGCTCGCTCCCCGTACGGACCGCCGTCCCAGCGCTCCCCCGTGCGCTCGATCGCGGCCTCGAGCTCGCCGGCCAACCGGACGGCGAACGGGTCCGGGTCAGGCGGCGAGGCTTGCGCCCCATGCAGCCTCGCTAGCAAACCGACGACCGCTAGCCGGTCAGCACCCGACTCAAAGGTCCCGTCGGGGCGGGATTCGGCGCCGTCCAGGTACGGGTGCACCGTAAGTGAGTACTGGCCCGTCAGCGGGATGACAACCGACCCGGACGCCGCGACAACCGGTGCCACCACGAAGCCGATACCAGCGTCACGGTGCAGCGACAAAGCGGTTTCGAGAGCTCGCCGCAGCCGGCCGAACGCCGCCTCGCAGGTGTCGGCGCCGCCGTGCAGACGCATGGCCTGATCGTCGACAGTGACGAACAACCGCCTGCCGCGCGCGTCCGTCGCCAGCCAGTGATGACTGCCGAATCCGACCGGCTGGTAATGCAGGGCCGTGGCAGAGAAGGACCAGCCGTCGGCCAGGGCGTTCCGGATTAAAAAGACGGGCAGGTCGGCAGGCGCGGTGAACACGTACGCCACGGTAACCAGGCAATGGCTCGCCAGCCAGCGAGTTACCGCATGGCCGCCCGGATCTAGCGGTACTGCACGACACCGCGGTCGATGACGACAGTCCCGTCCTGCTTGGCGGTCTGGAACTGAGCTGTGCCCTCCTCGCCAGTCCAGATCGACACCACCAGCGACTCGCCGGGCAGTACCGGGCTGCTGAAGCGCCCCGACATCGAGGCGAACCTCGCCGGGTCAGAACCGCACAGCTCATGCAGCAGGACGCGCCCGGTGATCCCGTAGGTGCACAGGCCGTGCAGGATCGGCCGGCTGAAACCGCCCCGGGCGGCGAACGCCGGGTCGGCATGCAGCGGATTCCGGTCGCCGGACAGCCGGTACAGCAGCGCCTGCTCCGGCCTGGTCTGCTGGGTCACCTTGAAGTCGGGTGCCCGGTCCGGCAGTTGCCACGCCGCGCTGGTCCCCCGGTCCCCGCCGAAGCCGCCTTCGCCGCGGATGAAGGTACCGCTGCGGGTAGTCACCGCCGGCTCGCCAGTAGCGGCGTCCACGGCGTGATTCTCGGTCTGGATCAGCGCGCCCGAGCCCTTGTCGTAGATACCGGTCACCATCGCCGAGGTCTGCAGCGTGCCCTCGACCGGCAACGGCTTGTGCAGTTCGATGGACTGCTCGGCGTGTACCAGCATCGCCCGGTCGAAGTCGCCGAGATTACCGGCCGCCCTGGCCTGCGCAAGCAGCACGCCGAAGGTGGGCAGTACCTGCTGCTGCACGCCCCCGGTGTTCTCAGTGGTGAACTGCAGTTCCTGCAACGGATCACCGAGCCCGGCGCCGACGCCGATCGCGTACAGCAGCGCATCGGTCGAAGTCCAGGACCGCTGCTGCGGCTCCCCCGGCACGCCAACAAGATTGTGATTGAGCGGCATCCCGACCTCCGCGCCTGCCGGGCCGGCCAACCGCGTTGACACGGCCGGTCCGGCTGGGTCCAATGGCCTAGTAGAACATGCTTCTAGTATTTCGCTCCACCCCGAGCCGCGGAGGATAGGTATGGGTCTGCTGGATGGCAAGGTCGCTATCGTCACCGGCGCGAGTCGCGGCATCGGCGCCGAGATCGCCCGGCGTTTCGCGGCCGAAGGTGCTGCGGTGGCCGTCGCGGCCAGGACTGCTGAACCAGGGGTCTCGCAATTCGACGGCACCATCGCCGAGACGGCCGGGCAGATCAGGGCGGCTGGCGGCACGGCCATCGCCATCCCGGCCAACCTGGCCAGGCCGCACGATCGCGAGCGCCTGGTCGCCGAGACTGTCAGCCAGCTAGGCCAGCCTGACATCCTGGTGAATAACGCAGCGGTCACGTACTTCATCCGGGTTGAGGACTTCGCCCCCAAGCAGTTTGCGCTCATGTTCGCTGTCCAGGTCGAGGCCCCGTTCGAGCTGGCACGCCTCGTCCTGCCGGGCATGCGGGAGCGAGGCGCGGGCTGGATCCTGAACATCTCCTCGAAGGCCGCCTTGCATCCGAGCATTCCGCCGACCCAGTTCGCCGACCGGGGCGGCACGGTCTATGGCATGTGCAAAGCCGCGCTCGAACGGCTGTCCACTGGCCTGGCCGCCGAGCTGTACCGGGACAACATTGCCGTGAACGCCTTGTCACCCACCAAGGTGGTGCCGACGCCGGGTACCGTCTTTCACCACCTGACCTCGGAGGGCGATCCGAACTCCGAACCGACGTCGGTGATGGCGGAGGCAGCGCTGATGTTGTGCCACCGCGACCCGAAAACGCTGACCGGCCGGGTCGCTTACTCCAAGGAGATACTGGACGAGCTCGGCGTTGCTGTCCCCCAGGCCTAATGACCGGGAACGCCCGCGTGCGGGTTGACTGTCACCTGCACACATCGGTGTCGGGCGACGCGGTGACCACCATCGACGAACTGGCGGAGCGGGTCGCGCGCGAACGGCTGGACGTCGTCTGCATCACTGATCACAACGTGATCGCGGCCGCGGTCGCCGCGGCAGAACGCGGCATCGGCGCGCGAGTCATCATCGGGGAGGAGATCCGGACTCGCGAGGGCGACATTATCGGGCTCTTTCTCTCTGAGCGCATCCCGTACGTGCTGCCGCTCACGGAGGTGACAAGCCTGATCCGCGCTCAGGGCGGATTGATCTACCTGCCGCACCCATTCGATCCGGGCCGGTCAAGCCTGGGTCAGGTGGCGGAGCAGTTGTGTGCCGACGGGCTCGCCGACATCGTCGAGGTTTTCAATGCCAAGATCGAGGATCAGGCACTGAACCGGCGGGCCGCCGAGCTTGCCGCCCGGTACGGGCTGCCGGGCGGCGCGGGCTCCGACGCGCATGATCCCGACGGCATCGGCGCGGCCTACCTGGAGATGCCCGACTTTGACGGACCGCGTGACTTCCTGACAAAGCTTGCCGTTGCCGAGATGACCGGCGAGCACCGCCCGCACGCAGTCCGTTATGCCCGTCGCCCAGCAGGGCCGGGATAGCTTCAGGCTCTGGCCCTAGAATCCACCGCTACGCACAGCCCTGTTGGCGAACAGCACATGGTGGAAGATCAAGAACCGCATCACGAAGGTAACGCAGTTCATGATCAGGTAAGCGCCGTTGACGACCAGGTGCTTGTCGAGGTGATGCAGGCCCTCCGAGATGGCCCAGGTCTTCGCGAGGTGGGTGGTCAAACCCAGGATGACCCAGACTGTGATGGAGATGACCCAGAACGGCAAGGTTTCCCGGAGCAGATCCGGCCTGCCCTTCCGCTCCCAAGCCCAGCGGCTCAGTAGGTAGCTCACAGCAGCCGCTGCCATCGATGCCAGAACCCCGGAGGTGAAGCCGCCCAGGTTGACCGGGCCAGTAAGGATCGCCAGCACCGCCTGGCTCGTGATAACGGCCGTCGCGCTGGCAGGCAGGAACCGCAGGAAGCGGTTGCCAGCATTGGTCCGCAGCCAGCGCTCCATTTGATCGGGTACGAGACGCCAAGCGCCTTGGGCGATCTTCTCGGATATGGCTCTCATGAGATCCCTAGCTTGACTCGGCCATCCTTGATGCCGGGCTTCGCTGAGTGAGTAGATCTACCCTACGCGGGCCAAGGGGTTCGGCTGGGTCCGGCCAGACAGATTCCTGACCGTGCCCGACGGGCGACTCCGCTTAAAAACCGGAGCCAAAATCGAGGATCCGGCCCTGAACCGGCGCGCCGCTCACCTCGCTGACCGCTACGGGCTGCCCGGCGGAGCCGGATCGGACGCGCATGATCCCGACGGCATCGGCGCGGCCTACCTGGAGATGCCCGACTTCGACGGGCCGCGCGAGTTCCTAGCGGCGCTGGCACAGGCCGAGATCGCTGGCGAGCACCGCCCGCACGCTGTCTGCTATGCCCGTCGCCCGGCAGCGCCGGGACAGCTCCAACCTCTGGCCCTAGAATTCACCATCGAAACACCAACGACTTTGGGCAAGGGCCCCGCGCCTTCTGGGGCCTCGGTTGACCTGCGGACCGCGAGGGTATCCCTCCAGCATGGCTGATTGGCCGGAGGGCCTCAAGGCAATCATCGGGTCTGCGAAGACGAACCGCGGCACTCAGGTAGAAGTCCACCGCAAGTCAAGTGATGCGGTTGAACTTCGGGCTTGGGCTGAGGACGGACGAGACGTCATCACATGGGCGTTTCCGCTAGATCAAGCGGAACGCCTTGGGCTCATCGTCACATCTGCGGCGACCATGCTGGCATGGGTGGACGAAGAGCGCGGTAACGACGAACACCCTCCAGCCTCATACGGTGAAGAGCCGTTAACGCCGGCGGAGATCAAGCAGCCGCAGTCTCCTTCCCAGCGGTCTTCCTGGCCTTGGCGTTCGCTGCCTTCCAAAGGGGTCTGATTTGCGTTGCGTAGGCGCTGAGTGCGGCCTGCGCCGTGTCGTCCGGCGGCTGGCCATCTAGAGCGCGGACCACGCTACTGATCTAGCGGAGAAGGTCAGGGAGACCGGAGGAGTGGGCTCGGATACCGGGGCGCGCATCCGTGCGCCTTTCGGATCTGGCTCTGACGCGCACGATCCCGAGGGCATCGGCGCGGCTTACTTGGAGATGCCCGACTCTGACGGGCCCCGCGAGTTCCTGACGCACCTTGCCGTTGCCGAGATCACCGGCGAGCACCGCCCGCATGCAGTCCGCTATGCCCGTCGCCCAGCAGCGCCGGGATAGCCGTCTTCGTCTGAGGGTCACGCGGCGGGAAGCCTGCGGAGGCTCTCGGTCAGCGACCGGTCTGCCAAGTTCTCGAAGACATCAACGGCTGCAATCAGAGAAAGTCAGATTGACCTACAGGCAGAGCCAGAAAGACGGACTGCCCCGGACCGTAAAGGTCGTCCAGCAACTGCACGTAGCCGAGTCGGCGCACGTGTCAAATAAGAGTTTTAGTACGATATTGAGTAATGTCCAGGCCATGAAACTCGGCCTTATCTCCGACGTTCACGGCAACCGGATCGCCCTGGAGGCGGTCCTGGCCGACGGTCGCAGTCAGGGCGTCGATGCTTGGTGGGCGCTTGGCGACCTGGTCGCCATCGGGCCGGATCCGGTACCCACCCTCGAGCTCTTGACCAGCGTTACGAACCTGCACGTGACCCAGGGAAACACCGACCGCTACGTCGTCAGCGGCGACCGCCCGCCTCCTTACCCTGAGGAGGTAGCGGCCAAGCCGGAGCTACTTGGACTCTTTGCCACCGTGGAAGGGTCGTTCGCGTGGACTCGGGGCGCGCTGGCCTCCCACGGCTGGCTCGACTGGCTGGCCGAGCTACCACTGGAGAGCCGCACCACATTGCCTGACGGAACCCGAGTGCTGGGTGTTCACGCCTCGCCGGGACGCGACGATGGAGCGGGCATTACTCCCGATCGTCCAGACCCGGAACTGCGGGCGGTATTGGCAGGGGCGGCTGCCGACGTGGTGTGCGCTGGCCACACCCACCGACCCGCCGACCGGCAGATCGGCCCGGTGCGCGCGGTCAACCTGGGCAGCGTCAGCAATCCCATCACCGACGACCTGCGGGCCAGCTACGTGATCATTCACGCCGACCGACAGGGGCATCAAGTAGAGCACCGGCGAGTCGGCTATGACCACGCGGCAGTTCTCGAGCGGGTGGCTCGCTGCGGTTATCCCGACGCCGAGTACCTGGCATCCTTCCAGCGGGGCGAGCGCATCCAGTTCTCGGCCCGCCAGTCGGGTGCGCCCGCAGTCTAACCGCCCCTTCCGGGCCTATAGGGATTAAGACACTGGAGCCCCGTGATGGCAGGATTGAGAGCGCTCCCGGCACGTCATTGAGCGTCGTCGGGTAACCAGACCGCGTCGCGCATGCGCGCGGTCAGGCTCGGATTGGCAGGAGGCACAGATGGGGCCCTTAGATCCGCGCGTTCTGCTTGCTCGTGCCGTCGATCAGACCGCTGACCTTGTCGCCCATGCTGACGATCAGCAGGCGCACTTGCACACCCCGTGCCGGTCATGGAACGTCCGAACGCTGATCGAGCACCTGATTGATGACCTCGATCAGTTCACGAAGGCTGCCGTGGGCGGGAGCCCTGACTGGAGTGGGCCAGTCCCGCCCATGGCGGGCCAATGGGGCAACGCGTTCAGAGATCGTGCGCCCCTCCTGCTCGCGGCGTGGCAGGAAGCCGACGACCTAACTGCGATCATTCAGCTTCCGATCGGCGACTTGCCTGCGGCATTCGTAGTGGATCAGCAGATCGCCGAGTTCGCAGTGCATTCCTGGGACCTGGCCAGCGCCACCGGCCAGAACTACGTCCCCGATCCGGATGTCGCCAGCCATGCGCTGCAATGGGCCAGGACCGCCCTGCTGCCGCAGTACCGCGGCACCGAAGAATCTGAATTCGCGTTCGGTCCCGAGGTCGCGACCGCAGATGAACAACCAGCTAGCGCCCGCCTGGTGGCCTTCTTTGGGCGCGACCCAGCATGGCATCAATTAATCCGGTGAACCTGCCATAGACGAGCCGTGCAGCTTCCGCTGGGCGCGAGGCCCGATGTCTAGATGCGATAGTGGCCGGCTCGAGCCCGCCAACCAGCTGGCGGGTCTTCGCCGACACGGCCGTCCACAGCCTCGCGGAGCAGGTCGGCATGCCCGGTGTGGCGGCCGTACTCCTCGATCAGGTCGCACACAAGCCGTCGGAGACTGGCGTGCGCGCCGCCGGATCCAGAGGCGTGAACGAGCTGGTCGAGCCCGCCGTCCTGCAGCGCCGCCCTGATCCTGCCGCGGGAGCGCTCGACTGCGTCGTCGAAGAACGCATAAAGCTGTTCCGGCGCGTCATTGGCGGCCGTTTTGAACTCCCAGTCGTCGTCGCTGCCGTCCCAGCCGAGGCCATCCCAGGGCGCGCCAAGCGGCTTCCCGGTCAGCTTGGTGGTGAACATGTAGTCCTCGTTGATGGCGAGGTGCTTGAGCAGCCCGCCGAGTGTCAGCGACGAGGCACCGACGCGAGATTGCAGGCCGACGGCGTCCAGGTCATCGGCTTTCCAGCGGAATGTGGTGCGCATCCGGTCCAGCGCGCCCAGTAGCTGCTCAGCCTCGGTGCCTGCCAGCGGTGGTTCCCATGGGTAGTCGTCGTTCGTCATGGCCACACCGTAGGTCCGGTACCGGACGTTCTACGTCCGGAATGCCAGCCGGGCTCAACCTTCTCGAATCTTCTCGACCGCCGACGGATACAGGCCGTCCTTGTGAGGAGCGCCGGCTCTGACGCGCACGATCGCGACGGCGTCGGCGCGGCCTATCTGGAGATGCCCGGCTTTGACGCTCCGCTCGGGTTAGCGGTGCCGCCGGTACTCAAGCTCGAGTCCGCTGCTGAAGGCGGTGCTGGACAGCAGGTCGAGCACTCGGGACTTGCCGACGTCCTCGAACAACCGGGGGCCCTCGCCCGCCAGGTAGGGAACCAGGGTCACGCGGTACTCGTCGATCAGGTCGAGTTGTGCGAGCGAACGCCAGAAGCTGATGCCGCCGTGGATCACGATGTAACCGTCGCCGCCTCGGCGGAGCCTGTCGACCTCGTGGCCGAGGTCGCCGCTCGCGACGGTTGTGTTGGCCCAGTCGGCAGTCTTGAGCGTGCGGGAGAACACCACCTTGCGTGCGGCGTTGAGGGGGTCCGCGTTGGGATCGTCGGTGGCGGTCGGGAAGTAGCTGGCCATGCTCTGGTAGGCAACCCGGCCCATGATGTGCATGTCCGCGCCCGCGTAAAACTCGCTCCCTCTGGCGTCTTCCGCGGGGTCGTCCGGTAGGTCGCGGCAGAACTGGAAGAACTCAGTGCCCTCGGTGGCGATCAGGCCATCGAGCGAGTAGTCGAACACGCGCGCTATGAGCTTGCGCATCTCAGAACTCCCTGATCTCGGGGCGTGCGGGCCTGGCCCGGATGACCTCTGGACCATGACCGCAAGGCTTGCGTGGTCGCTGGACGGATACGGTCACTGGTCGCCGGACCCAGCATCCAATGCGTCGTCGAGGTCCCCATCGAAGAGCGGGCGGACCTCGATCGCCCTCTGTTGCGCCGCCGCGGTCAGCTTGGCCCACTCCAGGGCTTCGTCCAGGTCAGCCGCGTTGATGATCCAGAATCCGGCGAGGTATTCCTTGGTCTCGGTGTACGGCCCGTCGGTCATCATGAAGTCGCCGCCGGACTGGCGCACCACGGTCGCCGACTCCGGGCCGCCGTCCATGCCGCCCTGGAACACGAATGCACCGGCGGCTGTCAGTTTGTCGCCCAACGCGTTCACGTCGGCCCACACCTGTTGCGTCTGCTCCGGGGGTATGGGGAGGGCATAGTCGCGGTAGAGCGCGAGCAGGTACTGCGGCATGACGGTCACTCCCGTTTGTCATCCGGGGCCGGTCTCTGGCCGGCCCTCACTCCCGCTACGAAGTCGCCCCGCCGAATCGACATCCGCCTGCCACGATGCCAGAAAAACTTTGCGTCAGGAGGCCTTGGATGGCGAAGCCGATCGTTCCCTCCGCACCGCTGAAGCTCAAATGCTGCCCTGCCGAATGATCCTGACCGCCCGCTTTACAACTCGTCAGCGCGAAAGGTCAAGATCCTTTACGCGTGTCGGAGCGTGCCGTGATCCCTCCTGCTGGCTACTGTGCTGCGGTGACTGACTCGACCCGCCCGGATCAGGGCAGGCAAGGCGCGGAGCAGGCGCTAGCCAGGCGAGCCGGGCAGGGTCGGCTCGGCAAGCGCGGCACGTACCTGCCGTCCGCCCAAGTTCTCGAGGAAATGGTCCGCCTCGGACCGGACCTGAGCACCATCGCAGCTGAGCTTCGCAGCCGCCTGACCGAGTCAGACTGAGGCTGAAGCCACTTCGCTGCCTAGAGGCCGATCCGGGTCGCCAGGTGCTCGCGGTGGTAGCTGGCGTCGCCGAGGAACAGCTCGCTTGCCTTGGCCCGCTTGAAATACAGGTGCGCGTCATGCTCCCAGGTGAAACCGATGCCGCCGTGGATCTGGATGTTCTCCGCAGCCACATGGAAGTAGACGTCCGACGCGTAAGCCTTGACGAGCGCGGCGACCACCGGCACTTCAGCAGAGTCTTCGGCGACCGCAGCCGCCGCGTATTGCACAGCCGAGCGTAGTGACTCCACCTCGAGCAGCAGATCGGCGCAGCGATGCTTAATGGCCTGGAAGCTGCCGATCGGCCTGCCGAACTGGTGCCGCACCTTCGCGTACTCGACCGCCATGTCGAGCGCGCGCTGCGCTCCGCCGAGTTGCTCAGCGGCCTGGGCGATCGCGGCGACATCCAGGGTGCGACTCAGCACTGCCGTGCCGTCCCCGACCGAGCCGATCACCGTCGCCGGAACGGCGGCGAAGTCCAGCCGGGCCAGCTTCCGGGTCTGGTCCAGCGTCGGCAGAGCCGTGCTGGCCAGCCCATTCGCTTCGGCAGGAACCGCGAACAGGCTCAGCGTGTCGCCGGTGCGCGCGACGACGAGGATCAGGTTCGCGGTGTGGCCGTCGAGGACGAAGTTCTTACGCCCGTCCAGCTGCCAGCCGTCCGCGGAGTTGTCCTGCGCGGGGGTCGCTGCTAGCCGGATCGCGTCCGGTTCCCAGGACCCGTCCTCCTCGGTGAACGCGAGCGTCGCGATAATCTCTCCGGACGCGATGCCGGGCAGGTACCTCTTCCTGGCATCCTCGTCCGGGCTTGCCAGCAGTGCCGTCGCGGCAAGCACCGCGCTCGCCAGGTACGGGCCGCCGTACAGCGCGGCGCCGAGTTCCTCAAGCACGATTGCCTGCTCGGCGAAGCTGAAGCCCGCGCCACCATACTGCTCCGGGACAGCGATGCCCTGCAGGCCGAGCTGCTCGCCGGCCTGGCGCCAGACGCCGACGTCCAGGCCCTCGGTGGTTTCCATCAGCTCGCGCACGGCGGTTATCGGCGCCCGGTCGGCCAGGAACCGCCGGACCGAGACACGGAGCTCCTCCTGCTCCTCAGTGACTCCGAGAATCATCTATCCGGCTCCGTTCATTCCTGAAGTTGCTGACTTACCGGCGGCCGGGTCGGCGACGACGAGCACGTCGAGCGCCTCTACCCGATCACCGCACACCCAGAGCGGATTTACTTCCAGCGCTTCCATACCGCTGAGCGAGCCCGCCAGCTCGCTGATTCCGGCGATGACCCGGGCCAGGACGTCGAGGTCGGCGGGGACGCCGCCGCGAGCGCCCTGCAGAACCGGCAGCGCGCGCAGCTCGCCCAGCATGCGCCGCACCTGCGCCGCGTCTGCCGGGAGGATCCGCAGGCTGGTATCGCCCAGCAGCTCGACCCAGATGCCGCCGAGTCCGACGGCCAGCACCGGGCCGAAGCCAGCATCCATGGTCACGCCCGCCAGAACCTCCGTGCCGGACGTACGCATTGACGTGACAAGTACGTCGTTCCCGCCTTGATGGTCTTTCGCGGCGGCGACGACCTGCTCGTACCCGGCCCGGACGGCCGCATCCCCGGACAGGTTCAGCAGTACCGCGCCGATGTCGGACTTGTGCGTGACGTGTGCCGAACTGATCTTGAGCGCGACTGCGGTGCCAAGTTCGCGGGCAATCTGCGCTGCCTCATCGGCGGACCGGGCGACACGGCCGGGGACTACCGGAATTCCTGCCGCAACCAGCAGGTCGCGGCCATCTGCCTCAGCCCACGCGCTGGCAGTGCCAGCCGGCGCCGGCGGGCGGGCAGGCAGCAGCCGGACGTCACCGCGGCCATCTTGCCAGCGCAGTGCGTGGCCGATCGCCTGAATGCCCAGTTCCATCCCGCCTATGACGTGTACGCCGTGGCCGCCAAGCAACTCGCGCGGATAGCCGGCAACGTCCGTGCAGGTCATACCCATCGGCAGGACCGGAATGGGAGCGGTGCGAACCCGCTCGGCGAGCCATTTCACCCGGTTCTCGAGCAGGGTCGCGGCAGCCTCGTCGGGCGGCCTGACTTCCGGCACGGTGAATCCGGTGAAGACCGCGAAGTCCAGGCCCGGGTCGTCGACCGCGGCGTCGAGCGCGTAATCGATGGCAGTGCGCGGTGACGTGCGCGCGTTGGCCAGCACGTACCCGGTGACGTCCAGCGGGTTGCGCGCGTTGGCGAACGACGGGAGGTGTGCTGCGATCTCCTCGGTGGTGGCGGCGCCAAAGGGCGGGATCTCAATGCCTTCTGCGCTGGCGCGATCGGCGATGATGTCGCAAGCACCGCCGGATGCGGTCAGAACGCCCATCCGCCGGCCCCGCGGCCACCGCTGGTAGCCGAGCAGTGCCGCAGTGGTCAGGAGATCCTCGATGCTGGTTACCCGGATGATGTTGAGCTGGCGCAGCGCCGCGTCGACGACCGCGTCATCGCCGGCCACCGCGCCGGTGTGGGCGAGCGCCGCTTGCTGGCCGGCCTGGCTCGCACCGACTTTCATCGCGACGATCGGCTTGCCGGCCGCGTCGGCGCGCTGAGCGGCCGCGCTGAACCCTGCCGGGTCGCCGATCTCCTCCAGGAACATGCAGATGACCTTGGTCTGCTCGTCGGCGACAAGGTAGTCGAGCACGTCGGCGGTGGTGATCATGGCCTCGTTGCCGAGGCTTGCGACTGTGCTCACGCCGATGGCTTGCGACCTGGCGAAGGCGAGCAAGGCGCTGGACAGGGCACCGCTCTGTAGCGCGATCCCGACCGGGCCGGGCGTCAGCGGCAGCGGCACGGTCAGCGCGAACGGGGCAGCCTTGGCACCGGTGTTGAGGAAACCGAGCGTGTTAGGCCCGAGCAGCACGATGCCATGGCCGGCGGCAGCGGTCACAAGCTCGTCTTCCAGTTCCTTGCCGCCGGTTCCGGCCTCGCGGTAACCGGAGGCGAGTACGACGACGTTGCGCACCCCGGCCGCGGCCGCGTCCTCGATTACTGTCGCGACAGCCTCGGTGGGCGCCAGGATGAACGCGAGGTCGGCGGGCTGCGATAGGTGCCTGAGCGTGGGCACGGCCGCCCGGCCGAAGACTTTGTCGTGCCGCGGATGTACGGGCAGCAGCGGGCCCTGATAGCCGACGGCACTGCTCGCGGCGACAATGAACCGGGACCAGCCGGATGTCTCCGAGGCCCCGACCATCGCGATGCTGCGCGGCGCGAAGAACTCGGTGAGCCGATCCGGCGTCACCAGCGCGCGCGCCATGGCCGTGGGGCCCGCGGTCGCGATGGCCGCGGGGCTCGCTGGGTTCGTCGGGGTCGCTGGGTCGGTCGGGGTCGCTGTGCTCGTCGGGGTCATGTCCGGCCTCATCGCGGTCATGCCCGTACCCGCGGCTCCTTGGGCAGCCCGAGTGCGCGTTCGGCGATGATGTTGCGCTGGATCTCGTTGGTGCCCGAGTAGATCGAGCCGGCCCGGCTGGCAAGGAACACGTTCTGCCAGCCAGTCGTCGGGTAACCGGCGCCCTCCGGCCGGATCAGGCCGTCGGTGCCCTCGATATCCATCGCGATCTCGCCGAGCCGCTTGTGATACTCGCTCCAGAACAGCTTGTTGATGGACGCCTCCGGTCCCGGCTGGCGTCCCTGAGCGAGGCCGGCCAGTGCTCGCAGGCCAGAGAAGCGCATGATCTCGACCTGGCTGTAGGCCCAGGCCAGCTTCTGCCGGGTCAGCGCGTCGGTGCTACTGCCGCGTTTGCGCGCCGTCTCCGTCAGCTCCCAGAACTCGCGTTGGTAGGCCAGGTGCAGGATCGACGCGCTGCCGCCGCGCTCATACCCGAGCGTGGTCATGGCTACCCGCCAGCCGTTGTTGAGGCCCCCGATCACGTTGAACATCGGCGCCCGGACACCGTCGAGGAAGTCCTCGCAGAATTCCGCGGCGCCGGTCATCTGCCGAACCGGCCGGTAGCTGACTTTGGGGTCGGTGAAGTTGATGAGTACGAACGAGATGCCGGCGTGCTTTTCAGCGTCAGGGTCGGTTCGGCACAGGACGAACATCTTGTTCGCCCGCGCCGCGCCGGACGTCCACAGCTTCTGCCCGGTGATCACGATCTCGTCGCCGTCGATCTCGCCCTTGGTCTGCAATCCGGCCAGGTCGGAACCGGTGCCCGGCTCAGAGAAGCCCTGGCAGTAAACGTCCTCGCCGGAAATGATCCGGGGCAGGAAGTGCGCCTGCTGCTCCGAGGTGCCGTGCACGATGACCGACGGACCGACCAGGCTCTCCCCCATGCCACGGACGACCCGTGGCATTCCGGCCCGGTACAGCTCCTCGTTGAACACCGCAACGCGGACGGCGTCCAGACCCTTGCCGCCGAACTCCGCCGGCCACTGCGGGCAAATCAGCCTGGCGTCCGCCAGCTCCCGTTCCCACTCGGCATAGGCAGGATGCTGGGTCGCCGTAGCCCGGCGCTCGCTGCCGTAGCCCCCGGTGGTCACCACGTTGTTCCAGTCGGTGACCTCACCTAGCCCCGCCGGGGCGTGCCCGGCGATCCAGTCGCGCGTTTCGGCGCGGAACTCCGCGATCTCCGGGCCAAGATCAAGTTCCACTGCGGCCTCCGGGGCTGATCCGCGCCAGCGAAGCTGGCGCGACGGGTGGCAGTACGGGCGGACGACGCAAATCTTAGAATCACATTCTAGGCCGATGAAATCCCGCCAGCCGGGCTGCTGTCAAGGGGCCTGTGAGTTGTGAGTTTGCACGTTAGTTGGCCACTTTGCAGCGAACTTGGCCACAGCTGCTCACGAGGGCCCCGCAGTTGCAGGTCCCGTTGGCCGTCTGTTGACGGTCATCGGAATCATGGCCCAGAGCCCGCCGGCTGCTGCCCACTTAGCGTGGCTGGAGCCCGGGCGTCCTGAGTATCCCTTAAGCGCTGTGCCCCGTAGCGACCGCGCTGGTGTGCGTGGAGTTGGAGCGGGGTGCCCAGTCCTGTACGGGGATGGCCTCGGTGCGCATGGGGAGTTCAGTACCTGGCCGCTGCGGCTTTGGTCTCGGCCGCCATGCGGGCTCGGAGCGAGAGCGGCGCGAGTACTTCGACCTGGGAGCCCAGCCCGAGCAGTGTGGTGGTGGCCCATGACTCGGTTTCGAAGGGCACGGTCATGGTGACCCACTCGGCGGCCTCGTTGAGCGCGATTTGTTCTTGACCTGTCACGGCGACGACGCGGCGAAGGCGGGGCAGGGCGATGCCCGCGATGCGCAGCGTGACATGGATGAGCTCGTGATTGGTCTCGAGGTTTCGTCGTGTCTGCGTCCAGGCGTCGGCGAGTTCGAAGTCACCTGGGCGGCGCGCGGGCTCATCGAGGATGTCCAGCCTGGTCAGCCGGGATACTCGGTAGGTTCTGAGTTTCTGCTGGCGGTGTGCCACCAGGTACCAGTCGCCAGCGGCCAGGACAAGTCCGAGGGGGTCGAGTGTGCGTTCCGCGCTTTGATTGCCGCGGGTGTATGTGACGTGTATGCGCCGGTCGTGCCACACCGCGTCGGAGAGCGGGCCTAGCAGCGGTGTTGGTTCGGTGGTTCCGTACCAGCGCACCGGGTCGAGATGGAAGCGCTGGGAGGTGTGCTCGGCGCGGTCACGTGCCTCGCCGGTCAGGGCTGCCCACACCTTGGTGCGTGCGGTCTCCAGTAGCCCGTTGAGGCCAAGCTCGCCGGCCGCCCCGGTCAGGCCAAGGAAGGCCAGGGCATGGGCCTCTTCCGCAGCTAGTCCGGTCAGGCGGGTCCGGTAGCCGCCGTCGAGGGAGTACCCGCCCGCGGGTCCGCGCACGGAGCGGACCGGAACGCCAGCGGCCACGAGAGCCTCAACATCGCGTTGCACTGTGCGTTCACTGACTTCCAGCCGGCGGGCCAGCTCCGGGCCGGTGAGCTGGCCTCGCACCTGCAAGTGCAGCAGCAGGGAGAGCATTCTCGGCGCGCGCATGTTTCGATTTTGCCGCGCTAACCCGACATGGGCTGTCGGGAACCGCTGGCATGCTGGCTCTCGCAGATCAGCGACGAGGAAGGAACAACAATGACGACCAGCCCCATTGCCAGCCTGTCGATGCTCAACCTGGACTGCCACGATCCGCGCGCGATGGCGGCGTTCTATGCCGCCATCTTGGGCTGGGAGGTGACCTACAACGACGAGGAGTACGCGATGATCACTGGCGGACAGACCTCGATCGGCTTCGGCCGCGTTGCTGGCTTTACCTCGCCCGCCTGGCCGGACACAACCTCCGCAAAGAGGTATCACCTCGATCTTCAGGTGGACGACCTCTCCCGCGCCGAAGCGGCCTGCCGTGACCTGGGTGCCGCCGTCCCCGATTTCCAGCCTGGCGGAGACCGGTGGCGGGTGCTCACCGACCCGGCCGGTCACCCGTTCTGCCTTAGCGCCAGCAAGGCTGTCTCGTGACTGGTGCGGCCCGTAATTGCAGCAGCGAGGCACGCGATGAATATCCGCGAACCTGAGCAGCCCAGCGCAGGCGCCATGAGCCGGTCGTGCCCGCAGTGACACGCGTTTGCCTCGAGCAGGGCAAAACGTGGGTCTTTGCCTCTTCCCTGGATTGGCCCGGCTGGTGCCGCCGGGGAAAGGGCGACGAGGCGGCCCTCGACGCCTTGCTCGACTACGCCGACCGATACGCCCTTGTCGCAGGCCCCGGATTCGCACCCGGCACGGTCGAGGTCGTCGGCCGCGTCCAAGGCAACAGAACCACAGACTTCGGAGCGCCGGACGCGAGAGG
>DASXIA010000048.1:0-3574 GCA_036488155.1 Streptosporangiaceae bacterium | reverse complement strand
GTGATGTTCAGAGACCCAGTAGCGGCGGTAGCCAGCCGTCTCCACGGCCTGGGCGATGCTTACCGCCCCGGCAAGCGCCGACGCGGCACTCTCGCCGTGCTCGATCCCGACGAAATCCAGCACCGCCAGCGGCAACGAGGTCTCCATAAGAAGGATCAGCGTGCTTGCGGCGCCCGGCATTCCCGTGGCGCTCGGCGCGCAGGGCCGACCCGACCGTACCGGAGGAACCTCCGGTATACTACGCGTATGCAGACAAGACACCTCGGATCGCTCTCAGTCTCTGCCATCGGCCTTGGTTGCATGGGGATGTCGGAGTTCTACGGCGCCGGTGACGACACCGAGTCGATCGCGACCATCCACCGCGCTCTCGATCTCGGTTGCAACTTCCTCGACACCGCGGACATGTACGGCCCGTTCACGAACGAGCGGCTGGTCGGCAGGGCCATCGCCGGACGGCGCGACGAGGTCGTGCTCGCCACCAAGTTCGGTAACGAGCGGCGCGAGGACGGGTCCTTCGTCGGCGTGAACGGGCGTCCTGAGTACGTCCTCGCAGCCTGCGACGCATCGTTGTCGCGGCTCGGCGTCGAGTACATCGACCTGTACTACCAGCACCGCGTCGACCCGTCCGTGCCGATCGAAGACACCGTGGGCGCGATGGCCTCACTAGTGCAGGCCGGGAAGGTCCGCCACCTCGGATTGTCAGAGGCCGGGCCGCAGACCATCCGCCGGGCAAGCGCTGTGCACCCGATCACCGCGTTGCAAACGGAGTACAGCCTGTTCACCCGCGACGTCCAGGCGGAGATCCTGCCCACAGTCCGAGAACTAGGCATCGGCTTCGTCGCGTACAGCCCGCTCGGCCGCGGATTCCTGACCGGCTCGATAAAGACCGCCACCGACCTGCCTGCGGGTGACTCGCGGACTGGCCGGTTCCCCCGGTTCGCTGGCGAGAACTTCGACCATAACGTGGCGCTGGCCGGCAAAATTGAGCAGCTGGCGGCAACGAAGGGCTGCACGCCGGGACAGCTCGCGCTGGCCTGGGTGCTGTCCCGCGGCCAGGACATCGTCCCGATTCCTGGCACCAAACGGCGCAGCTACCTTCAGGAAAACCTCGCCGCCGCAGACGTCAAGCTGACCGCCGAGGACACCGCCTGGCTCGATCAGAACGTCGGCCAGCCGTCCGGCGACCGGTACGCAGACATGGGCACGGTGAACCGCTAAACGGTGAACCACTAGTTCGGCGACGAGTCAGCCCGCCGGATGGCCCTGAGCACGGTGTCGGTCGCAGTTGTCGGCTGCCCGTCGCGGTCGGTCACCTCGCGCGTGACGGCCTCGGCAATCAGGACGTCGAAGGCGCCGGAGTCGAGTGTCTCGGCAAGCAGCCGGGGCTGAGCGGCGAGCGCCAGCAGGGCTCGCCCGGTCGCCGTGTCACCCAGGCCGGGTCCGGCGACGGACGCGGTGTCAGGCGCCGTCGCCGGGTCGGCGCCCGCGTTCGAACCGTGGCTCGCATGGGCGCCCGGGCCAGCATGCTGGCTGTCGGGATGGTGCAGAACGATGAGCAGCGTGCCACCCGGCCGTACTGCCGCGGCCAGACGCCGGTGCAGTGACCTGAGGCCAGCTTCCGGAAGGTACATGAACTGAGCCGACACCAGGTCGAATGGCTGCGGCCATGGATCCCAGCTCAGCAGGTCGCCCTGAAGCCAGCTGACGCGGCGGGCGACCTCGTCGCCGCGCGCGGCAGCGTGAGCCGCGGCCCGGTCGAGCGCCACTACCGAGATGTCCACCGCGGTGACCGTCCAGCCTTGCGAGGCGAGCCAGATGGCGTCCGCGCCCTCCCCGCAGCCAACGTCGAGCGCATCGCCAGGTGTCAGGCCATATGTCTGGGCAACCAGCTGCGGGTTGGGCTGACCACTCCACAACTGGTCAGCCGACCGGTAGCGGTCGTCCCAGAATTCCCGGCTGAACTGAATGGTGATATCCGGCGAGGGCTCGTGGCTCACTTGGTCGTCTCCCGTCCGCAGCAACTACCACCACGATGACCAAGCGCGCGCCGAAAGCGCAAACTTCCTTGCCGGATTGGCAAATGTCAGGTAGCCGGAGCGGGGGTAGCCGGGGTCGACTCGATTTCCGGAGCCGACTGGGTGGCGCGCCGACGGTACCGGAGCGCTTCCAGTGCGGCAGTCGCGCCGAGGACGCCGGCCGGCGGCAGGCTGATGAGAGCCTGCAGCTGGTACCGCCAGGAGAACACGTACAGGTCGGCGATGAGCAGCAAGCCGACTGCGGTGACGAGGAAGACCATGCTGGCGAGCGCCAGGTGACGCGTCCGCGCGCTGCGCCTGCGGTACACCACAGCCATAACCGTGCCGAGCAGCCCGGCTAGCGCGAAGATCAGCAGGAGCGGACCGGGGGTGTACCCCCCGTACAGCTGATAGTCCCGCAGGAACGAGGCCAGCGGCCCGTTTACCTCGAACTTGCCGCCCCACGCCGGGTTCAGCAGGACTTCATTCACTGGCGAGCTGTGCGTTACCTGAATGCCGACGATGATGCGGTTGCGCTTGTTGTAGGTGCCGCACAGCGAGCCGATATGGGGCGTGTTCCGCGCCAGCGTGGTGCCGCAGGCCACGAACTCCGGTGTGTAACCAAAGAACGTGTGCTGGAACTGCCAGCGCGAGATCGGAGTGGTCTCGATGCTGGCATTTCGGCTGAGCTCGAACAGGCGGACCGAATCCTCCAGCGTTGAGCCGATGATCCGCAGTGGCTGCTGGCGCTCCACGGCGTGGTCAAAGACCGAGACCAGCTTCAGGCGGTTATTCCCTTGGAAGCCTCTGATCAGCGGCGACTGCCAGTCGTGCTCAAGCCAGTCCGGGCCGTGCTGCTGCTCGGCCGGGGTCGGGCACATCGCCTGGATGTCGGCCGGAAGCCTGATCGTGGCACAGTCGACAGCCTTGGCCACGCGGCCGGCCGCGCTGCCCTTGACCGACAGCCGGAAGTGCCCGGAATCCTTGTACGAGATGCTGCAGTACGCCACGATCGGCAGCAGGAAAGCCAGGCACATGACACAAGACTTCAGCACGGCGCTGTACCAGTCGTCGCGGCTGACGCGCAGGTACCGGGAGCCGAGCAGGTAGAGAACGACCGGGGCGATCATCCACACGCCGACCTCGCGGACCGTGGCACCGAGGCCCAGAATGAGCCCGGAGACAACAATGCCCAGCCAGTTTGTGGTCGGCTTCCACAGCAAGATGACGAGTGCCGCGACGACCATTCCCTCGAACAGGACGTCCGGCATGATCGTCGCCTCGGCCTGCAGCTGGTAAGCGTCGAGCAGGATCGGCGCGATGGCGAGGGCGGCCAGCCACCGGTTGATGCCGCGCCGGATCAGCAGCACGTACAGCGCCACGCCGACGCCGAGACCGACCAGGTGCTGGAAGGCTGTGACGGTCCCCAGGTCGCCGATGGCCAGGATGATCTTCAGCGGCACCTTGTAGCCGAGCGGGTCAGAGCCTTGCCAGCCGCGGTAGAGGTACTTGACCGAGTCGATGTAGAAGATCGCCGGGTGGTACGCCATCCAGGTGAT
>DASXIA010000044.1:0-20361 GCA_036488155.1 Streptosporangiaceae bacterium | reverse complement strand
CGAAGGATCTTACCGCTAACGGCCGGGCCGACTAAAGCTATACGGCGAGACTGCGGCATCGCCGGGCAACGGCTACGGGGCGGTGAGCGGAAAAGGATCTCGGCGAGAAACATTTGCAGGCTCGCCGCGATTGGCGCACAGCTTAGGCAGGCGGCGACATTGGTGCCGACGAAATGCCATGCGGCTACCAGGCGGCGAGGAGTGCCTACCCGGTTAACGTCGCCGCAACTCGTTTCCTGCGCCGCTTTTCACCAGAAGCGAGTGTCATCGCGGCCGCTAGCCCGATGATATTCACCGGCAGCTATCAGGCGAGCGACCAGGCCACCGCAATGCCTGGCGGGCATGCCGCCGCGCAGCTGTTGAAGTTTGGATCGTCCCAGGTCAGAGCATTATCGTCAGTTGACAGACAAGTCGGCACCGATAAATCTTCAGTCCTGTCCTGCGCGCCCAGTTAATGGGGTGTCATTTCGCAGCCCGCTCGCAGTGGCATCGGAACAATGCCGCCTGGCGAATTCAGCGCATCAGGTGGTACGGACAGACAATGACGATGCCGGCGTGCAGCAGGATTATTGCTGCCGCGCCGGGGCTACGCCTGCCGCGCCGCTTCGGCAGCGCCTCGGCTGATGCAGCCCGCGAGGTGGTCGTTGACCACGCCGCAGGCCTGCAAGGTGGCGTATGCGGTAACCGGGCCGGTGAACTTGAACCCCCGGCTGCGCAAGTCCTTGGCCAGGGCCTTGGATTCGCGCGTCACGGCCGGGACGTCGGACAGGCTGACCGGTGCCTGGACCTGATCGCCCGCATACTGCCAGACCAGGTCGGCAAGGCCGGCCGATAGCCCGAGCGCGGCCCGAGCGTTAGCGATAGCCGCCTCGATCTTCGCCCGATTCCGGACGATGCCCGGATCAGCCAGCAAGCGGGCAACGTCATCGGGCCCGAAGCTGGCGACCGCCTCGATATCGAAACCGCTGAAGGCCGCTCGGAAGTTCTCCCGCTTGCGCAAGATCGTGAGCCAGGACAGTCCGGACTGGAAAGCTTCCAGGCACAGCCGCTCGAAGATCCCGAGGTCGTCCCGGACCGGCCAGCCCCACTCCTCGTCGTGATAGCTGAGGTATTCGGGGGCACTCAAGCTCCACGGACAGCGCGGCAGCCCGTCAGGACCCGCGACGGGAAGACCTTCCGTCATTCGCCCTCGCTAGGCCGCGGGCTGACCGACAGGCTGGGCCGCACGTGGCTGTTCCCGCCCGGATCGCTGTCGTCGGCTAGGCGGGCCTCGTAGCCCGGCGCGCTGACGCCGGGAACCTCGCGGTAGCCAGCCTGCAGACCCAGATCATCATCGGTGTCCGTGCCTGCAGACGTGCTCGCCAGCTCGGCGCTGCCCTGATCAGAACTGCCCTGCTCCGCGCCGCCCGGCTCGGCGCGGGCGGGCTCTGTCTGGATCACTTCCGCCAGCCGGTTGCGCAGCCAGTCGATTTCGGCGTCCCGCTCCGCGATAGTCCTGGCGATGAGCGACAGGGCGTGCTCAGTGGCGCCGGCGTGATAGCCGAGCAGCGCAGGCGGCGGCCGGTATCTGGCAACGTCAGACCAGGTCCGGAAGTCCGAGCGTGCAGGCAGGTCGGGCCGTTCACGGCTGAGCTCCCCGCCCCGGCCCATCGCGACCACGACGACGCCGCCGAGGATGACGGCTGCGGCGAGGACGATGACAACGGGCACATCGCAATCGTGCCACGGACTCAGGGCTGCTGGCGCCTCACCGGCGCCGTGCACGCAGTCAGGTCATGTCGGTGAAATTCCGTTGGCCACCGTTCAAGCTGTGCGCATCGACGATAATCCGGACGACGTCGGCGGGGTCGTCGGCCACCTCGATCAGGTTCGGATCGGCTGGCGAGACCTTGCCCGCCGGGAGCATCGTGTCGTTGATCCACGCGCGCAGGCCCTTCCAGTACTCGCTGCCCACGAGCACGATCGGGAACCTGGTGATCTTGCCCGTCTGGACGAGCGTCACGGCCTCGAACAGCTCGTCCAGGGTGCCAAAGCCACCCGGCAGCACGACGAAGGCCTGCGAGTACTTGACGAAGACCGTTTTGCGCACGAAGAAGTACCGGAACTCGAGCCCGATCTCCACGTACTCATTGAGGCCCTGCTCCAGCGGCAGTTCGATGCCTAGCCCGACGGAGACACCACCCGCACTGGCCGCGCCCTTATTCGCGGCTTCCATGACGCCGGGACCGCCGCCGGTGATGACGGCGTATCCGGCGCTGGCCAGCCCGGATCCGATCTGTTCCGCGGCTTCGTACTCGGCCGTCCCCGGCCGCGTCCGCGCGGACCCGAACACCGAGACCGCCTGTCCGAGCTCAGCTAGCAGCCCGAAGCCTTCGACAAACTCAGCCTGGATCCGGAGCACCCGCCACGGATCGGTATGCACCCAGTCGCTTGGCCCGCGCCAGTCAAGCAGCCGCTGGTCGGTGGTGGTCTTGGGGATGTGCTTACCGCGCAGTGTGGCGGGACCCTGCCGACGCAGCCGACGGCGTGGCTCGGAATACAAGCTCATGGCCCATAAGGTAGCCGCCGCGCACCGATGATCAGCCAACGAACCGCGGCGCGCCGCCGGGCCGCCGAAGCGCTCGCTAAGAACTGACGCCGTGGTCGCGGAGAATGTCGTTCAGGGCCGCCTTGTCGTGCGCGCTTCCCTCAGCTAGCCGCTTCAGCACGAGAACGCACGGCATGCCGAACTCGCCGCCGTCGAACTTGCGCATCCGGGTGCCGCCGACGGACACCGACCAGGCCGGGACCTCGCCGGGCGGAAGTTCCTCGCCGGTCTGCACATCGATGACGTGGCTGGACTTGGTGAGGATCGTGCCAGCGCCAAGTACCGCGCCGGTCCGGACCCGCGCCCCCTCCACCACCATGGACCTGGAGAAGATCATGGCGTCGTCCTCGATCACCACCGGCACAGCGTTCGGCGGCTCCAGCACGCCGCCGATGCCGACACCGCCGGCCAGGTGCACGTTCTTCCCGATCTGCGCGCACGAACCGACTGTCGCCCAGGTGTCGACCATGGTGCCGGAGTCGACGTAGGCACCGATGTTGACGAACGACGGCATCAGCACAGCGCCCGGCGCCACGTAGGCGCCCCACCGCACGATCGAGCCGGGTACCGCGCGGACGTCATCGAGCCGGGTCGTGAGCGGTACCCGGTCGTGATAGCGGAACTCGCCGACCTGCGCGGCGACCATCGGCATGAGCCGGAACGCGAGCAGGATCGCACGTTTGGCGCGCTCGTCGACCACGACCTGGTCCGTCGCCGGGTCGATCCAGGCGACCCTGCACTGGCCTGCGTCGATCATGTCGACTGCCAGGTAGACCAGGTCTCTGGCGACTGCGTCGGCAGGCGTCAGGCTGGCACGGCGCTCCCAGAGCTCGTCAATGTCGGCTGGCAGGGCCGAGGCAACACCAGCGCCGCTGGCCCCGGCCGATCCGGCTGCATCCGTCATAGCCTGCGAGCTTAGTGGCCCGCGCGGCGGCTGGTCGTTATGGGGCGTGGGGGCCACTTGCCATTAGTGGTGCGGGCGGCGGGGTAGCGTCAGATCGTGCCGAGCCGCCGTCAGCCCGCGAGCCGCCGCCAGCCCGCCAAAGGCAGCCGACGGTCCAGCATCTCAGCGGCCCTTGTGGTGGTCGCGATCTGCCTGGTTATCGGCTTGCTGGCAGTCAAGCTCGCGGGCAAAGGGTCACCGCCGCCACGGCCGACCGCATGCCTGATCGGCCCAGCCAGTCAGGCAGTTCCGCTCAGCGTCAGCCAGGCAGGCATCGCCGCGACCATTGCCGGAGTAGCCAGTCACCGCGGCATGCCGGTCAGGGCTGTGGCCATCGCCTATGCCACCGCTCTGCAAGAGTCAAAGCTAGCCAACGTGCACTACGGCACCATGGATTCGGTCGGCGTCTTCCAGCAGCGCCCCTCACAAGGCTGGGGAACTGTGCGGCAGATCGAAAATCCGGTTTACGCGACGGACCGGTTCTTCGCCGCGCTGGCGCAGGTCCCGCGCTACCGCCGGCTGCCGATTTATCAGGCCGCGCAGGACGTCCAGCGCAGCGCCGACGGATCCGCCTACGCGCAGTATTCTGAAGTCGGGACTGAACTAGCGAGCGCGTTCACTGGGGCGCAGCCGCGCGAGGTCTGGTGCAGCTACGGCTCGCCAGTCGGCAAGGCCCGGCTGGCAGCCGCGCGGACCGCACTGGACAGTGCGTTCGGCAGGCTGGGCAGCGCGCAGCAAGGCGACCCGGCCGAGCGGGTGCGCGTGAGTAGTGCTCACGAGGGCTGGGCGGTAGCGGCCTGGCTGGTAACGCATGCGGCCAGCTACGGAGTGAGCGACGTGCGGTATGCCGGATTTCAGTGGCTGGCCAGCAGTTCCGGCCGGTGGAAGACGGTAACGGCCGCGAAACGCGGGCCGGCTGGCACTGCCGTCGTAGTGTTCGGCTGATAGCCTGCGGTCCCCGGGATCGGCTGCTTGTGCCCTGATCCCGCAGGGACGCGATACTGGTGGCAAGCCGCGACACTTGGGTCAGCCGCACCGCTGGCGCACCAGGGCGCGGACGGAAGAGGAGAACGCCGAAGTGACCTATATCATCACGCAGCCTTGCGTCGATGTGCTTGACAAGGCCTGCATCGAAGAGTGCCCGGTCGACTGCATCTACGAGGGCGAGCGGATGCTCTACATCCACCCGGATGAGTGCGTGGACTGCGGCGCCTGCGAGCCCGTCTGCCCGGTTGAGGCCATCTTCTACGAAGACGACGTGCCCGACCAGTGGAAGGACTACTACAAGGCCAACGTCGAGTTCTTCAGTGAGCTTGGCTCGCCCGGCGGCGCCTCGAAGGTCGGCAAGATCAACAAAGACCACCCGACCGTTGCCGCACTCCCCCCGCAGGAGACCGAGCACTAGAGCAGGGAACGCGCGGTGGCGACAAGCAGCACAACCGCGCGCGCGGCTGCGGGTGCCGGTGCACCAACGGTCGCGGCACGGCTCCCGGCGTTTCCCTGGGACTCACTGGCCGGCGCGGCTGCGCTAGCCCGGCAGCATCCCGGCGGCATCGTGGACCTGTCCGTCGGCACACCGGTCGACCCGGTACCCGAGGTCGCGCAGGCGGCCCTGCGGGGTGCGGCGGACTCGCCTGGCTACCCGCCGACGGCCGGAAAGCCTGCCGTCCGCGAGGCGGCCGCAGGCTGGCTTGCCCGGCGGCACGGGATCAGCGTGGACCCGTCGGCGGTGCTGCCGCTCATCGGCACCAAAGAGTTCATCGCGTCGCTGCCGACGGTACTTGGCTGCGGCGCCGGTGACATCGTCGTTCACCCGCCGCTTGCCTACCCCACCTACGACGTCGGCGCGCGGCTGGCCGGCGCGCAGCCGCTGGCGGCCGACGACCTCGCTGCACTGAGCCCCGAGCGAGTCCGCCTGGCCTGGCTGAACTCCCCGTCCAACCCGACCGGCCGGGTGCTCGCGCACCCCGCACTACGGGCGGCGGTGTCCTGGGCCCGCGAGCACGGTGTGGTGCTCGCTTCGGATGAGTGCTACCTCGAGCTCGGCTGGGATGCCACGCCACTATCGGTGCTGCACCCGGACGCCTGCGGGGGCTCGCACCAGGGCCTGCTCGCCGTGCACTCGCTGTCCAAGCGGTCCAACCTGGCGGGATACCGGGCCGGATTCGTCACCGGCGATCCGGGCCTGGTCGGCGAACTGCTAGAGATCCGCAAGCACGCCGGCTTGATCGTCCCTGCGCCCGTCCAGGCCGCGATGGCCGCCGCCCTCGCTGATGACGCGCACGCTGACGCGCAGCGCTCCAGGTACGCCGCCCGGCGGAGCAAGCTCTGGCCTGCCCTCGAGGCGGCCGGCTGGGCTATCGAGGGCTCAGCGGCCGGGCTGTACCTGTGGGCGACGCACCCGGACCTGGACTGCCGGGAGTCGGTTGAGCGGCTGGCCAAGGCCGGGATTCTGGTAGCGCCGGGCGAGATCTACGGGCCAGGAGGCGCCCGGCACATCCGGGTCGCGCTGACAGCCACCGACGAGCGGATCGATGCCGCTGTCGGCCGGCTCGCTCAACTCACCTGACTCAGCGCTACCAGATACCGGATAAGTCGCCGGTTAGAGAACCATCGAGGCATTAGGATCCCGGTTGCGGCCGGCGGTATGCCTGGCTTGTGCGGTGAGCGCACGGGCGCGCTCAGGTGCTGCGGCGAGAGGTGCATGAGGCGGATGCCGGATTCAGAGACCTTCGACGCCTTCTACGCGCGCACGGCATGGACCGTCACCAATCAGATGCACGAACTGGCCGGTGACGACAATCTGGCTGACCACGCGATCCGGGAGGCGTACGCCAAGGCCTACCAGCAGTGGTACCAGGTCTCGGGTTACCTCGACTCGGAAGGCTGGGTGCTCGCGACCGCCAAGGACGCGTATGAGCGCCGCCGGGCGGAGGCAGCCAGCCCCGGCCATTCCTCCGCGGCTGAAGCCAGCGACTCCGGGACCTGGCCCGGTTTCTTCCGGCCAGCCGCTCAGCCCGGCCGTAATGGCGGCCCACAGGACCAGCCCTTCGCTGATCCCGACGGGACGCTCGCTCCCCCGCGGCACGGCGGAGCTGCCCGGGCGGGCACTACCGCAAGCGCGCCGGGTGCAGCGGCACCGAACGGTTACCCGGCAGCGGGAGACGCTCTGGCCGGGAACGGCTCGCCATCGGGCGCCGCTTCGATGGGTGGCCCGGCCGACGACTCGCCCGGCTGGTATGGCCCGGGCGGCGTGACCGCTCCGCCGACTCGCGAGATCGGCTTCGGCGGGGCCGACCCCTACGGGCCCAACCACTACGGACCCGACCCCTACCGACCCGATCCCTACGGGCCGAGCCGCGGCGGACTAGGGCCCGGCGCACTGAGTCCTCACAGACGCGGCCACGATGGCCTCGCCGGCCGCCGGGGCTTGAGCGGTCCTGGCCGCAAAGCGCCGGGGAGCGGCGGCCCCAGCCACCTCGCGACTCCGCGGAACCTTATCGTCGCCGGGGTCGCGGTGGCCGCCCTGGTGATCGTCGGCATCACCTACGTTGCCGGCCGTGGCCATAACGCGCCGGCGCCAGCCGCAAGCCAGGGCACTGGCGCTAAGGCCGCCGTTAAGTCGAAGCCGCGCATGCTAGCGGCCGGGCGCACTGGCCCGCGATCAGCGATTCCGTGGACTCTGGTCAGTCCCGGCTGGACGCTCGCTGAATACTCCGCTGCTCAGCCCCCGGCCGGTGGCCTGGCGACTGGCTCGGGCCGCTACACGACCTACCTGGTGGACCCGCTCGGCGGCAAATACGCCATCGCTACCTGGTCGGGTAGCGCGGCACCGCAACTCGTCGCATGGTCCGGCGACGGCAAGAAAGCTCTGTTTGGCCCCGCGCCAAACAGCGCAGCAACGGCCACTGGCGGTGCGGCAGGCGGCTACCGCATTCTCCACGTGTCGACCGGCCACTTCACAAACCTGCCGTTGCCGTCCGGTGTCAGCCCCGTCGGTTTCACCCGCCCGGACGGGCTCAACATCCTCGCGGTGCAGCAGAAGGGAGGCAAGTTCGAGCTGGAGCGCTACAGCCTGGCCGGCGCCGTCACGGGCAAGGTCGGTGCGCTGGCGAGCAAGCACGAGTCCTGGCCAGCCGACGGCTGCGGCTATGGCTGTGCACTGAGCTCGCCCGATGGTTACCTCGATGTAGTAGGCATCTTCGGTGACCAGATGCAGCTGTTCAGCAATGGCGGCGGCCGGGGCCGCAAGTTGAAAGTACCGAACAGCAAGTCGTGCGTTCCGCTCAGCTGGTGGGATGGCAGCACGATCCTGGCCGACTGCCTTGTCGCCGGCGTCCCCGACGACGCGACACGGCTCTGGCTGGTGCCGGAGAACGGCGGGACGCCTACTCCCCTGACCCAGGCGGCCGCTGCGGGGACCGGCAGGGTTTCCGGCGCCTGGCGGGCCGGTTCCGCGGTCTACGTGACCTCGGTAAACACCCGCCAGTGCACGTCCGCGCCGAGCGCCCCGGGCGGGCTCGACATCGAGCGTCTCGACCAGGGAACTGGCACTGCGCTCACGATCCCTGACAGCACCAGCAGCACGATAGTCGGCATCGCCGGTAACCGGCTGCTCGTGTTGGCCCAGGCAAGCTGTCAGGGAGCCTCGTCGCTCGTGTTGTTCGACCCGTCGGCCGGTACCACCTGGCCCGTATTGCCGGCGCCAGCCTCCCAGGCGGGCGTGATCGCGGCCGTCCCGTTCGGCAACGGACCGACTGCCCTGAGCAGCGGCCTGTAAAGCTCACCAGGGGCGACGTCAGGACCGGACCGGGCCTCCGATGCGCCAGTACTCGTTGCTGGCGCGGGCCAGGAAGTCTTCCTCGACGAGGTACCGGCGTAGCGCGGCATAGTCGCTGAACATCGCGCCGAGCATCCCGGTTGACCTCGCGCTCGGGGTAGCGGACGCCCGGCTCGAAGGCCTGCGCGATCTCGCCGAGCAGCAGCAGGCGCCGGGATCGCTTGGCCGGCAGAGTCTCGATGCTGCCGTCGCGCAAGAAGCCGGACAGCCGGGAGTCGCGGGCAAGCGCGGCCAGGACGCAGGAGACGGCGGGATCGGGCTTGCGGCGATTATTGCCCGCCTTGCCATCGGCGACTCAACTGGTTTAAGGCCCAAGACAGGACAACAACGACGAAGGATCCGGCGGCTAGCTGCGGCAGCGCGGCGTGCGCACCTGGTCACTAGGCTGGCAGCGTGTTCCGCCTCTACGACACCCGGCAGCGCGGCGTTACGGAGATTACCCCCGCTCGGCCCGGGGAGCTGCGCATGTACGCGTGCGGCCCGACCGTGTACAGGTTCGCCCACGTTGGCAATATGCGGACGTTCCTGCTCCCGGACCTGATCCGGCGGAACGCCGAGCGGCACCGCTGGTCAGTCATCGTCTGCCAGAACATCACCGATGTCGGTCATCTGGCCGACGACAATGAGCCTGACCCCGATGGCGAGGACAAGGTTTTGGCACAGGCCCGTGCGGAGGGTAAGTCCGCGCTGGGTATCGCGCGCTACTACGAGGACGCGTTCTGGGCCGACTGCGCTGCGCTGAACATCGGGAAGCCGGACTTCGCGCCGCGCGCCTCGGACTCGATTGACCTGATGATCAACATGATCGGGAAGCTGATCGACAGCGGGCACGCGTACCGGGTCGCTGACGGCTCGGTCTACTTCGACGCGCGCAGTGTTCCCGACTATGGCGCCATTTCCGGCAACCGGCTGGACGAGCTGCGGCCCGGCTACCGGTTCGCCGGCGGTGTGGATGAGAGCAAGCGATTTCACGCTGACTGGGCCTTGTGGAAGGCGGCGCCGGACGGCCGCGAGCTCACCTGGCACACACCCTGGGGCAACGGGTTCCCTGGCTGGCACACCGAGTGCTCGGCGATGTCACTCAAGTTCCTCGGCGACCTGATCGACATCCACACCGGCGGCATTGACCTGCGTTTCCCGCATCACGAGGACGAACGGGCCCAGTCCAATGCGGTCGCCGGGCATGAGGTCGTCAGGCACTGGGTGCACGGCGAGCACGTGCTGTTCGAGGGTCGCAAGATGGCCAAGTCGACAGGAAACGTGGTGCTGCTCGCCGACGTGATGGCGCTCGGGCACGACCCGCTCGCGGTCAGGCTTGCCTTCCTCGAGCATCGGTACCGCCAGCAGATGAACCTGACGTGGGACACCCTGGCCGCCGCGGACGGCACTGTACGCCGGTGGCGTGAGCTGGTAGCGGACTGGGCCAACGAGCCGAGCAAGCCGATCAGCGCGGAGTACTGGTCCCGGATCACCACAGCACTGGATGACGATCTCGACACCCCTGCTGCCCTGCGGGTCCTGCGCGAGCTGGTCAGGGACAGCGAGATCCCGGCGGGCTCGAAGTTCGAGACATTCGCCGCGGCCGACCGGATACTCGCGCTGGACCTGGTCAGCCTCGTGGGGCAGCCTCGCCTGGCAGCACCGTTGCCGGACGGGGCGGAGACCAAGCTCGCCGAGCGGGCGGCTGCGCGCGAGCGGAAGGACTTCGCGGCCGCTGACCGGCTGCGCGACGACCTCGCCGTCCTCGGCGTCGCGGTGCAAGACACGCCCGGCGGCCAGGCCTGGACGGTAGCTCCCGCGCCGCGGCGAGGGTCCTGACCGCGCGAGTCGGCAGTTCGTCCAGTTGCCACCACAAATCAACATGAAACGGACGCCTGATTCGCCGCACGGAAACATCGACGAGGATCCGCTGTTGTCTTAGCAACAACCCAGTCACACATATCAAGATCATCCGCAATGAAGATCACTTGGTCCCGGTGGGCTTGAATTCGCGCCGGCGCGTGAGACGCAGATCTCATCCGCCGGCCCGCAAGTCCGGGTCATCGCATAACGCGCAACAGATCGACGTTTGCTGAACGGATTACGCAACGAATCGTTGCTCACGCGCATCAGGCACCAGCACTCCAGAGGCCGTGCGGAATCTACGCTGGACTGACCTAGATCATCGGGCCACGAGCAGATGATCCGCCCAGATCATCCGCTGAACGGGAGCGCCTGACCATGACGGAGAACACCCGCCGCAGCACTCACGGGAGGACGTACCTTATGTGCCCTCCTGAGTATTTCTCGGTGCAGTACAAGATCAACCCGTGGATGAACCCGGACCGCCCAGTTGATGCCAAGCTCGCCATGAGCCAGTGGCAGCGGCTCAGCGAGGCGTACGCAGGGCTCGGCCACACCGTCGTTACGATCACGCCCGAACCGGGCCTGCCCGACATGGTCTTCGCAGCGAACGGCGCCACGGTCATAGGCGGCAAGGTGCTCGGCGCGCGCTTCAAGTACCCGCAGCGGCAGCCCGAGGCCGCGGCCTACCTCAACTGGTTCCGCGGCCACGGTTACGGTCAGGTCCGCGAGTCGCAGGTGCTCAACGAGGGCGAGGGCGACATCGTGTTCGCCGGACGGGCGATTCTTGCTGGCTATGGCTTCCGCAGCGACGAGGCCGTGCGGGACGAGCTCACCGAGCTCTTCGGCCTCCCGGTCATCAGCCTGCGCCTAGTGGACCCGCGGTTCTATCACCTCGACACGGCGCTCGTCGTGCTGGATGAGGACACCGCCGCCTACTACCCGGCTGCCTTCGACGACGCGGGCCGGGCCGCGCTCGCCTCGCATTTCAGCCAGCTGATCGAGGCGAAGGACGAGGACGCCGAAGTGCTCGGCCTGAACGCCATCAGCGACGGCCGAAACGTCGTGCTGCCAGAGCAGGCGACCGGGTTGGCGGCGCAACTTGTCGCGGCCGGATTTAACCCGGTGGGAGTCGACATGTCCGAGCTGCTGAAGGCCGGCGGCGGGCCTAAGTGCTGCACTCTGGAACTGAGGTAGCCGCAGATCAAATCGACGACAGAGCAAGCGGAAGGCAGGAGGGCGGACATGGCAAGCACAGGCCGCGACGCGGCAGCGCAGCTGCGTGCCCAGGCTGCGGCGCACAGCGCCCATAACTATGCTCCACTGCCGGTCGTGATCGCGGACGCCGAGGGCTCCTGGGTGACCGACGTTGACGGCAGGCGCTATCTGGACATGCTGGCCGCCTACTCGGCCATCAACTTCGGCCATCGTCATCCCCGGCTAGTCGCGGCCGCTCAGCGTCAGCTTGAGCGCGTCACGCTCGTGAGCCGCGCCTTCGAGCACGACCAGTTCGGCCCGTTCTGCGCTGAGCTGGCGGCGCTGGCGGGCATGGAGATGGTGTTGCCGATGAACACCGGCGCCGAGGCCGTTGAGACGGCCATCAAGACCGCGCGCAAGTGGGGTTACGAAGTCAAGGGCGTGCCGGACGGCGAGGCAGTCATCATCGCGTTCGACGGCAACTTCCACGGCCGGACCACCACGATCGTGAGCTTCTCGACCGACCCGGACGCGCGCAGTGGTTTCGGACCTTACACGCCCGGCTTCCGGATCGTCCCTTACGGGGATCTTGAGGCGCTCGCCGCAGCCATGGATGACAGAGTCGTCGCAGTACTGGCAGAGCCGATCCAGGGCGAGGCCGGCGTGCTAGTTCCGCCGTCTGGCTTCCTTGCTGGCGTGCGTGACCTATGCACCGCACATGGCGCGCTGTTTATCGCTGACGAGATCCAGACCGGCCTGGGCCGCACTGGCACGACGTTCGCCTGCGAGCACGAGGACGTCGTTCCCGACATGTACATCCTGGGCAAGGCGCTCGGTGGCGGCATCGTGCCGGTGTCCGCGGTCGTTTCGTCCAGCGACGTGCTCGGTGTCTTCAAGCCTGGCCAGCACGGCTCGACGTTCGGCGGCAACCCGCTCGCCTGCGCCGTAGCGCGCGAGGTCATCGCCATGCTGGCGACGGGCGAGTTTCAGGAGCGCTCAGCCAAGCTCGGCGCGCACATGCACGACCGGCTGACCGCGCTGCCGCAGCGGAAGGTCAAAGACGTGCGTGGCCGCGGCCTGTGGGCCGGGATCGAGTTTGCGGAGCTGACCGGGCGAGCCGCCTGCGAGCAACTGGCAGAGCGCGGCGTCCTCGCGAAGGAAACCCACGGCTCCACCATCCGGCTGGCGCCACCGCTTGTCATCAGCGAGGACGACCTGGACTGGGCCATCGATCAGATCGAGGCCCTGGTTCGCTGAGTTCCTGTCGGCTCCGCCGCGATGCCGCGGCGGCTAGCGGCCTGCGGAAGGTCCACCGTGAAATAAGCCCACCCGGAAGCGCTCGAATGAGCGCTTCCGGGTGAGGGTCGGTAGAGCTCGGGCGCCCCGAAAGTCCGGTTTCGGCTGGCTTTCAGGCGGGCGCACCAGGCGCGGTCGGGCAACGCTGCATGCCCGACGGGTCAGCGGCACGGCTGGCCGGAAACCGTCAGGCCCGCAGTGCTGGGCTGCTGCCGGCGAAGTGCCCGGCGAGCCCAGTGTGACGGGTGCGACTGATGTGACCGGCCGGTGCTGACCGCGACTACCTGCTGAGCGTCTCGCGCACGGCGGCTAGCTTCTGCTGCGCGGATCGCGTCAGCAGTCCGCGCTGCCGCTAGCGCCTGCGAGATGTACGGGTGCATGACTCCTCCTCGATGTCCGGACCTGGTCAGGT
This sequence comes from Streptosporangiaceae bacterium, assembly GCA_036488155.1. Taxonomy (GTDB): domain Bacteria; phylum Actinomycetota; class Actinomycetes; order Streptosporangiales; family Streptosporangiaceae; genus JAJYUU01. Next base: position 7,244 of record DASXIA010000044.1, on the reverse strand, counting down.
CCATGGCATCGAGACTCCAGGTAAGAGGCCCGGAGGCGAATCGGAAGCAGTCCCTATTTCGCCGGTCCAGGCTGCCTTAGATCGGCCGGGCCCAGCTAAGAAGCGGCGCCCCGCCGCCGTTGCCCGCCGACACCGGAGTTATTTGGCGGCTTCGCGGGATGATTTGCCGTTTATGTTCCCAGCAGACAGCTACGGTGTAAGCCGGCTGCATCGCGGTGCGGTCCGCCGCGCTGGCACCACGCCTCACCGGCCAGGCCGACGGAGGATTCGCGCTGAACCGCTGCCCTGGCGCGACCGGTCCTCGTGCGGCCCTCGGCCCCCCTGAGGCCCGGAAGACTGCTTCGCCCGGTGGTCCCGGCTCGGCTTGGACCACGCGGCGAAGGCGTAAACGCCGCCGGCGGCGGCGCACACTGCCCCGCCGAAGAGGAACCACTTGCCGGCGGTGGTGTTGGTAACCAGGACGCTGCCGCCAGCCGAACTGCTGCTGAGGATCAGCGTCACCGCGAACCACCCGGCCGCGGGGAGCACGCCGCCGAGAGCGGTTCGCATGCCGAGGGAACCAAGCACGCAGGTGGCCAGGATGGCCAGGTCGAACAGGACTGCGGCCAGCGGAGCCGGCCCCTGGCTGTAGTGGAACGTGCCGATCAGCGCGACCAGCGCCCCGAGCAAGCACAGCGCCACGTAGCCGGAAACCGTCACACCCCGCGGCGTCCGCGGCTCCAGTCTGCCGCGGTCCCCGTCATCGCGATCCCCGGCACCGGGTGGCGGCCCGGCGGGCCCGCCCCGCGTGCTGTTCACTCCAGCAGGCTAGCCCAGACCGGCGAACAGGTCCGGCTCTCGGTCCCCCGGCCCGGTTCCGGTCCACGCGGGCCCGGCCAGCAGGGTGTAGTGCTCGGTGCCGAGCGCGCGCTGGCCGACGTTGTCAGACAGGGCGAAGAACGGGCTGTCTACCGCGATCTGGGTGGCGTGCGCCCGCATCGCGGCGAGCTTGGCACCGAGATAATCCCTGGCGTCGATCGCCGTTGTCACGTTCTCGTCGTCGGTACCGAACGGCAACTCGGCCACCGACTCGACCCTGGTGAAGTCCGCCCCGCCCACCTGCTGGCCGCCGTCGCCTGAGGCGTCCGGGAGCAGTGCCATCGCCTCGGCCAGCACCGAGCGCGGAATCGCGGTCGCGTAGAACTTGCTGACCAGCCCATTTGCTAGCTCGAAGGCGCGCCAGGCGACCCGGTGCGCCTGGATATGGTCCGGGTGCCCGTAGAACCCGTTGTCGTCGTAGGTCACCAGCACCTGCGGCTGCACCTCGCGGATGACGGCGAGCAACTCGCCCGCCGCCTCGTCGACGTCTGCCTGCCAGAAACTGCCTGGCCAGTCGTTGGACGGCGTGCCCATCATGCCCGAATCGCGCCACCGGCCCGCCCCGCCGAGGAACCGGTGATCGCTCACGCCCAGTGCCCGGCAGGCGGCGGCGAGCTCACCGATCCGGTACTGGCCGAGGCCGCCGTCCGCATCCCAGGCCAGATGCGCCAGCTGGGCTGGTATCACCTCGCCAAGCTCGCCCAGCGTGCAGGTGACCAGCGTCACCTGAGCACCCTGCGCCGCGTACTTGGCCATCGTTGCGCCGGTGCCGATGGACTCGTCATCGGGATGGGCATGCACCAGCAGCACGCGCCGAACGTCCGATTTGGTCACTAGGTGAGCCTACCGACTGCGCGGACTCACTAGCTGGCAGGATCAGACGCGTGACTGACTCCTTCCCGCGCCAGGCCGCGCGGACTATCGGCTTCACCCTGGGCGCACCCCGCTCCTTCCAGATCGCGCCTGACGGCCAGACCATCATCTTCCTTCGCTCGAAGGGCGGCACCGACCCGGTCACCTGCCTGTGGGCGCTGGACGTCAGCACCGGCACCGAACGGCTGGTCGCCGACCCGGCTGAGATCGCAGTGGCCGGCGCTGAAGATGACCCCGTCGAGAGAGCACGGCGGGAACGGGCACGTGAGCGTGCTGCCGGCATCACCGGCTTCGCCACGGACAAGAACTGCACCATGGCCTCTTTCGCGCTGACCGGCCACGTCTACCTGGCTGACCTTGCGCCTGGTGGAGGCGGCGTGCGCCGGCTGGGCACCAGTTCGCCGGCCGCCGATCCGCGGCCCGATCCGGCCGGCCGGCTGGTCGCTTACGTCACCGACGGGGCTCTGCGGGTACACGACGTGGTAACCGGGGACGACCGCGTGATCGCCGACCCTGGCGGCGCGAGCGGGATCAGCTTCGGACTGGCCGAATTCGTGGCGGCCGAGGAGATGGACCGCAGCCGCGGTTACTGGTGGGCCCCAGACGGCTCGGCCATCCTCACCGCGCGGGTCGACGAGACCCCGGTTCACGTCTGGCACATCGCCGACCCTGCCAACCCGGAACATCCGGCTAACGCTGTGCGCTACCCCGCGGCCGGGACGCCGAATGCCGTCGTTTCCGTGTACGTCACTGCGCTCGACGGCAACTTGACGCAGGTCAAGTGGGATTCGAAAGCGCTGCCGTATCTGGTGACGGCGACCTGGGAGGGCGACGGATCGCCGCTGATCGTCGTGGCCAGCCGCGACCAGCGCGACATGCGCATCCTCGCCGTCGACCCGAAGACCGGCGACACCACCGAAGTCCGCGCCGACACCGACCCGTTCTGGCTGGACATCGTGCCCGGCGTGCCCGCGACAACGGCCAGCGGCCGGATCGTCTGGACCGCCGACGTCGACGACGCCAAGCGCCTGCAGTCCGGGACGCCGCCCGAGCACGCCGCCAGTTCGGCCGCGATTCTCACGCCTGACTCGCTCAACGTCCGCGGCGTCCTCGCGGTTGACGGCGAGACGATCCTGTTCAGCGCGAGTGCCGAGGACGCCGCCTCGACCTCGGTGTGGACCGCGGGTCCGGCGGGCCTGGCGAGAGTCAGCCCGGCAGACGGCAGCCACGATGGCCAGCTTGCCGGCGGCACGCTGCTGCTGATCAGCCGGACGCTCGCCGATCCGCATACCAGCGTCCGGGTGCTGCGGACTGGCCAGGACGGCGAGTTTGCCGAGGTCGCGATGATCCGCTCGCTTGCCGAGACTCCGAACCTGCCGGCGGCCAAGCCACAGCTCATCTGGTCAGCCGAGCCGAAGCGGATCAGGACCGCAATCGTCCTGCCGTCCTGGCACGAGCCGGGTTCGGGGAAGCTGCCGGTGCTGTGTGACCCCTACGGCGGCCCGCACGGCAAACGGGTACTAGCGGCCGGCAACGCCTATCTGAGCCCCCAGTGGCTCGCCGATCAAGGGTTCGCTGTCGTCATCGCGGATGGCCGCGGCACGCCAGACCGGGGCTACGCCTGGGACCGGGCGGTGGCCGGAGACCTGGCCGGCCCGGTCCTCGACGATCAGGTCGAGGCGCTGATGTCAGCCGCTGAACAATGCGCGGACCTGGACACCAGCCGGGTGGGAATCCGCGGCTGGTCCTTCGGCGGTTACCTGGCCGCGCTAGCGGTGCTGCGCCGCCCGGACGTGTTCCACGCGGGGATCGCCGGCGCGCCGCCAACCGACTGGCGGCTCTATGACACCTGCTATACCGAGCGCTACCTTGGCCTCCCGGACGAGAATCCTGCGGCCTACGAGCGGAGCTCGCTGCTCGCGGACGCGCCGAAGCTAACCAGGCCGCTGCTGCTCATTCATGGCCTGAGCGACGACAACGTCGCGGTCGCGCACACCCTCCGGCTCTCCTCGGCGCTGCTGGCAGCCGGCCGGCCGCATAGCGTGCTGCCGCTGTCCGGTGTCACCCACATGGCCTCCCAGGAGGAAGTGGCGGAGAATCTCCTGCTGCTCCAGGTGGACTTCTTGCGTACCGCGCTGGGTATCGAGGCTCGCCACGGCGGCGATGCCTGATGTCCAGTCTGCTGATCGGCGGTTACACCGGCGACAAGGGCTCGGGCACCGGTATCACCGTCGTCGATGACAACGGCGTCACCTCGACGGTTCCGGCCGAGTCGCCGTCCTGGATCGCCCGGCACCCGCGCCTGCCGGTCCTGTACGCGGTAGCCGAGGTGGATAACGGGCGGGTACACGCCTGGTCGCTCGACGACGGTGTCCCGGTGGCCGAACTGGGCAGCAGCGGCGAGACCGGCGGCTCCGAGCCCGCTCACCTGAGCGTTGACAGCTCCGGGAAGTTCCTGATCACTGCCAACTACAGCGGCGGCAACATCAGCGTCCACCGGCTCAACGAGGACGGCAGCATCGGGCCCCGCACTGACCTCGTCCAGCATTCCCGGCACGGCGAGCACCCTCGCCAGGCGGGGGCGCATCCGCACATGGTCCGTGTGGTCGACGACGGTGTGCTGATCATTGACCTGGGCGGCGATGCGATCTATCAGTACCGGCTGCGTGATGACGGCACGCTTGAACTCGAGCGGATCATCAGCGCGCCGGCCGGCTCCGGCCCCCGGCACGCGCTGCCGGTTGCCGACCGGTACTACGTCACCGCCGAACTGAGCGGCGAAGTGCTTGCCTACGCCTTGGACGGGCGGTTTCTCGGTGCCGTTACTGCCAGCAAGGCAGGCGGCCACAACCAGCCATCCGAACTCGTCAGCAACGGCCAGTACCTGTATGTCGCCAATCGCGGACCGAACACCGTCACAGTGTTCGCGCTCGATAGCGAGCTGCCTCGGTACGTCACCGAAGTCGCTGTCGGTGACTGGCCTCGGCACATCGGACTGGACGGCGACCATCTGTACGTCGCCAACGAGCGGTCGCATGAGGTGATGGTGCTGCGCATCGACCCGGCCACCGGCATCCCGGCGCTCGAGCGGAGCATCGAAGTCCCGAGCCCGACCGTCGTCCTGCTGTGAGTGGCGTCGCGGGCGGCCATCCGGCGGACCGGGCCCGAGCCCGCGACCTCGGGGTTGCCCCCGGCCGGCTGCCCGCCGGGCCAGCGAACGCGATCACGGATGTGCCCGGCATCCGGGTCGGGCACGCGACCGTCATCGAGGGGACCGGAATCAGGACTGGCGTCACCGCCGTGGTGCACGATGAGCTGCTGAGCGGTGGTTCGCTCCCGGCCGGGCTGTCGGTGTTCAACGGCTTCGGCAAGATGGTCGGCAGCACGCAGGTGGCCGAACTCGGCACGATCGAGACGCCGGTGCTACTAACGGCGACCTTGTCCGTCTTCCGGGTCGCTGACGCGCTGCTCAGCTACCTGCGCGAACGCAACGGGGCTGAGCCGCCGGGCACGCTGAATCCGGTCGTAGCCGAAACCAACGACGGCTATCTGTCCGACATCTGGGCGCGACCGATCACCGCCGAGCACGTTCGGGTGTCGCTGGACACCGCGGCAGACGGCCCGGTAGCCGAAGGTTGCGTCGGAGCTGGCACTGGCACCGGCGCGCTCGGCTTCAAGGCTGGCATCGGCACCTCCTCGCGCATCGCCCCGTGGGCATCCGGGCCGGTCACGCTCGGCGTGCTGGTGCAAGCCAACTTCACCGGCGAGCTCACCGTGCTCGGGGCACCCATGCCGGCCACCGGGAGGGAGCCGGGGCCTGAGCCGCCTGACCACGGGAACTCGTGCGTCATCGTTCTGGCCACCGACGCCGTGCTTGACTCCCGTCAGCTCGAGCGAGTGGCGAGCCGGGCGTTCGGCGGGATGGCGCGAGCAGGATCAGACTTCTCCGGGCGCAGCGGGGACTACGCGCTCGCCATCGCCGCCGCGCGCCCGCCAGCTGCGGCCGGGACTGAGACCACTGCGGCCGGACAAGCTACGGAGCGGGAAACTGCCGCCACGCACGCTGGTGCCGCGTCCGGCACTGCTGCCGCCCCGTCCGGCCACCCCGTTCCCGCTAAAGATCTTGATTTGCTCTTCCAGGCCGCGATTGAGGCGACCGAGGAAGCCATTCTGAATTCGCTGTTCATGGCCGTCACCACGACGGGCTTCCGCGGCCACGTCCGGCACGCTGTACCGCTGGACGAGGTAGTGGCGCGGGTCGGCGGCAGGCTAACCTGAACGTCGCGTGGCTATGAGTTTCGCCACTTTAGCACCGATATGCGAAGGCTCACATCATGACGCTCCTGGCCCACAGCCGCCGTCCTGGCACCGAGCTCACAGGCCATGCGGAGCGGGGAAACGGTCGTATGTAGTGAGTCTCACATGGCCGGAAGTCCTGCCCGAGGCTCGCGGGTGGTATTGCTTGGAATAAGGTTTCCCCGCGAAGGAGCCCGCTGTGACCGGCCGTTCGCCCATTAATCCGGGCGACTCCCGGAAACCGCCAGTGGCCCCGGAGCGATCCCAGTGAGTTCCAGGGCGGAGACGTCGGAGAATGACCCAAGTAACGGATGCGCCCGCCAAGACCAGGGCGCAGATCAGCCAGAAAACACTGCGCACTGATCGCTGGTGGGAGCAGCCGGCCCTGGTCGCCACGCTGCTGACCGTCTGGGTGGCCTACGCGACTGTGCACGTCTTGATCGGCAAGTGGTACTGGGTGCCGCAGTACCACTACCTCACGCCGTTCTACTCGCCGTGCGTCAGCGGCGAGTGCGTACCGGGGTCGGCAAGCCTCGGCACCTGGATTGGCAGCCTCCCGCCGATCATCCCGTATGCCTTCGTCTCCCTGCCGTTCGTGCTCGGGTTCCGGCTGAGCTGCTACTACTACCGGCGCGCTTACTACAAGGCCTTCTACCGGGCACCAGCCGCCTGCGCGGTGCGCGAGCCGCACGCGACGTACACCGGCGAGACCCGCTTCCCGCTCCTCATGCAGAACCTGCACCGGTACTTCTTCTACATGGTGATCTTGATCTCCATCCTGAACACCTACGACGTGATTGAGGCGTTCCACGGCAAGACCGGCGGCATCGGGTTCGGCCTCGGCACTCTGATCATGCTGATCAACGTGGTGCTTCTGTGGGCATACTCACTGTCCTGCCATTCCTGCCGGCATATCACCGGTGGCAGGCTTAAGCATTTTTCTTCCCATCCGGTCCGATACTGGATCTGGAACCGGATTTCCTGGCTGAACGCGCGGCATATGCAGCTCGCGTGGACGACGCTCGGCACATTGATGCTGACCGACCTGTACATCTGGCTGCTCGCGGCCCACGTGTTCAGCGATCTGCGGTTCTACAACTGAGGCAGGCAAGACCATGACTGACATCGAGCGGATCCCCTACGACGTCGTCGTGATCGGGGCTGGCGGCTCGGGCTTGCGGGCGGCGATCGAGGCACGGCTAGCCGGCAAGCGGACG
>DASXIA010000024.1:0-7799 GCA_036488155.1 Streptosporangiaceae bacterium | reverse complement strand
GGTCAGATACCGCAGTGGCGGCGCAACCACCCGGTGGCGGATCGGAGCCGGACGAGGAAAGCCACAAGCTGACCGCTCTGGAGGGCCTGGCCGCGCTCTCCCTTGATGCCCTGTCCTCGGTCGCGTATGGGCCGCAGGCCATCATCATCGTGCTGGCCACGGCCGGGGCCGCGGCGCTGCATTACACCCTCCCGGTCACGCTCGCGATCGTGCTGCTGCTGGCCGTACTGGTGATCTCCTACCGCCAGGTCATCGAGGCCTTCCCGAATGGCGGCGGCGCCTACGCGGTGTCCAAGGCGCACCTGGGCGTGAAGCCCAGTCTCGTCGCCGCTGCCTCGCTCGTGGTCGACTACGTGCTGAACGCGGCTGTCGGGGTGTCGGCTGGCGTCGAGGCTCTCACCTCGGCGTTTCCCCCGCTTTACCGGGACCGGGTGTGGCTCTGCCTGGTGGTGCTCGGAGTGATCACCGCCGCGAACCTGTGGGGCGTAGCCGAGTCGGCCCGGTTGTTCATCGCCCCGACCGTCCTGTTCGTCGTGGCGATCTTCGCGGTGATCATCGCCGGCCTGCTGCGATCGCATCCGCTCCCGTTCCCGCACGGGTCGGCGTCATCCGCTCCGATGGCGGTGGGCATTTTGCTGTTGCTGAGAGCCTTCGCCTCCGGGTCTGTGGCGCTGACCGGCGTTGAGGCTATCGCGAACGCGGTGCCGGCGTTCCGTGAGCCGCGGGCGCGCCGGGCTCAGCACACCGAAGCCGGGCTCGGCGTGATCCTGGCCCTGATGCTGATCGGCATCGCGGTGCTGGCCGACAAGTTCAAGGCCGAGCCGTCGAAGACCGTGACTACCCTTGCCCAGCTCACCCAGGGCTCAATCGGGCATAACCTCGTGTTCTACGTGATCCAACTGCTGACCACCGTGCTGCTGGCGCTGGCGGCGAACACCTCCTTCGGCGGGCTGCCGGTGCTTGCGTCGCTGCTCGCCACCGACAACTTCCTGCCGCACTTGTTCTACCTGCGGGCGCAGCGGCAGGTGCACAGGTACGGCGTGGGGGTACTTGCAGTGGTGGCCGCGGTGCTCTTGGTGGCCGTGGGCGGCAGCACCCAGGCACTGGTCCCGTTGTTCGCCATCGGGGTGTTCGTCGGCTTCACGCTGTCGCAGGCCGGCATGGTGCGGCACTGGCGGCTCCAGGGCGGCTCGGGCTCGGGCGGGCGGGCAATCATCAACGGCGTCGGCGCCGTTTTCACTCTTGCGGCACTGGCAATCGAGCTGATCAGCAAGTTCACCGCAGGCGGCTGGCTGGTCGTGATTGTTATCCCGCTGCTCGTGCTGATGTTCGGCAAGGTGCACAAAACCTACACAGAGATTCGGCGAGATCTGGAAATCGGTCAGGTGCCCGAGGCGCCGGAGCGCCGCAGCTCGACGGTCGTGGTGCCAGTCGCCGCCATGTCGAGGCTGGTCAGGGAGGGCATCTCAGCTGCGCTGTCACTCGGCGATGAAGTGATAGCGGTCACCGTCTGCTTCGACGATCCTGACGATCGTGCGGCTAACCAGAACCTGCGCGCGCAGTGGGAGCGGTGGGATCCGGGTGTGCCACTGGTAACGCTGCAGAGCACCCACAGGTCCATCACTGAGCCGGTGGTTGACTACCTGGGCGAGCTGGATCGCACTTACAGCAACGATCAGCTGGTGGTCCTGATCCCCGAAGTCCAGCCGCCCCGGCCCTGGCGGCAGATCCTGCACAACCAGCGAGGCTTCGTGCTCAAGCAGGCCATCATGCGCAGCGGCGCCGACGTGGTGATCTGCCGCCTGAGGTACCGGTTCACGGCAGTAGCGGGACCCGGTGCGACCGGGGGAACCAGCGCTAGCGGGCCGGCGTTGCCGCCGTACCAGCCCCCTCCAGGCCAGCAGAATCCGCGCCCGCCCGGGACGGGCTATTCCTCCGGGCCGGGCTGATAGCGGTAGCCCATGCCCGGCTCGGTCAGCAGCCACTGCGGCCTGGCCGGATCGGGTTCCAGCTTGCGGCGCAACTGGGCCATGTAAAGCCGGAGGTTGCCGGTAGCGTCGGAGTAGCCAGGTCCCCACACCTCGGCGAGCAGTTGCTGCTGGCTGAGCAGTTTGCCAGGGTTCCGCAGCAGCACCTCAAGCAGGTGCCATTCGGTAGGAGTCAGCCGGATATCCCCGTTCCCGGCAGGTTGCTTGTCGTCACCTGTCGTGGTGCGCCGGACGCGCTTGGCGGCCAGGTCGACGACGAGATCACCAAGCCTGACCTGGGGTACGTCGCCGTCGGCGGTCGCCCGCCTGCTGAGCGCCCGCATCCGGGCCAGCAATTCGTCCATCCCGAACGGCTTGGTGACGTAATCATCGGCGCCGGCGTCCAGGGCCTCAACCTTGTCGGTGCTGTCGGCGCGCCCGGACAGCACGATGATCGGCGCGTCGGTCCACCCGCGCAGGCCGTGAATGACCTCGACGCCGTCCAGGTCGGGCAGGCCGAGGTCCAGGATTACCAGGTCAGGAGGATGGCGCGCGGCAAGTTCCAGGGCCTCGCCCGCAGAACCCGCGGTGTGCACGTCGTACTGGCGGACCCGCAGGTTGATCCGCAGCGCGCGGACTATCTGCGGCTCGTCATCGATCACCAGAACGCTCGTCACGGCACAACCCTGCCATGTCTGCCAGTCGCCATCACGCAGCAGCGTCGCTAGGCCGTGCTCGCGTCGCGGTCGGTGCTGATGGCGATCGCTTGCGACGGCGCCGGAGCCGCAGGTAGCGACAGCGTCATCGTCAGCCCGCCGCCGGGCGTCTCCTCGGGTTCCAGCGTGCCGCCCATCGCCTCGGTCAGACCGCGGGAGAGCGCCAGCCCGAGGCCGACCCCGGTGGTGTTGTCGGTGTCACCGAGCCGCTGGAACGGCACGAACACGTCATCCCGGTGCTCCTGCGGGATGCCGGGGCCGCGGTCGATCACCCGCAGTTCCACCCGGTCTCGCAAAATGCTGCCGGACAGCGTCGGCGGGGTGTCAGGAGGCGAGTACCTCAGCGCGTTGGCTGTCAGGTTGGCGATCACCCGCTCCAGGATGCCAGGGTCCACCGCGACCTCAGGCAGGTCGTCAGGGATGCTGACACGCACAGCCCTGGCGGTCGGCCCGAGGTCGTCTAGCGACCGGGCGATGATCTCAGCCAGGTCGGCGGGCCGCGGGAACACCGCGAGCGCGCCGGCCTGCAGCCTGCTCATGTCGAGCAGGTTGTCGACCAGGCGGGCCAGCTTGTCGAGCGACTCATCAGCGGTGGCCAGCAGCTCGTCGTGGTCTTCGGCGTCCCATTCGATGTCTTTCGACCGCAGGCTGGTGACCGCTGCCTTCGCGGATGCCAGGGGTGTGCGCAGATCGTGACTGACCGCAGCGAGCAGCGCGGTGCGCACCCGGTCTGCCTCTGCGATCGGCCGGGCGGCTTCGGCGGCCGCAGCAAGGCGGCCCTGGTCCAGCGCGGTGGCCGCATAGGCGGCAAAGGCTGCCAGCACCCTCCGGTCGGTGGCCGGGAGCGGCCTGCCGCGCAGCGCCAGCACCAGGCCGTCGCCGACCGGCATCTCGACATCGGCTTGCTCCGGGCGGCCGGCCGGCGGCTCGCCTGAAGTGCCGACCACGTTCCACCGGCAGGCGATCCCGGCATGCTGCGGATCACTGCCCGAGCCGGACAGCTCAAGCAGCGTCACCGAGTCCATCCCGAACGCTTCCCGGACCCGGTCCAGGACTGCCGACAGTGCACGCTGGCCGCGCAGCACGCTGCCCGCAGTGGTGGCCATCAGCTCCGACTCCGCCCCGGACCTGGCCGCTTGCTTCGTGCGCCGGGCTGCGGTGTCGACGACTGAGCTGACCACCAGGCCGACGGCTACGAAGACGGCGAGGGCCAGCGCGTTGTTCCCCTGCGCGATCGTGAACTCGTGCACCGGCGGGGTGAAGTAGTAGTTGAGCAGCAGCGAGCCGCCCACAGCGGCGAGCACGGCCGGGATGAACCCGCCGACCAGGGCGACTGCGATGACCGCGGCCAGGAAGACCAGCATGTCGCTGGTGAGGTTGATGCCGCCGCGCACATAGGCGAGCGCCAGGGTCAGCAACGGCATCAGCACGACTGCCAGCACGTAGCCAGCGACCTGGCGGCGCAGGTTCAGCCCGCCGGCCGCCCTCGGCAAGCCGCGGCCGCGGCCGGCGTAGGAGTGCGTCACTATGTGCACGTCGATGTCGCCGGACCCGCGCACCGTCCGGTTGCTCACGCCGGGCCCGGTCAGCAGCGAGGACAGCCAGCCCCGCCGGCTGACGCCGATCACCAGCTGGGTCGCGTTCTCCGCCCTGGCGAAGGTCAGCAGCGCCTCGGGCACGTTGTCGCCGACCACCTGGTGGTAACTGCCGCCGAGGGCTTCGACCAGCTGTCGCTGGGTGGCGAGCACCCCCGGACTCGACGCGCCGATCCCGTCCGACTGGGTCACATGCACCGCCAGCAGGTCCCCGCCGGTCGACCGGGCAGCAATCCGGGCCGCGCGCCTGATCAGCGTCTCGCCTTCCGGGCCGCCAGTCAGCGCGACAACCACCCGTTCCCTGGCTTCCCAGGTCTCGTGAATGTCGTGCGCTTCCCGGTAGCGCTGCAGGCCCTCGTCGACCTTGTCGGCGAGCCACAGCAAAGCAAGCTCACGCAGCGCGGACAGGTTCCCGATGCGGAAGTAGTTGGTCAGCGCGGCATCGATCTTCTCGGCTTTGTAGATGTTGCCGTGCGCCATCCGGCGGCGTAGCGCCTCCGGTGTCATGTCGACGAGCTCGACCTGGTCGGCTGCCCGCACGATGGCGTCGGGAACAGTCTCACGCTGCGGCACCCCGGTGATCTTCTCGACCACGTCGTTGAGCGACTCCAGGTGCTGGATGTTGACGTTGGAGATCACGTCGATGCCCGCGTCGAGCAGTTCCTGCACGTCCTGCCAGCGCTTGGTGTTGCGTGAGCCGGGGACATTGGTATGCGCGAACTCATCGACCAGCGCCACGTCGGGGTGCCTGGCCAGGACGGCGTCGAGGTCCATCTCCTCGAAGGAAGTGCCCCGGTACGGAACCTGCGCCCTCGGGATGACCTCCAGGTCGCCGATCTGCTCGGAAGTGTGCGGCCGCCCGTGCGTCTCGACAAATGCGACGACCACGTCGGTGCCGCGCTCGCGGCGGCGGTGACCCTCGTTGAGCATGGCGAACGTCTTGCCGACGCCGGCTGCGGAGCCGAGATAGATCCTCAGCTGGCCCCGGCCTCCTGGCGGCCTGGTCGCTCTCACATCCGCAAGACGATCCGCACTCATGAGCGTCGCTCGCTGCGAGATGCCGGGAACGTCCGCCAGCACGGCGGGAACGCCCGCTGCCGGGCTGGCGGCTGAACCGCAGACCTCAGCACATTGTCTCCTGACACCGATGATGGGCAGCTGGAATGAGCCGCCTCCGTAGCCGGGCGCCCGTGTCGCCTCAGGGCTGGTAGCGGTAGCCCATGCCAGGCTCGGTCAGCAGATGGCGCGGCCTGGGCGGGTCGTCCTCCAGCTTACGGCGCAGTCTGGCCATGTGAAACCGCAGGTAATGGGTGCTGTTCTCGGCCGTGGGCCCCCACAGTTCGGTCAGCAGCCTGGTTGCGGGCACGAGCTGACCTGCGGATCGCAGCAGCACCTCGAGCATTCGCCACTCAGTCTTGGTCAGGTGCACGAGCTCGGCCTCGCCCCCGTCGGCCCTGACCACGGTGTGCGCGGTCAGGTCGACCAGGGAGCTGCCGATCGAGAACACGGTTTCCGCGCCGCGGCTCGCGTCCCGCCGCAGCGCCGCACGCAGCCGGGCGATCAGCTCTTCCATCGAGAACGGCTTGGTGACGTAGTCGTCGGCGCCGGCGTCCAGCGCCCCGATCTTGTCGCCAGATCCGGCCCGGCCGGACAGCACGATGACGGGCACCAGCGAGCCTATGCGCAGCTGCCGGATCACCTCGGTGCCGTCCAGGTCCGGCAGCCCCAGGTCGAGGAGCACGGCGTCCGGGGGACGCCGCGCTGCCTCGACCAGGGCTTGCCGGCCGGCCGTCGAGGTAGTCACCTCGTAGCCGCGCGCGCGCAGGTTGATCTGCAACGCTCGCAATAGGGCCGGCTCATCCTCGACGATGAGGACGCGCCCGGTCTCAGACCGGATACTTCTCATCGAGCGCTCGGTTCAGTAGCAGGACGTTCACTCCCGGCTCGCCCAGGAACCCGAGCGTGCGGCCCGAGGTGTACTGCTTTACCAGGGCCTGCACCTGGCCCGGGCTGACGTGCCTCGCGGCTGCCACGCGGTCCAGCTGGATGGCGGCATTCGCCTGCGAGATTTGAGGGTCCAGACCAGAACCCGAGGCGGTGACCGCGTCAGACGGGATCTTCGAGATCGGCACGTGGTCGAACGCGGAGATCTGCTTCTGCCGCTGCTTGATCAGGGCGATGTAGGCCGGGTTGTTCGAGCCGTAGTTGGATGCCGCGGAGGACCTCGGGTCGCAACCGTAGTCATTCCTGGACCCGGAGAGAATGGCGGCCGACGGGCGCGGCTGGAAGTACTTCGGAATCGGGTTGCCCTTGGCATTCACGAACTCCTGGCACAGCAGGCTCGAGCCGACGGTGCGGCCGTGGTAGCTGACGAGTGACCCGTTGGCCTGGTGGTTGAAGGCCGCCTGGGCGACCCCCCACACCACCACCGGGTAGATGATCCCGGTGATGACGGTGAAGACCAGCAGAATGCGCAGCCCCGCCAGGTGCTGGCGGATAACGCTCGGTAGACGGTTCATGTCAGATCACCGGAATCCAGGAATGTTCATGATGATGAGGTCGATTGCCTTGATCCCGATGAACGGGATGATGAGGCCGCCGACACCGTAGATCCACAAGTTCCTGCGGAGCATCGCGGATGCCGACGACGGCCGGTACCGGACTCCGCGCAGTGCCAGCGGGATCAGTGCGACGATGATGAGCGCGTTGAAGATGATCGCCGAGGTGATCGCCGACTGCGGGCTGTGCAGGCCCAGAATGTTCAGCTTGGCGAGTCCCGGGATCACGCTGGAGAACATGGCCGGGATGATCGCGAAGTACTTGGCCACGTCGTTCGTGATGGAGAACGTCGTCAGCGCGCCACGGGTGATGAGCAGCTGCTTGCCGATCTCCACGATCTCGATGAGCTTCGTCGGGTTGGAGTCCAGGTCCACCATGTTCCCGGCCTCTTTGGCCGCGGACGTCCCGGTGTTCATGGCCACGCCGACGTCGGCCTGGGCGAGTGCCGGGGCGTCGTTCGTGCCGTCCCCGGTCATCGCGACCAGCTTGCCGCCTTCCTGCTCCTTCTTGATCAGGGCCATCTTGTCTTCCGGAGTGGCCTCGGCGAGGAAGTCGTCCACGCCGGACTCGTCCGCGATGGCCTTGGCGGTCAGCGGGTTGTCACCAGTGATCATGACGGTTCGGATGCCCATCCTGCGCATCTCCGCGAACCGCTCGGCGATGCCTTCCTTGACGATGTCCTTCAGGTAGATGACGCCAAGCGCGCGGGCCGGGCCGCCGTCGTGCTCGGCCACCACGAGCGGTGTGCCGCCGACGCCAGAAATGCCGTCGACCATTGCGGAGAGCTCCTCCGGCGGGGTGCCGCCGTTGTCGCGGACCCATTGCGCAACCGATGAAGCCGCGCCCTTGCGGACCTGCCGGCCGCCGGCCAGGTCGATGCCGCTCATCCTGGTCTGCGCGGTGAACTCGACAAACTCTGCGTGCTGCAACTCGCCTTCGGCCCGCTCGCGCAGCCCGTACTT
>DASXIA010000526.1:0-3273 GCA_036488155.1 Streptosporangiaceae bacterium | reverse complement strand
CGGCATGTGCTGTGGTCTGCATGTGGGTATCGCATCCGGCGGCCGTTCCGTGTCGCCGGCCGCGACCACAGCTCGCTGCAGACTGGCAGCTCGCAGCCTCTCCAGGACTGAATTCGGGCACCGCTCGCATCGGCGCATGTGCGGCCGACCCCCTCTGACGGCGGTCACCGGAGCCATAGGTGAGCGGGCACGAGTATCACCAGGACTGCTGCCCGCTGCAGCGCCGATACATCCTCATCGCCACAACGGTGTTGGGCCGCGGCATCCACGACTACCGCAGTTGTTTGCCTGGGCCGTATTTCGTCCCGGAAGGGGCGCCCCGGCGAGCGAAGCAGGCCGATACTGTCCCGGCCACCCGCAGTCTCGCGGCGGATGCCGATGAGGAGGCTGTCGGCGTAGCATGACCCGAGCCAGTACTCGCCGACGCCGCCGCGGGGATCTCGAACGGATTCGGCAAGGCCCCACAGTGACTGCCATAAGCCGAGCCGACGTTACGGCAGCGTCCTGACTTTGGGCAGGACTCCGAGTTGCGCATGGACCCCACCGTGATTGCAGCAGCCATTGGCCGCTCCAGCTCGGCGATCGCCGCCTGGCGCTCGGCGGCGAGCCCGGCGCGCCCGCGTGCTGGGGCGCATTGCCTGCGGCGAGAAGCGGTGCGCTGGCCGCTGCGGCCAGACGCTGCCGCTGAGCCAGTTCTCAGCAGCTCCGAGCCGGGCCGGGGACGGCCTGCAGTACTACTGCCGACGGGTTGGCCCTGACCACGCCGGCATTGTCGATGACCAGCGGCTGGTTCTTGGCCGCGGCCTGCTTCTCCGCTCCAGGCGAAGGCGGCGCACGCGAGGGCACTCCCTGGTCACCTGGGCAACCCTCGGGTGCACCAGATGAAGTGCGTCTCGGCCGCGCAGCTCGCCAGCACCTGCTCCAGCTCCCTGCCCACGTGATTACTGGCCGCGTCGCCCCACAACGCGTGGATTGCGTCGGCCTGGCTGGCCACCTCGCCTAGCTCTCGGACGTCGCGATCAGGGTGCTGGGCTCGCGACCTGGCGATGTCGGGGCAGCCGGTCTGGTGCACCTGGAAGGATCCTGCCTCTGTATGTATGGCTGTCAAGATCATGTAGTTTTCTCCTTGCCGAGCTGGCCCTGCTGGCCGGCGCCCGCCTTCGGCCGGGAAAGGCTTAAGCCTTGCCGGCCGTATACCAGTCAGTGCTCGCGCCGCCGCAGCCGGCGACCACGCAGCCGACGGCAATCGCTAATGCCAGACTGGCCGTCCCTCTCATCTGAGACTCCTGCCCGTGATTGCCGCTCGGCATGGTCGTTCCGGACCCAATAGCGCAGTTCCTCTGCTGTCTCCCGTGCGGATCTCTCTCGGCGTATCTACTGCCCGTCCAGCGACGGCGAGGTTGCGGCCGCCTGCGCATGCCGAGCCGTCCGCTACCGGTCAGGCAGCATGACGAGGTGCAGATCGTCGGTAGTCCACTGGACGAGCGCAGATTCGTGCCCGCATTGGACACCATCGGGCCTGACGCGGAAGCGGCCGAACAATGTCGTGGTGTCGAGCGACGCTGCAGCGGCCCACAGCAATTCGCGGGTAGTGCCGCCAGCCAGCTGGCCGCAGTGCGTGGCCAGGACGGCGGCGGCGACGGCTTGCACGGCCGGATAGTCCGGCCGTGTCCCGGTCCGCTGCGTGTAGGCGGTGACGAACTCGGTCTCGGCGGGGCCGATCTGGGCGCTCAGTCCGGTGCCTGGCGCCCACTGGCCGATGCCGAAAATCCCAGCCGGGTCAGCGATGGCGTTGCCGAACTCCCGCACCCCCGCGGCGACTGAGCACACGGCGCGGGGTGGTCTTGGAAGCTTCAGGGCGCTGCGGACCGTGGCGACGTCGTCGTCGAACCCGCCCGCGCTGATCAGATCCCAGGCCGACGAGTGACAGGCCTGGAAGTCCGGGCCGCGCCCGGGGCGCATGACCTCGATGCCGAACGCGTGAGCCGCGTCCGCGGCCCCGGCCGTGACCTGGCGTCCGAAGCTGCCCTTGCCGGTTACGACGCACAGCGTCGCGGCTCCCGGATGGCCGGCTATGTGGCGGACGAACGGGGCCGCGTACTGGCTGGCGGGCGTCAGAACGGAAACGGTGTAACCGGGATGGGATGCCTGCACGTCGTCGCCTGACCCGCCGTGGTTCCACAGCAGACGGCCGGTATCCGCCGCGATCCCGGCCGCCACTCGTGTGAGCACGGTGGAGTACGGTCCCAGCAGAAGATCACAACGCGCCGCGACGTCGGGCAGCAGTGCCGCCAGCGTGTCCCGGTCGCTGCGGTCGTCGTCGATGATCAGCTCGAAGTCGCCCGCCAGGGACCGCCATGTTTCCAGTCCCAGGGCTGCCTGCCTGCCGAACCGGGCGAACCGCCCCGACAGGGAAACGCAGGCGCCGACGCGCAGCCGCCCGGTCACCCCATGTGCTCCTCGTAGCTGAACTCGTGACGATCCGCCCCGCACCGAGTCTTGCACCCCGGGCCGGTCAGCCGCCGACGTCATAGATGCTGCAGTGACCCTGACGAACGGTACGCCCTCCGTGGGGCCCAGAGCCCTGGCGTCGTCGCCGTCCGGCATTCCGGCGACCGGGTCCTCAACCCACCCAGTGACCCGGCGGTGGATCGGCCTGCCGAGTGTCCATCAGCACCTGCGCACCGTCCTTGATCTTGCGGCGCCGGGCGATGGCCATTCCGACGGCGACGTCGGCCGGGTAGTAGCTCTCGCACAATGCGACCGGCTGGGTGTCGGTGAGGAAGAACCGCCGGCAGACGATTAGAGCACTTCCACTGAGGTCCAGTTGTCGATCAGGCCGGATGCCTCTCGGAGAGTCGGCTCCGTTTCTGGCGTGGTGGAACGGCTGCATCGAGCCGTCAGAATGGCTGTCCGCGAGTCAATGGCCGCGGAGCTGCGCCGAGCTTCCCATCCCAGTAAGCCCGCTCTGCTACCTAGCGTAGTCAAAGCGTGCTTCCCCTCGCGGAAACAGATCGCCGAATCCGTATGTCTACCGGTCCGGTAGACATACGGGCCGCTGTCCGCTCATATTGTCCTTTCGGCGTCGATCACTTCCGCCGCATGCCGTACGAACCTCGCGATGTCGGGATAGCTGGCGGTGGACGCCTAGGCGATCCGCAGCTCGCTGGGCGTGAGGCTGATGACCGGCGCGACGCTGACCCCGCTGGGCGACAGCTCGGGCAGGTGCGCCCGGGCGATGAGGCCGACGGCCTGACCTAGCCGGATGCTGCC
>DASXIA010000524.1:0-2035 GCA_036488155.1 Streptosporangiaceae bacterium | reverse complement strand
CTCGTCAATGTCAACGGCGACAATCCTGGCGCCTTCCTCCGCCATCCGGCGCGCACTCGCAAGCCCGAGCCCGCTGCCCGCCCCGGTCACCACCACAACCCGATCGTGCAAACGCTGCATTATGAAACGACTCCCTTACTCGGTTGAGATGAACACGTTCTTGGTCTCGGTGAACGCGTCGACGGCATCGGGCCCGAGCTCGCGCCCGAGTCCGGACTGCTTGAATCCGCCGAACGGGGTCCAATACCGGACCGAAGAATGCGAGTTCACCGAGAGGTTGCCGGTCTCCACGCCGCGGGCGACCCGGATGGCGCGGCCGACGTTGTGAGTCCAGATCGAGCCGGACAGGCCGTACGGGCTGTCATTCGCCAGGGCGATCGCCTCTGCCTCGTCGGCGAACGGGGTGACCGTCACGACCGGGCCGAAGATCTCCTCGGTGTACGCGGGATTCCCGGTGCTGACGGGAGCGAGCACGGTCGGCGGGTACCAGAAGCCCGGGCCGTCAGGGGCGGTGCCGCGGAAGGCTACCGGCGCGCCCTCCGGCACGAAGCTGGCCACGTGCGCGCGGTGAGCCGCCGAGATTAGCGGACCCATCTCGGTACCGGCGGCATGCGGATCGCCGACCCTGACCGCCTTCACCGCGGGCTCGAGCAGCGCCATGAACTTGTCCAGCACAGAGCTTTCGACCAGGATCCGGGACCGGGCGCAGCAATCCTGGCCAGCGTTGTCGAACACGGCGTACGGGGCGGTGGCCGCAGCGCGCTCGATGTCGGAGTCGGCGAAAACGATGTTCGCGCTCTTGCCGCCGAGTTCGAGGGTGAGCCGCTTAACGTGCCGGGCGCAGCCGGCCATGATCCGCTGGCCGACCTCGGTCGATCCGGTGAACACGATCTTGCGCACCAGAGGGTGATCGACCAGGCGCTGGCCGACGATGCTGCCCTTGCCTGGCAGCACCTGAAAGACACCCTCCGGGATCCCGGCAGCCAGCGCCAGCTCGCCGATCCTGATCGCGGTCAGCGGGGTCATCTCGGCTGGCTTGGCCACCACGGCGCAGCCCGCTGCCAGCGCGGGTGCCATGCCCCAGGACAGGATCGGCATCGGGAAATTCCAGGGCACGATCAGCCCGACAACCCCGACCGGCTCCTTGAAGGTCACGTCAAGACCGCCGGGAACGGGGATTTGCCGGCCGGTCATCCGCTCCGGGGCCGCGGCGTAATAGGCGAGAACGTCGCGGACCTGTCCGGCTTCCCAGGTGGCGGCGCCGACCGGGTGGCCGGAACCTTGTGTCTCGAGCGCGGCCAACTCGTCAATGTGGGAGTCGACCTGCTCGGCGAACCGGCGCAGCAGCCGCGCCCGGTCGCCGGGGGCAACAGCCCGCCAGGACTCCTGGCTGCTGGCGGCGCGCTCGATCGCCGCGTCGGTCTGCTCGAGCGTGGTGAGCTCGACCTCCCGGACGGGCTGCTCGGTAGCCGGGTTGATGACGGTGTAACTGGTCATGGCGTCAGTGTCAGATCCTCGTTCTCGGGTTTGGCGCTGCTATGTCGCTGGGACCGGTGAAGGCCCTCGCTGAGAGGAGTCAGGCCGGGTCGGCTACAGGCGCTCGAAGCCGCGGCGCAGCTCCCAGTCGGTGACGGCGGCATCATAGGCGTCCAGCTCTACTTGGGCATAGTTCGCATAATGCCCGATCACCTCTGGGCCGAACGCGGCGGCAGCGATCTCGCTTTTCTGCCAGAGCTCGAGCGCGTCCCGCAGCGTGTGCGGGACCTTGCTGCCGTCGTCGGCGTAGGCGCTGCCTTCGAACGCGGGCTCCAGCGGTAGTTCGTGGTCGATGCCGTGCAGCCCGGCCGCGATCATGGCGGCAACCGCGAGGTAGGGGTTGACGTCGCCGCCGGGAGTCCGGTTCTCCGGCCGCAGCGAGTGCCCATGCCCGACCAGCCGCAGCGCGCATGTGCGGTTGTCAACGCCCCAGCGCACCGCGGTCGGTGCGAAGCTGCCCGGCACGTACCGCTTGTAGGAGTTGATGTTCGGTGCGTAG
>DASXIA010000487.1:0-27482 GCA_036488155.1 Streptosporangiaceae bacterium | reverse complement strand
GCGGCGCTCGCGCCCGTACCGGAGAGGATCTCCGTGGTCCCTGCGCCAGCCTGCCGTTCTTGTGATCTTGCGGGAAGCCCGTCGGCGCAAGCGTCTGCAGGAGTCATGACAGGAGGTTCTCGCGCCCAGCCCCAGGCGGGGTAGTGCTATGGGTCAGCGGCCCGGGATGACAAATGTCAACGGCGGTCAAGGACGACCGCCAGGCCTGACCAGGCCGTGTCGTAGGCGTACACGACAGCCTGCACCCGGTCCCGCAGCCGGATCTTATTCAGCATCCTGCCGACGTGTGTCTTGACTGTGGCCTCGGCCAGGAAGAGCTTGGCGGCGATCTCGGCGTTAGACAGGCCCGCGGCGACCTCGATGAGGATCTCCCGTTCGCGGGAGGGCTCAACCGGCTGGCCCGCGAGCGCGGCATGCACCTCAGCGTGAATCGCCAGCAGCTCCGCCGTCGCGGGTATGCCTGAGTCACCCCTCGAGCAGATCGAGGTCGCGCACGCAGAAACCGTGGTGCGCCCACTCCTCATCCAGCACCACGTGAATGCACTCGAGCACTGACTTCCCCCTGGCGTACGGCGGCCAGCCCCGGCCCGCCGGCACTGGCGCGGGCGCCGACAGCTCATCGGCCGTCACGGTCGATAGCCAAAGCTCTAGCTCGGCGCCCTGCACGTCGCGCACGGCCAGCACCTCGTCGAGGCCCGGGGCCGCCGCTAGATCCAGGCCCTGCTCCTCCCGGTCAGGGACAAACTCGGACGCCAACCCGATCGCGGTGAACAGCTTGGTCGACCCCATGCAGCAGCGACGGAACCACGAATCGTGCACGAACACCAGATGGCGAAGGGTCTCCACCGCCGACCACTCGCCGCCGACGCGCTGGTGTTCGGAACCCTTCGGCATCCCTGGGAGCCGCTTCAGCGTGGCCGTCCAGTCGGCCCTCAGCTGCCGAAAAGCTTGCAGCAGGTCGGCTGGATCGGCCGAGCGGATCAGCAGCCGCACTGGATGGCGACGGTCGAGCTCGGCCTCGACGTACGACGTCACCTCGACTCCGTTCACTACCAGATTGCTCACTAGCCCGTCGATAACGGCGTCCTGCATCACCACCCCGATCAGACGGGCGCGAGTCAAGTCGCACTCGCGGAATTCGGCATCAGTCAGGTCCTGGTCCTCGAATCTCGCCATGCCGGGCAGTATCCACCGGCGTACTGACATCCGTGCCCGGACTGCGGGGTTGAGAGTCCCGTCGTCCCCGTCGCCGATCCGCTTGACGCGCACCTCTGGGGCGATGATCGGCGTCACAGAGAACAGAACTGGTCTTTCTGGCGCAGGCCACGGCGTGGAGGTCGACTTGCAGTGGCGGCCTCCGGAGCCGCTTGTATGCCGGTAGCCCGCAACTGGCTAATCTCAGGGACCCCCTTGCCTAACCTCTGCTAGGTACCTCCTCCGACCCTCGATGCGGCTCACTCATCAGCATCGTCAGCTGGCTTGCTCGCCGAGATGGTGCTGGAGGTCCAAGAAGTTCTGGGCTCGGCGTCTGGTTCGCCGGGCCACAGGACGCACTTTTCCAGTGTCGCCATGGACGGGTACCGCGCGCTAGTGCCTGGCGATCCCGTCACCTTCCTCTTTGAGCCCGGACGACAGGATGGCTACGACTACCGGGCACTGCAGGTGTGGCCGCCTGGCGTCGCGACCGGTACGCCCTTGCCTGTGTCTGGGGAGGCCGAGACGACGGGTGCTATCCGGATGACGCTGACCGTCGAGTCGCCAGACGGAACCATCGCGACGTACGGGCCGGATGACCCAGCGCCGTGGTCTTAACTTCCTGCTGCCGTGGGTTGCACGGGCTAGACGGCGCGAGGGCACCAGACCCTGAGCCAGGTCCGAGTACGGAAAGCTGTTCCAGGAACGATCATCTGTAATGCCGCCCCCAGGCGCTGACGATACGCCGCGACGTCATCGGCGGTCAGCCCGAGCAACCCCGCCGCCTGGACATCCCCGGCCAAGCGCGCCAGCCTGTCCACGGCGAAGCTGGCCACCGCCCGTGCCGTATCCTCCGCCGTTATCGCGAAAGGCTAGGCAGGTTCCCCCGCGACGGCATCCCGGTGGCTACCCGACTGACCACGCTTAGGCGGCCTGCAGGACGAAAAACAGGAAGCACAGGAATGCCCGCGAGGGTCTGTTCGCGATGTTGTCAGGGAGCAGCTCGCGGGGGGTATCGGGCGCGGGCGCTGGTTCGCTGATGACCAGTATCTTGAAACCGGCCGCAGCGAAGGCATCGGTCATCGCGTGCAGCGGCCTGGCCCAGAATCGCAGCACCGCGGTCTGTCCGCCCACGGTCCACTCATCGGTGTAGCTGTAGGTCGCGAAATAATCGGGCTCGAGGCCGGCCTCCCGGCCTGCCAGGGTCGTCACAAAGGGATGGTCGACGGACACGATGAGCCGTCCGCCGGGCTTGAGAACGCGTCGCAGCTCGGCGAGCGCTGGACCCCAGTCCTCCAGGTAGTGCAGCACCAAGGAAGCAGTGACGTCGTCGAATGTGCCGTCGGGGAAGGGAAGCGGGCTGCCCAGCTCGGCCATTTGCAGGTCCGCGTCGGCACCGAGCCGGCGCCGGGCCAGCGCTAGCATCCCGGCGCTTTTGTCGATGCCGGTCAGGATGGCGCCCCGGTCGCGCAGCGCCGCGAACAGAGGACCAGAGCCGCAGCCAGCGTCGAGGATCCGTCGGCCAGCCACGTCTCCGGCCAGTTCCAGCATCGCGGGGCGCTCGTAGTAGGCATTAATGAGGTTGCTCTCGTTTGCGTCCGCGTAGGCCTTCGCGAAACTGTCATAGTCGTTGATCCTCGCCGGATCTGTGGAGTCAGCGGACGGCGAGAAAGGCTTGGTGGAGATGCCCCCGGGTGGATTGTGGTGGTTAGGCATGCGGCCCATGCTGGCATGCAACGTTGCGGACGGCCACCAGGACCGCGCACGGCAGGAAACCCGAGGCGAAACTCTGCACCGAGGAACGCCAACCGCGTAAGGGGCGGGATGATGTCAGTCAGCCAGCCGGGCGTTAGGCCAGTGCCGGATGCCATGGGAGGAACCTTGGCCAGCGCGGATTACCAGCGGGTGCGTGATAACTTGCGCCGGGCGTATGACGGCGCAGCTGACCGGCGCGATCGCATGGGCAAGGAATCATGGAAGCTGGCCGAGCGGGCAGCGTTCCTGCGCCGCCTGCGGCAGGCGAACTGCACGCGGATTCTGGAGATCGGCGCTGGCACTGGCCAGGACAGCGTCTTCTTCGCCAGCCATGGTCTTGACGTCGTGGCCACCGACCTGTCGGCAGACATGGTGGCGCGGTGCCGGGATAAGGGCTTGGACGCGCGGGTGATGGATTTCAGCCAGATGGACTTCCCGGCCGAATCCTTCGACGCCGTGCACGCCATGAACTGCCTCCTGCACGTGCCGAACGCTGAACTGCCAGCCATACTGGCATCCATCGCCGGTGTGCTGCGGCCTGGTGGACTGTTCTTCCTCGGCGTATACGGCGGCAGCGAGGAAACGGGCGAGGGACCGGCTGAGTGGGACGACCACGTTCCCGCCCGGTTCTTTTCCTGGCGAACTGACGACCAGATCGTGCAATTCGCGCGCGAGTCATTCGACATCGTTGACTTCCACATCGCCCAGGCCGGTACGAGGCACAGATTCCAGTCGCTGACGCTGCGTCGCATAGTTCGGTCTGGGAGTGGCCCGAAGCGATGAGCGATCCGCCCGCGGGACTCGCCGAGAACAAAGGCACAGTCGGCGGCGGACGAGCCCGCGCGGCGCAGATCTTCGGTGAATTTAGCCAACGCCTTCGCCGCGGCCTGCCGCTGCGCCTCAGCTGCGGCGACCTGTTCCTTGACGTCCGCGACACGCTCCCCGAGCTCATCAAGCTCAGGAACGATTACAATGCCGGCGGTCGTGGCGTCCTGATCGGTCAGGCTCTCGATGTAGTCACGGACCGTGCTTGCAGCGGTCCACCATGAAGGGCCGCTCCCGTATAGCGTCAGCAACCGCCTGGCGGGCCCGGCACACCTGGTCCGCGGGCAGGCTGGTCCACCATGCCACCCGGCCCGGTTCGCACTTCGCCGCCGAAGTGGACCACATACCAGCGGCCGCGCCACGAGATAAGCGAGGCAATCCCGAAGGACCTGACCTGGCCGCCGACCCGGTAGACGACCCGCGCTCCTGCCGCATGCCAGTAGCCGACGCCGTTGTAGCAGACGCCCGGATCAATCCAGCCCGCTTGCTGCTCCGGCACGACGACTCGGACGAGCGCCGCGTTCCTGGCTGCCCTGCCAATCAAGTCGTGCGCGGCGATCACATCAGTCCTGAACTCCGCTACCAACCGGTTTCGCCAGTCGGCAGCAGGATCCGCGATCGCCTTGACCTGCTCGTAGGCAACCATCGGAAAGAAGGCCGGCATGGCGAGATTCGGGTGGCCCGAGACCACGCCCGCCCACAGGTCAGTCATCTCAGCCTGGAAGACCGCACTCTGCGCGGGCGGGCGCACGCGCGTCTGATGCAGGCCGGCCGTGACAGCAGGCACGGATACCACCGCAGGCCATGGCGACACAGCAGGCCCCGATGCCGATGCGGACACAGAAGCAGACGCGGATGCCGACGTTCTGGGGCCGGACGCGACCGTGCCGACGGATCGGGCTGGCCCGCCACAGCCGGCTGCCAGCGCAGCCATGGTGGCCAGGCCCGCCGTGGCGAGCAACCGGAACCGCAACCGCGCCCGCGCTGCGGGCCGGGGCCGACTCATGGCCAGTATGTTAGGCCCGCCGCGCGGGAGCCGACAGTTGCCTTGGAACTTGATGACCCGCGACCGGGCTCACCGAGACCGGAGCGTTACGCAACCGCGCCCGGAGGCCGGCGCGCGATCACCCTCACGGAATCAGCGCGATCTTGCCGGAAACGTGACCGCCCATGCTGAGGCGGTGCGCGTCGGCAGCGCTCTCGAGCGGGAAGGTCCGATCAACCAGAACTCGCAGCCTGCCCTGCCCAGCCAGCCGGGCCAGCTCAAGCCTGGCCGCATCGCGGATAGCCGTGCCCGGGTCTGCGCCTGGAGCGCCGCCGAGCACCTTGATGCCGAGTTCCAGCCCGCGCCGCTGGGCGGCGATAGTAGCTATCCGGCTCCGGTCCGACACGAGAGCAACCGACACGTCAACGGCTTCATCCGTGCCGACCAGATCCAGCGCCGCCGTCACGCCTTGCGGGGGGGCCGCGCGCACCCGGTCGGCCAGGCCCTGGCCATAGGCAACGGGAATCGCACCGAACTCGCGCAGCACGTCGTGCCGCGCTGGGCTGGCCGTCCCGACGACACTGGCGCCACGGGCTGCGGCGAGCTGGATCACCATCAAGCCCACGCCGCCGGCGGCGCCGTGCACGAGCACGGTGTCTCCCGTACCGACAGCGGTCGCCACCACCGCGTGCCATGCCGTGGCGCCCGCGAGCATCATGCCGCTGGCCTCTGCCCAGCCCAGGCCCGGTGGCTTCGGGACAAGCGACTGGGCCGCGACGACTAGCTCTGCTGCGTACCCGCCGCTGACCCGGAAAGCGATGACCTCGTCGCCGACCGCGACTGACCCGGCGGGCCCGACCGCGTCCGGCCCGACCGCGGTGACCTCACCGGCCGCTTCGAGGCCAAGCCTGAGCGGCAGCCGGCCTGGATCGCTGCCGAATGAGCCGCTATAGGTCTTGTAGTCGACAGGGTTCACGCCGCTGGCGCGGACCTTTATGCGAGCTTCTCCCAGGCCTGGCACGGTCAGCGGCTCGTCGGCAACAGCCAACACCTCCGGACCGCCGTACGCGGTCGCGACTACAACGCGTGACATGTGCACACCCTACGCCGCGGGTCCATCCGGCCTCCCGCCACCAGAAGGCCTCCGGCGGAAACGCGCATCTGCCCCCACCGGTACTCCCCGCGCGCGGCGAGACTGCTACGCAGGGGCGCTTCGGCCAGAGTGCTAGGGAAGCGGCCGCCAGGGCTTGACCGGGTCGAGCCGGACGGCCTCCGTGATCCAGAGCACCCGCGCGCGGCTCTGAGCTGGGCGTCGTCCTCAGGACACAGCCCGCATGGCAGTTTCCCGGCGCTGGTTTGACAGACCACCATTGCTGTAAAGGCTGAGGCGCATCCCTGGTAGTAGGCCGTTCGGCCAATAGCTAACTGAACTGGCAGTGCGCGATAAACGTGGTGTCAGTTACGCACCAGTTGGGAGCGCACGAATGAAACGCCTTGTAATCATCCTGGTGTCGGCGGTCGCCGCCGGCGGTATCGCGGCAGCTCCGGCTCTTGCCGGCCTGCGCGGGAACCCGTCCTTCAGCCAGCAGATCCCAGTCCCGGCCCCGAGCCAGGCAAAGCAGCCGAGCTTTCCGGCTGACGACCACGGGGGCCTGATCCGCCATGCCGAGCCGGGCGACGACCACGGCGACGCCACGCCGGAGATCGAGCCTGGCGACGATCACGGGGATGTTACGCCGCAGGCCGAGCCTGGCGACGATCATGGCGGTCTGGCCCCACATGCGGAGCCAGGCGACGATCACGGCGGTCTGACCCCACATGCGGAGCCAAGCGACGACCGCGGCGGGAGCGGCAGCGGAAGCAGTCGGAGTGGGTCATGACGGAAGGCCGCAGGTGCTAGGCAGGTCGTCACGGGGCGCGGGCGCTGTCGGACAGGTTCCGGCGGCGCCCGCCGACTGGGTTATCCTCGCCGAGCCCCGCGACAAGGAGAACCTCGACCGCCCGCCTCCAGTACTGCGAGTGGTGTTCCCGGTCGTGGTGGTTGCTCTGGTTGTAGCCGTTGTCGTCGCCATCGCCGGCTCGTTCGCCAGTAGGCGTATCGCCGAACAGCAGGCAGTCCACGACGTCACGGAGACGGCCAATCTGATCGCCGACAGCGCGGTCGCGCCAGTGCTCACGAACTCGATGCTGACCGACCCGGCCGAGGCGAGGCGGGTGCTGGATCCGGTGATTCGTCGCGCCAAGCGAACAGCCTCGCTCGTCCGGGTTAAGATCTGGCGGCCCGATGGCACCGTGTTGTACTCCGACGAGCCGCGGCTGATCGGAGCCCGGTTCCCGCTTGAGGAGTCGGCTCGCTCCAGTCTGGTAGACAAGCGCGCTGAGGCCGGCATCAGTGATCTTGACCGCCGCGAGAATCGGTTCGAGCGCGGCGACGGCAAGCTGCTTGAGGTCTACCGGCCGATCTGGACGCCCAGCGGCCAGCCGCTCCTGTTTGAGACGTATTTCCGCTACGACACCGTCAGCGAGCGCACCCAGCAGCTGTGGCGCGGCTTCGCTGGGGTCATGATCAGCAGCCTGGCTGCTCTCGTGCTGCTGCTCGCGCCCGTTGGCTGGCTGCTGGCGGCCCGGTCGCGCCGCGCCCGCGCACAACGCGAGCAACTGATGCGCCGCGCCCTGGATGCGTCAGCCGACGAACGGCGCCGGATCGCCGCCACGCTGCATGATGGCGTAGTGCAGCAACTGGTCGCCGCTTCCCTCAGCGTGGCTGGACAGGAGGCGCGTGCACGTTCCACCGGTGACGACGATCTCGCAGGACAGTTGCGGTCAGTGGCCGAGACGATCCGCGGCGGTGTGGCCGGGCTGCGGTCACTGCTCGTGGACATTTATCCGGCCAGCCTGCACAGCGCTGGGCTGGCGAATGCACTCGCCGACCTCACCAAGGGAGCGGCCGGACGCGGCCCTGAGCTGAAGCTGGACCTCGATGCTGATGCCGCGGAATGCGCGCCGCGGCTACAGCAAGAGGTGATCTTCCGGATTGCCCAGGAGGCTTTGCGCAACGCGCTGCAGCATGCCGGAGCCCAGCACGTTACCCTCCGCCTGGCGACGCAGGGTGGCGAAGCGACCAGGCTCGACGTTCATGATGATGGGCACGGGTTCGAGCCTGCCGGAGCGAGGGCGGACGGTCATTTCGGGCTGTCGCTAATGGCGGATGCGGCCAGACACGGCGGCGGCTGGCTGGGCCTGCGCACTTCTCAGGGGTCCGGCACCCTGGTCCGGTACGAGGCGGCAGAGGGAGCGGCGCAGTGATCCGAGTGCTCGTAGTCGACGACCACCAGCTGGTCCGGGCCGGCATCATCACGTTGCTCGACGCCGCCGCGGACATGCAGGTAGTTGGCGAGGCAGCGGACGGTCAGCAAGCGCTGGAAGTGGCGAGGGAAGTTGGGCCATCGGTTGCGCTGATGGACCTGTCGATGCCGGGGCTAGACGGTGTCGAGGCGACGAGATTGCTGCTGGCCGAGCAGCCGGACATACGGATAGTCGCCCTGACCTCATTCTCGGATCGGCAGCGAGTCGGTGCGGTGCTGTCAGCCGGGGCAGTCGGTTACCTCCTGAAAGACTCGCGCCCTGACGAGCTGCTTGCCGCGATCCGCGCCGCTGCGGCTGGCCATGCGCCGCTCGATCCGCGCGTAGCCGGGGCGCTGCTGCCTGGGCGGCAAAAGGGCGCGGCCAACCAGCTCAGTGAGCGCGAGCTGCAGGTGCTGCGGCTTGCCGCGGCGGGTTTGGCAAATAAGCAGATTGCCCGTCGGCTCGGCATCAGTGAGAGCACAGTGAAGGTGCACGTCGGCAGCGTTTTCCGCCGGATCGGAGTGCGGGATCGGACCTCAGCAGCCGTATGGGCGACCGAAAACCTGCCGCCAGAGCAGCCTTAAATTCCGTTGAGACAGTGGAAGAGTAGGGGCACCAGGGCACGGGTCCTACCTGCCTACGAGGGGACCGGCCTGCTATGTCGGTATCCGCCAGGCTAACGAGTGGACTGGCAGCCGGTTGTCCCGACGACGACTCAGCAGACGAAGGGCGGAGCGTGAACCAGGAAGAACGGCGCCAGTTCGTCCGTGACCACCGGACCTGCATCTTCGGCTACGCCCGGAATTCACATGGGCCGGCGATGACCGTCGTCTACTACGTGATGGACGGCGACGACCTGCTGGTCTCGACCATGGCAGAACGCGGCAAGACCAGGGCAGTAGCTCGCGACGGGCGAGTCAGCCTGTGCGTTCTGGACGAAAACTGGCCGCTGACCTATTTGCAGGTCTACGGCAACGGCCAGGTCGAAACCGACACCGAGCAGGCGACGGACGTCCTCACCAGGGTCGTGGGCCTGATGGCAGGCGAGGAGGTTCCGGCAAACCGCCGTCCGCAGATTGCCGAACTCGCCAGGCAAGAGCAGCGGGTCGTCATCCGGGTCCGCCCGTACGCGACATTCGAAACGCCGCCTCGCCACGTTCACAAGATGAGCGACATCGATACTCTGACGCACTTCACCAGCACGTCATTGCCCTGGTGAGCTCAGAGTGCGGTCCTCGATTGTCGACAGGCTCAGGGCGGCAGGCTGTGTGTTTGCTGAGGATGAGGCCGACCTGCTGATCGCGGCGGCGTCCACGCGAGATCAACTCGACGACATGGTGCAGCGCCGCGCGTCCGGGCTGCCGCTCGAGCATGTCGTCGGCTGGGCCGAGTTTTGCGGCCTGCGCATCGCCGTTGGCCCCGGTGTCTTCGTTCCGAGGCGCCGCAGCGAGTTCTTGGCCGGTCAGGCGATCGCGGCAGCACGTCAGTCGGCTCCTGGTGGTCCGTGGCTGGTCGTGGACTTGTGCTGCGGCTCGGGGGCGGTCGGCGTAGCGGTGGCCGCGAGGCTGAGCACTCTCGGCGCGGTCGAACTGCACGCCGCTGACATCGACCCGGCCGCGGTGCAGTTCGCTCGGCTAAACGTGGCCGCCGCCGGCGGCCAGGTTCACCAGGGTGATCTGTACGATGCTCTGCCGCCCGGGCTGGCTGGCCGGGTAAGCGTGCTGGTCGTCAACGCACCGTATGTGCCGACTGGCGAGATTGCCTTGATGCCGCCAGAGGCTCGGCTGCACGAGCCGCTCGTTGCGCTCGACGGTGGCCCGGACGGCGTCATGTTTCATCGCCGGGTCGCAGCGGCCGCACCGGGCTGGCTGGCCCCTGCCGGCTGCCTGCTCATCGAAACGAGCGAACGACAGTCCGTGCAGACCGAGGCAGCGATGACGGCAGCAGGACTGACGGCCGTGGTCTCCGCCGACGAGGAACTGGACGCGACGGTCGTCATCGGGACTCTTGCACACGCCGCTTAGCAGCAGTGATAGCGATAAGCCGCCAGCCGGGCCACCGAGCGTTCAGCCCTGGACCGCGCTGATGTGCTCCGATTGCTACGGCAGGGAGGCGTGCATGCGGACGATCAGCCATCGGGAACTGCGCAACAACAGCGCGGAGGTGCTCCGCGCGGTAGGGGCCGGGGAAACGATCGAGGTAACCAATCACGGCGAGGTAGCAGCGGTACTCGTCCCGCCGTCCCTGACGCCATACGAGCGCTTTGTCGCGGCGGCAAAGGTTCGCGAGCCGCGCAAGGACCGGCCGGTAGACCGGCGAAGAATCCGGCGCGTGACCGTGCCCGTGTCGAGCACGGAGATCATCGCGGACGTCAGAGGCGAGCGGTGATCATCTATATCGACACCTCGCTGGCCGACCACCTCCAGCAGCGCTCGGGGGACGGTACATGCTAATTGCTTCGCTTTTGTTGCACACGGAGTTGCACTGCGCCGCGAACCGCCGGCCAGAGCACATCCAGCACGATGCGGTTTCCGAGGTGCTATCGGCGATCGCGCTCGTGGACATCGAGAACGGCGATCTTACGACGGCACCGTTGCTGCCAGGGCGCCTGCGCTCGGCTGATGCCATCCACCTCGCAACGGCACTCCGTCTGAATGCTCGCGCGATGGTCGGCTATGGCACCGAGCTGAATGCCGCTTCCCGGACGGCCGGCATTGACGTCCTCAGCCCGGGTGCCGGCTAGCACTGAACGATCGCAAATGGCAGTAGGGGCGGAGCGGTGCGGCCCCGCGACTTCTGTCGCGGGGCCGCACCTACTGCCTATGCCGGTCGGCATCAGGGTGACCGTGCTCGTCTACTTCAGTTGCCTCCGGCCCTTAGAACTCGAGTTGGGTGGCCTCGACATTCGCGCTGCCGGGGACCAGTGACGGCATGGTGCCATTGCCGGCATACGGGGTGGTGTTTGGCTCGTCGATGGTGACAGGCTCAAGCCCGCGGGTGACCGTCATCGTGCCGCTCAGTGCGGGCGGCACCAGGGTGCCTGCGGGAAGGCCGGAACACGCCGCCGCAGTAGCACCAGCTGCGCAGTAGACCGCCGGAGTGACCTGCAGTGTGTTCTGAGCGAGGTGCTTGGATACCAGAGCGGTGAGGCCGGGGATGCCGGAGAACGCGCCTGCGTTGGGTGCTCCGGTGTTCGGTGCTCCCCACCAGCAGTGGCTGGTCGCCGTCACGGGTGTAGAGCAAGCTCCCGGGTTGTCGCTGGCCGTCAGGGTCTTAACGCCCGCATGGCCAACCGACTCGAGCGTAACCTTCAGCGTCGGGCTGTTCGGTGTGCCCTGGCCCTGGTAGGCGAGCTGAGCCTCGTTGACCGGGGAGAGAGACCCGTTCAGGATCACCAGGTCGCAGCCCAGGCCGACGTTGATCTGAGCCTGTGTCGCAGGACATGCGGCGTTGGGGTCCGACGCGGAGAATTTCGTCGGAACGGTATAGGTGGCGTTCAGGCTACCGTCGGACCCTAGAGATGCGCCCTGCAGGGAGCCGAGGTCCACCTCGCTGAGTTCGGCGCTGGCCGGGCTGACGATGCCGGCCAGGCCGCTGCCTTCGATGATGAAGACCGTCTTGCCTGGGAAGCTGCCAGGGGCGCAGGAAATGCTGATCGTCGAGCCTGGCGTGACACCCACGACGAACGCGGGATTGGCCTGGGTAGCCGAGTTGCTGTACTGACACGAAGAGGTCGACGGCGGAATCGCCTCGGCCTGGGCGGGCGTCGTAACGGCGAACGCGGCGGCGCTGCAGGCCAAGCCGCCAATCCCAGCCAATGTCAGGGGTCTCCTGAGAAGTCTGAGAACGCGACCTTGCATCTGTTCCTCCTTGTCAAAGGCGTAGGAGATCATGGCGGGCCGCCTACGACGCCCCGTCATGCCACGAGCTGACATGAAGCAAGCTACTGGCTGGTAGCGCTGATAATTCTGGTTAACAAGGGTGAACTATGTCAAGACCTCAATATTAGCAAGGAATCGATAAATACATGTCTATACGGATCACCCGGCGGCGCACTGGATCACCTACGCTGGCATTGTTCCTGGCTCGCGCAACGTCGCCGGGCAGTCCATTCCGGCAGGGTCTGGACTACGCCTCAGCCGAATGGATGCGTGTCAGCAGCGCTGGCACCCAATGCCGGCCGTACCGCTCTCGCAGCTCCGGGCGCCGCCAGTCGTCGCCAGTGACGACGCCCCGGCACAACGGTGAGTCGCAAAGACACTCCATGACGAAATCCGCTGCGGCTGAGCTGGTGGCGTAATCGTTCGTCAGCTCGTCGCCCGAGTCGACCGGTCTGCGCGCGGCCAGCTCATACGCAGAGACCCACCAGAGGTTCGGATCGCAGCTGTGATTGCCGTAGCCGTTGGCCTGCCGCGACGGTCCGCTGGCCTGCCGAAGCGGGAGGACGAGGTGCAGGTCTGCGCCCACTGTGATGGTGTCAATGTAGGGCCGTCGCGGATCGCTGGCAGCAGCAGCGAACAGGTCCCCCAGCCGCTCGCCCGACACAAGGCGGCCGCCGAGTCGCGACACTACGGTGCCGGCCGCAATAGGGCCCGCGGCAAACAGGCCTAGACCGGAAATGGGTGACGGGCGCTTTTCGACATCGGGGTGTAGCCAGCACTCCGGCTCAGGAGTGCCGGCCACCGTTCCCCCCTCGGGCTGGCTCACGCTGCTGCGGCCTCGCGCAGCCGAGCAAACTCCTCTACCAGTCTGTCCAGCTGGTAGGAGGCATTAAGGCCGCTCGGGTTCGGAAGGACCCACACTCGCGGCCCGGCAGGCAGTGCAGGCTGCGGCCCGACCGCTGCCCGCGGCTGCCCGAAGGCGGCCCGGTAGGCAGTCACGCCCAGGACCGCTAGGCAGGAGACGCCGAGCTCGGCCGCCGCTGCGGCGAGTGCCGCGCCGCCGGCCCTGAGTTCCCCGGCGTCCAGCTCATCGGCCCTCGCGGTGGCGCGGGCGACGACGTTCGTGATGCCCAGGCCGACATTGAGTAGCAGGTGCTGCTCAGCTGGCTGAAGCTGGCGGTCAGTGAACCCGGACTGGTGCAAGGCCGGCCAGAACCGGTTACCGGGCCTGGCGAAGTGAAAGCCCGTTGCGGCCGAGTACAGGCTCGGGTTGATCCCGGCGAACAGCACGCGCAGGCCCGGCGCGACCAGGTCCGGAATGGTCCGCCCGCGAGCTGCCGCGATGTCTGCGCGCGTCGGGCGGACTGGCGCGCTGGCTGAGCATGTCGCCGGAACCAGGCTGGTCACAGCCACCAGGCTACGGCGCGGATAGCGGACAATGGACTGGTGATCACCGTCGACCCGGAATCATTCGAGCAGATGGTCGCCAAGGCGCTCGACTCGTTGCCCGATGAGTTCGCCGACCGCATCAAGAACGTGGCCGTCCTGGTCGAGCACGACCCAGGCCCCCGTGGTCTGCTGGGCCTTTACCAGGGGATCCCGCTAACCAGCCGGGGCGAAGGCTATGCCGCAGTCCTGCCCGACAAGATCACGATCTACCAGCAGGCCATCTGCGCGATTTGCAACAGCGAGGCCGAGGTTGTCGAGCAGGTACGCCGGACGGTGATCCACGAAGTGGGGCACTACTTCGGGATCTCTGACGAGCGGCTGCGGGAGCTGGGCTGGTGACGTTGGGCAGCGCAAGGCCCGGCTGCCGCGCGAGCGCGGCTTAGAGGAGCTGGATCCCCCCGAACACGAGCGCCAGGATGGCGCCGGCCAGCCAGGTCTTCGACCAGAACCAGGCCGGGATCTTGGTCATCCCTTGCAGCTTGCCCGCGTCATCGGCGTCCTTGCCGCGGATCCTGATGATCTGCACGCTTGACACCAGCAGGAACCACGTAATGGCGTAGGCGGTCACAACCTGGACCCCGACCGTCGCGAAGGCCGCCACGAGGAAGACCAGGACGAGCGTGATGAACACCGTCACGATGCCGAAGCTCCTGCGGAGCGTAAGCATGGTCGCTACCAGCCCGGCCAGGCCGATCCACAGGACTGCCACGATGTAGCCAATCCTGATCAGCTCAGCGGCGCCGATGCCGAAAGCGCTCGGTCCCAGGTAGCCGATAAATGCGATCGCGAAGAAACCGGGCTTGCCGCCCGCGCTCCCGGAAAAGTTGGTGGCACCATCGGCGTTCAGCTTGAACTTGATTCCATCGACCTTGCGGCCGACAGCTGAGGCCATCGTTGCATGTGCGCCCTCGTGCGCTATCACGGTGATATGCCGCGTCACCGGCCATAACAACGGGACGAAAGCCGCGGCGGCTGCGAAGAGCGCGAGCAGCATGGACACAGGTCCAGGCAGATGCGCCTGGACCTGACCAATGCGCTGCAGCGACGCCACGAGCGCCGATGCCGTCATCGGGCCTCCCGCACCCAGGTACCTGCCATCTGAACCGCGCCGATCTTTTTACCACTAGCGTGCGCGACGGATGCGCGGCACGGAAGAAATTCACAATCCGGCCGGGAACGCGCGCTTGTCACACCCCGAGGCTCCCCCTGGCCGCGGCTTCGAACACGCGAAAGGGCAGCAGACGTTTCGCTATCAGGCCGGCTCGCTCCCCGGCCTTGCCAGCGGAGACCCGGCGCGGTGCCCGGCTGGACTCGAGCACCCGCTGAACGGTCAGGGCCACGTGCTCGGCCGGCGCGCCGCGCAGTTCGTCCCGCTCCATGACGCTCACCGCCCGGGTCATCGCCGCGGCATATGCAGCGTCGCCGGGCCTGGGCTCGGCGCGCCGCCTGCTTGCCGTGAAGTCGGTCGCGATATTGCCCGGCTGCACGAGTGTGACCTGGATAGTGAACGGCGCGACCTCGTACGCCAATGCTTCAGCGAAGCCTTCCAGCGCGAACTTGCTCGCGCTGTAATACGCCTGGAACGGGATGCCGATAACCCCGCCGATCGAACTGATCAGCACGATGCGGCCGTGCCGCTGCTCGCGCATCTGCGGCAGCACCGCCTGAACGACCCGGACGCAGCCCCAGAAGTTGGTTTCGAACTGTGCCTTGGCCTCAGCGATGGTGGTGTATTCGGCCGCGCCGGCGATGCCCCAGCCAGCAGCAGCGATCAGCGCGTCAAGCCGTCCGTCGCGCTCGATGACGCCCGCGACGCCTGCCTGCACCGACGAGTCCTGGTCTACATCCATGACCAGGCCAGTCCAGGCCGGTCCGCTGGCCCCGGTGCCGCGCCGGCTGCCACCGGTCACCGCCCAGCCCGCCGCGGCGAGGTGGTCCGCGCACGCCTTGCCAATTCCCGCTGATGCCCCGGTGACTAGTGCCACTCGTCGCGTTCCTGCCATCGCGGTTCTGATCCCTTCCTGTCCGGGCCGCGTGTGCGCAGCGGCGCTGTCGGTAGTGCTGGCTACAGTCAGTCTCCATGACAGCGCTGCCTGGTGTTCTTGACGTGCTCAACGAGGATCAGCGCCGGGCGGCAACCCATCAAGGCAGCCCGCTGCTGATACTTGCCGGGGCTGGCACCGGGAAGACCGGCACTCTGGTGGCCCGCGCGGCATGGCTGCGAGACCAGGGCATCCAGCCGAGCCGGATCCTGCTGCTTACCTTCACCCGCCGGGCGGCCGATGACATGCTCGCCAGGGCGCAGCCGCCGGACAGTAACCCGGCCGACCGGATCTTCGGCGGTACCTTTCACGCGGTCGCGCACCGGATCATCAGAGCCCACGCCGAGGCCTTCGCGCTGCCGCCGCAGTTCAGCGTCATCGACCCGGCGGACTCCGCGGATGTGATGGATACCCTGCGCGATGCCCATGGTCTGGTAGGCACGACTTCCGGCCGCCGCTCCCCGCGCGCCGCAACCTGTGCTGAGATTTACTCCCGGTGCGTCAGCACCAGCACCCAGCTACCCGATGTCCTCGCCAGCGGGTACCCGTGGTGCGTGCCGTTCGCTGAGCAGCTGGCCGGTTTGTTCACTGACTTCGTCGGTTACAAGCGGCGGCACGGCCTGGTTGACTTCGACGACCTGCTGCTGCTGTGGCGCGCCGCCCTCGCCGACGTCGCGGCCGGCCCGGCGCTGCGAGGCTTGTTCGACGCGGTGCTGATCGATGAGTACCAGGACGTTAACGCTGTCCAGGCCGAGATCGTCCGGCTCCTGCAGCCAGACGGGTCCGGTCTCACCTGCGTCGGTGACGACGCACAGGCGATCTACGCCTTCCGCGGCGCCGACCCGGCGCACCTGCGAGCGCTGGCCGGTACCTACCGCGACCTGGCGATCGTCCGGTTGTCCCGCAACTACCGCTCCCGGCAAGCGGTTCTGGGACTGGCGAACGTCGTCCGTCCGCAGTACGAAGGGCTGGAGCTAGCGCTGTCCGCCGAGCGCGGCGAGGGGCACCGGCCGATGCTGGTCCGCTGTCACGATGAGGCAACCCAGGCCCGCGAAATATGCGCACGGGTGCTGGCGGACCACGAAGCCGGTGTCCGGCTTCAGCAGCAGGCGGTATTGGTGCGGTCCGCGCACCATAGTGACTTGCTGGAGATCGAACTGGCCGCGCGCGGCATCCCGTACGTGAAATATGGCGGCCTCCGGTTCACTGAGGCAGCCCATGTGAAGGACTTCATTGCCGCTGCCAGGATCGTCGCGAACCCGGCGGATGACCTGGCCTGGTTCCGGTTGCTCCGGCTGCACGAGGGCATCGGCCCGGTGCTCGCCAGGCGGGTGATCGAGACAATGCAGATCGCCGAGCCGCAGCCGTTCGGTCGCTGGCCCGACGCCGAGCTCATGCTCCCGCAGCGGTGCGCCGCAGCCGTGGGGGAAACCGTCCGGCAGCTCGCGCAGGCAGCACAGCAGGAGCGGACAGCGGACCGGGCGGCGTCGGTGCTGGCCGCGCTGCGCGATCCGATGGGGGCACGGTACGCCGACGCAGCCGCTCGGTTCGCCGACCTGGAACGACTGGCGGACGCGGCCGCGGACAGCCCGTCGCTGCACGACGCGCTGGTCCAGCTTGCGCTCGACCCGCCGGTGTCGGCGTCGGACCTGGCCGGCAAGCCGCGGCTGGACGACGACTTCCTGGTGATCTCCACGGTGCACTCGGCCAAAGGGCTGGAGTGGCCGGTCGTGCATTTGCCGCAACTGGTCGACGGCGCGGTGCCGAGCGACATGGCCCTGACCACGCCGGCCGGCCTGGAAGAGGAGCAGCGACTGTTCTACGTGGCCGTAACCCGGGCGCGCGACCGCCTCTACCTGTATGCGCCGTTGCGGATGCATCACCACCGGATAGCCCGCGACGACCGGCACAGCTACGGGCAACTGACCAGGTTCCTGACCAGGGCTGCCCTGGCGCAGTGCGAGGAGACCCAGGCCACCCCGCCGCGGCCGGTCCTGACTCCCATCGCGCCGCTGGCCGCCAGCGTCGACCGCGAGTTGCAGGCCCTGTGGGGAGTTCCCCTGGCAGGAGGGTAAAGTCAAGCGTTCAACTTCTTCGAGTGCCGGAGGGCAATGTTGACCAGTCCGACCCTGCAGATCATTATCGCCAGCACGCGCCCTGGCCGGGTCGGGCCATCGGTAGCGGCCTGGTTCCGCGACCGGGCGGTCAAGACGGGCGACTTCGACGTCGAGCTCATCGACCTGGCAGAGGTCAACCTGCCTATGTTCGACGAGCCCAAGCACCCGCGTTTCGGGCAGTACGTGCACCAGCACACGAAGGACTGGAGCGCGACGATCCGGCGTGGCGACGCCTACGTCTTCGTGGTCCCTGAGTACAACTACGGGTTCAACGCGGCAATCAAGAACGCCATCGACTACCTGAACCAGGAGTGGCAGTACAAGCCGCTGGGCTTCGTCAGCTATGGCGGGGTGGCCGCCGGAACCCGGGCGGTACAAATGCTCAAGCAGGTCATCTCGGCGCTGAAGATGGTGCCGATGGCTGACGCCGTGCACATCCCGTTCGTCCAGCAGTTCCTCGACGACGAGCGGGTACTGCAGCCGAACCAGATCATGGAGGACGCTGCCACCGCCTTGCTCGCCGAGCTAGCCCGGTGGACTAGTGCGACGGCGCAGTTGCGCGGTTAGCGGTGGCCCTGGCGGACTAGCCCGAAGCTGCGGCTGTGCCGTTAGGCTGCCGGCCCGGTGCGCACCGGCGGACTGCCCGGCGGGTAACGGCGGGCGTTGTCATCGAGCTTCGCGTTGGCCGCAGCGGCCAGATCGACCCCGAGAACGTCGGCCAGCAAGATCAGGTACAGCAGCACGTCCGACATTTCCTCGGCTGCCCTGCTGCACAGCGGCTCGGATGCGGCGAGTTTGGCCGCGGAGCCGGCGGGCAGCCACTGGAACAACTCGGCGAGTTCGCCGACCTCGCCTACCAGGGCTAGCAGCACTGATTTCGGGTCGTGGTAACGGCTCCAATCCCGGTCAGCGGTGAACTGACGGACGCGGCCCCGGAGCAGCTCAAGATCGGACACAGTGTCAGCATGACACGGGGCCAGCATGACGCAGCCGTCACCTCGCGACTAACTCGCCGGCCGACAATTGCGAGAAGATCAGGGCCAGGGTCGAATGCCACCGGCTGAAGGACAGTTGGAGGTTTGCTGTAATGAATTCTCACGGCCATATTTTGCGACTGGCCGGGGCGTGTGCACTTGTGGCGCTGACCGTAACCCTCGCAGCCTGCGGCAGCAGTGGCCCTAGCTCGGCGGGCACATCTGCTCCGGCGGGCACCTCCGCTGCCACCTCGCCCGCCGCGTCGGCGGCCGCGTCCTCAAATGCGAGCACGGGCGCGAGCGCGCCAGCTGGGTCGGTCGCTGCGATCACCACGAACTGGGAAGCGTTCTTCAACGCAAAGACACCGGACAGCAAGCGTGTGAATCTGCTGCAGGACGGCACCCAGTTCGCCTCGGTCATCAAGAGCCAGTCGGGGTCTGGTCTCGCCGCCTTGGCCACCGCTAAGGTCATAAATGTCACCGTAAATTCGGGTAGCCAGGCGACGGTGAAATACAACATCCTCGTGGGCGGCACTCCTGAGCTGAAGAACCAGACGGGAACGGCGGTTCTCGAGAACGGGACCTGGAAGGTGGGCTTGGCGAGCTTCTGCGGGCTGCTGACCATCGAGAATGCTGGCAAGACGTCAGGCTTGCCAACCGCCTGCAAGTCAGCCGCGTAATCAGTGGTCAGCCCGGTCAGCGTTCCCGCAGGCGAGGGAGCGACCGCCAGGTATGGCGGTCGCTCCCTCGCCCTCGCAGTGCTGTGTGTTGTCCTGTTTCTGACCTTCCTCGACAACACAGTCGTCAGCGTCGCGCTCGGCAGCGTGCAGGCCGACTTGGGCGCGGGGGTATCGGCCCTGCAATGGGTGGTTGGCGCATATGCCCTGACCTTCGCTGGCGCGATGCTCGGCTTCGGCATGGTCGGCGACGAGTTCGGCCGCAAGCGCGTCATGGTGATCGGGATCGTGATTTTCTGCGCCGGCTCGATCTTGTCAGCCGAGGCGCCGAATGTCGGAGTGCTGATCGCCGGCCGTGCGGTGATGGGCTTCGGCGCCGCGGCCAGCGAGCCGGGCACTTTGTCGATGATCCGGCATATCTATACCGACGAGCGCATCCGGGCCAGGGCGCTTGGCGTCTGGACCGCCGTTTCCGGTGTCGCGCTGGCCATGGGGCCGGTCATTGGCGGTGCTCTGATCGGCGAATTCGGGACGTGGCGCGCGATCTTCTGGTTCAACCTGATCGTCGGTGCCGTCGGCCTGGCGGGCATCCTCGCTGTGCTGCCGGAGAACTCCGACCCCGATGCGCACCGAGTCGACATCCCCGGCACAGCGTTCGGAGCCGCGGCGCTGTCCGCACTGGCATTCGCCGTGATCCTGGCGGAGAACTCCGGATATGGCTCGGCACGGGTAATCCCATTGCTGTGCGTGAGTTTCCTGGCGGTAATCGCGTTCTTCTGGTGGGAACGCAGGGCAGCGCATCCGCTGCTGGACCTGCGCTTCATCCGGGTGCCGCGGTTCGCGGTCGCGAACGTCGTCGCCTTCTGCGCGTACTTCGCCACCTTCGCGGTCTTCTTCTTCACCGCGCTGTATCTCGAGGAAGTCGCGGGCTACAGCGGTTACCGGATCGCGCTCGTGTTTCTGCCGATGATGGTGCTGCTGGCTGCCGCGGCGCTGCTGGCGGGACGCTCGACGGTGGCGATTGGCGCGCGGTGGACGATCTTCACCGGCTGCCTGCTGTTCGCTCTCGGGCTGTTGCTGACCTCTTTCACCATCAACCCGCATCCGGGTTACCTGCTGCTGGCCGGCGCCCTTTCGCTGACCGGCATCGGCATCGGCGCGACGGTCGTGCCAGCTACGTCATCGGCTCTGTCGGCGGTGCCTCCGGAGCGCTCAGGCATGGCGGCCTCCACTACCAATACCAGCAGGGAGATAGGTGCGGTTACCGGTGTTGCGGTGCTCGGCGCGCTCGTGTCGGCCCGGCTGTCCGCCGACATCGGGTCCCGGCTCCAGGCGCTCGGCTTGCCGAAGAGTATCCAGCAGTTCGTCATCAACGGCGTCGAGACCGGCCTGGAGCCATCGAGCGGGAACACTGCAGGCGCGGGCGGAGCGGCCGGAGCTGGCCAGCCCAAGCTGGTCCAGGAGGTCATCCAGGCGGCGTATAGCGCATTCGAGTCCGGGCTGCATGCCGCGCTCTACTTGTCGGCCGCGCTCGTGCTGCTGGCGGGAGTGTTCAGCTTCGTCTGGCTCCGGCGCAAGCAGGCTGGCGAACCTGAAAGCGCGGCAACTCAGGTGACTTCGGCCGTCTGACCGGCCGCTGCGGTAACCCTGATTGCTGCGGCGCTGCCGGCGGGCGCCTTGCCGGTGCGGCAGAGTTGACTTCATGACTGCCCCACCGAACCTGGTCGCAGACTGCGTGGCTGGCTATTCGGCGCGGTTGCAGGCAGTTATCGGCGCCAGCCATCACGTTGCGTCGCCGCTCGGGGCCTGGTTGCTGCTGGCCTTGGTCGCGCCAGCTAGTACCGGGACGGATCGCGAGGATCTGACCGATGTACTGGGCTGCGATACCGGCACTGCCGCGCAGGCAGCTGCCGATCTGCTTGCTCATCCGCATCCGGTGGTGGCCAGCGCGGCCGCGCTCTGGACGAGCAGCGGAGCGGAGCCCGGCCCGGGATTCGCGCGCTGGCACGCCGAACTGCCACCACAGGTCACTGTGGGCGACCTCCCCGGCCAGGCTGGCCTGGACCACTGGGTGCGAGAGCACACTTTCGGCCTCATCGACCAGTTCCCGATCCAGGATGACCGCCTGGACCTGGTTCTTGCGTCCGCGCTCGCCACGAAGGTGTCCTGGCAGGTCCCGTTCGAGCTGGCGGCAGCGGCCGACCTCGGCAGCGCAAGTCCGTGGGCCACCCGCCTCCGGCAGGTGCTGCGGACGCCGCGCCAAGGCGGCCACACCCAGTACATCGCGGTGACGCCGGATGCGGGGGACGTGATCGTTCACGCCGCCCGCGCGGTCGGCGGGCTTCTCGTCGTCTCCGTCGCGGCGCTACCGGAGGTGCCTGCGAGCACCGTGCTCGCGGTGGCGCACCGGATCGCTATCCAGCAGGCGACAGGTCAGAACGTGCAGCGGCGCCACCTGACGGACCTTCCGCTCGGCGAGGGACCGCTCTGGGTCTTGCACGAGGTCACTGCCCCGTCCGACGCCTGCATCGCAGTGCTGCCGGCGTGGTCGGCAACGTCGCAGCATGAGCTGAGCGACCCGTCGCTGGGTTTCCCGGCCGCCAAGCACGCGATCGAGGCCGTTCCCGGCCCGTGGACGGCCAGTCAGTCGGCGATGGCCCGTTACTCCCGGTCCGGTTTCGAGGCAGCCGCAGCCACGGCGATGGCGGTCGCGCTCGCGATGCGGCCGCCGGCGAACCGGCGCGAGGCCGAGCTTCGGTTCGCATACCCGTACGCCGCTGTCGCGGTCACTA
The DNA here is from genome assembly GCA_036488155.1 of Streptosporangiaceae bacterium. GTDB lineage: Bacteria > Actinomycetota > Actinomycetes > Streptosporangiales > Streptosporangiaceae > JAJYUU01. Next base: position 5,446 of record DASXIA010000487.1, on the reverse strand, counting down.
CCGATCCACAGGGTGCCGGTCAGGGTGGAGGCGGTCGTGCCAGCCACGGGCCCTGGCATGGCCTGCCGGTCTTCTCGGCCTGGGTCAGCGAGCCAGAGGACGCCACCGGCGGCGGCGCTGCAGCAGCAGGCTGATCAACGTCTGGGTACTGCTGGTGGCGATCCTGCGCTAGGTCGCCGCCATGTCAGTGCCCAGCGATTACCAGCCATTACCCGGCTTGGGAGGCTGCGGGAGCCTAACAGCGTTCATCAAGCGCTCCCGACGCCGTCTCACGTTCACCCTGGCGGGGACCTCAGCGCGGCCACCGAGGCGACAAGCCCGTTGTTCTCGAGTTCGACCAGGATGTCCTGAGAGGTGTGCGGGCTAGCTCTGCAGTTGGCCATGTCCTGGACGCAGGCGAAGACCACTCGATCATCGATACCGATCTGATCGAGGACGAAGTCATCCGGAGTCTTGGCCTCGACATTGAAGTCAGCCAGCTCGGCCTGTGGGAAGTCCCTGACATTGGCCGTGACGATCACCTGAGCTCCCGAATGGATGGCAGCTGCGAGCACGTGCCTGTCATCCGGATCCGGGAGCTTCAGGTTACCGATCAGTGATTCGTATCCCCACACCAGGCAGTCCGGCACGGAGTGATTGATCAACTGTTTGAGCCGATGAAGCTTGGCCGGGTCCAGGTTGGGGTTCCTCGTGAGCCTGGCCCGCGCCATCTCCTCGATGATCTCGGCCGTCCACTTAGCCTGTACCAGCCCAGCCTGAGCGATGCGGATGAGCAGGTCGCGCTGGGCGTTCGGGTACAGTGCGTCGGCAGCGTAGACGACCACGAAAGGCATCTGGCTTCAGTCCTCGCCTAGTTCCTCACTGAGGGCGCTCAGGTCTGCGGCTGCCTTGCGCCGGATCTGGTCGTCCTTGCGCTTGTACTCCAGCAGGTCACCGAATGCGACTCGCCTGTGCGTCCCGACCTTGGTGAAGGGGATGCTGCCCTTCTCGAGTAGCCCGATCAGATACGGCCGGGAGACGTTCAGCATGTCGGCCGCCTGCTGGCTCGTCAGCATTGCTCTGTCCGGCATGATGTGGACGCCCTGGCCGTCCGCGAGCATTCCGAGGACCTGGGCAATCATCACGACTGCGGCTCGGGGTACCACCAACGCCTCATCGACTCCGCCGAGTTCGGAGTCGATGTTGATTGTCTCTTCGTCTGGATTGCTTGCTAGGTAGTCTCTGATCCGCCGAGCTGCCCTCTCTGCGATATGCGTGTCGACCTCGCCTGGCCGGATCACGCTAACTGCGCTACTCATGGTGGCGCCCTCTCTCTCGATACTCGCAGTATCCGAAACAAACGAAACAAACGCAATGTTCCGCGGGAACTGAGCTCGGAAACTTTGTCAGAAGCGCAGAGCCACTCTGCGTATCGGAGAGCTGATTTTGCGGCGAGAACCTCTGATCTTGTGTCCAACCCGGAATCCGCCGGGCAGCCAGGGCGCAAGGTGCTCGTGACTAGGGCCGCAGCCCAGGGCGCCCCACATGCGTCCGGCGAAATGCCTCCTAGGGCCACCGGAGCCGACCCCCAGACTGCGGCCAGGCTCAGCTACCCCGCCACACCGCAAGTAAGCGCTCGATGTTGAGCTGTTCAGAACTGGTGACTGAGCCAGAACCCGCCAGGAAGGCGCACGCTGGCGTACGGCCCGCGGACGCTGCTCCAGTAGAAGTTCGGGCTGAGGCCGTGTGCTGGTGGACCGTGGCGTTACGAGGACAGTCGGGCTTAGTTCGCCGGCCATAGATGGGAAAACGGTGGACGCGCCTGGATGCGCAGGCGTTACGTTGCCGCCATGCACAGCGTGGACCCGACTACCGAGATGATGATCAGATCTGTGCTCGCCTACGCCGAAAACCGGCTCCGGCTTGACCCAGTGCCGCTGGATTCGGGCTCGCGCGATCCTGCCGAGCTGGACGTCGCGCTGGCCGGGCTGCTCGGTGCCGAGGGGCACAACCCGGACCAGGTCCTCGGCGTGTATACATCGATGCTCGCGCCGGCGGTGATCTCGGCTGACAGCCCGCGCTTCCTCGGCTTCATCCCGGCTGCGCCGACCAAGGCAGCGCTGCTGTTCGACATGCTCGTTTCCTGCGCGTCGATCCAGGGCATCTCGTGGCTGGAAGCCGCCGGCGCGATTCATGCCGAGAACCAGGTTCTCAGGCTGCTAGCTGACCGCGCCGGGCTGCCTGACGGGGCTGGCGGCTGCTTTGTGTCCGGCGGCTCCGCGGCCAACCTGTCCGCACTCGCCGTCGCCCGCGAGGTAGCCAAGCGGAAGTCCGCCGTGCCCGCCAGGCGGTGGCGGGCGATCGTCGGCTCAGACGCGCACTCCTCGGTTGGTAACACCCTCCGGCTGCTGGAAATGGACGCGCTCGTGGTGCCGACTCCGGACCACCGGCTCACCGGCGATGCGGTTACCGCAGCAATCGCCGCGGACGGCGACCCTGGGTCGCTGGCTGCCGTGGTGGCCACTGCGGGCACGACCAACGCTGGCATCATCGACGACCTCGCGGGCCTCGCGCGCGTAGCGGAGGCGTATGACCTGTGGTTCCACGTGGATGGCGCGTATGGCGGAGCCGGTCTGTTCGCGCCGAGCGTCCGCGCTGCTTACGAAGGGATCGAGCGCGCCGACTCCTTCGTGGTCGACCCGCACAAGTGGCTGTTCGCGCCGTATGACTGCGCGGCGCTGCTCTACCGCGAGCCCGCGCTAGCGCGTTCCGTCCATAAGCAGGATGCGGGCTACCTCGATGTCATCCACGAGCAGCCGGCCGAATGGAACCCGACCGACTATGCCTACCACCTCACCCGGCGGGCCAGGGGCCTGCCGCTGTGGTTCTCGCTGTGCGTCCACGGCGTGGACGCGTACAGCGCGGCTATCGAGTCCGCTATCAGCCTGGCCGGGCAAACTGCGGCCGAGATCTCCGCGCGGGACTACCTGGAACTCATCCGGGAGCCGGAACTGTCCGTCGTGCTCTTCAGGCGGATCGGCTGGCAGGAAGCCGACTACGCGGCGTGGGCAGACAAGCTGCTCGACGATCAGGTGGCCTTCGCGCCGCCGACTCTGTGGGACGGCGAGACTGTGGCCAGGCTCGCATTCCTGCACCCGCAGACGTCGATGGAACTGGTCAAGGAGATTCTTGAGCGAATGGCCGGACCGGGCTAGCAGCGCGGCGAACTTGCGCGCCCGCACTGCTAGCCCGGTCGGGTGTCCGGGTCAGCAGGAGCGGAGCACCTTGGCCACCTTGAAGCCACTGACGTTGTTGCCGGTGACGCTGGTGCCCATGTCGTCGGCGAACGTGTACAGCCGGTGCTTGCGGTAGGTGACCTGGAGCCGGTGATGGCTGCCGACCCTGGCAGTACCGAGGCAGTTAGCGCCCTTCGGCATGGTCTTTCCGGCCGGCATCATCAGCCGCGGCCAGATGGCCAGGCACCCGGACGCGGCAGTGCAAGAGCCGTGCGGAAGGTAGTACAACGCCTTGCCATGCACGGTCACCAGGATCTTGCCGAAATGACCGCGGGTACGCTCCCTGACGACCACAGCCGACCGGCTTGCGGCTGGGTGCGCCGCAGCTGCCGGGTGCGCGGTGGCGGCCGGATGTACCGTGGCGGCCGGATGTACTGGCGTGGCCGACGCTGCCGTCGCGCCGGTCAAGGCTGCAACGGAGAGGCTCCCGCCGGTCAGTGCCAGCGTGGCGGCGGCTGTCAGGATCAGCCGGCCGGGGCCCGTGCGGGCGCGGTTGACGAGTGTGCGCATGCTTTCGTACCGCCTTAGTGTCAACCGGGCCAGGCACCGGGCCAGCCCGGCATGCCTTGGCCCCGACACCACAACGGCTATCGCGTCGCGGCGGTTCAACCAGCCGTCGTAGGCTCGCCAGCACGGTATCGGCGACGGGAAGGAGCCCGGCATCAGCACTCAGCCTCAGGGCACCCCGACCCGCGTGCCGGCCGAGGTCGATGTGTCGCTCCGTCCGATCCGCGAGCCGAACGCATTGGCTCGTCAGTTCGACTTCTGGAATGCCAGCTACGAGTGGCGGCGGCTGTTCAGCGAGCTACTCGGCACGTTCCTGCTTGTCACCGTCGCCGTCGGCGGCGACCTCGTCAACTCGAGGTTCGGCGGTGACGCAGTGCCTGGCCCCGCACGCGCCGTCGTGCCGGGCCTGATGGTCATGGCGATCATCTTGTTCATGGGCGCAGTGTCGGGAGCACACCTCAATCCCGCGGTCAGCGCGGCCTTCGCGCTGCGCGGTGACTTTCCCTGGCGCCGGGTGCCGCTGTACGTCGTAGCGCAGATGGCTGGCGCCGTGCTGGCGACGCTGCTGCTGATCGGGCTCATTGGCAAGCACGGCAGCGCCGGGCTGACTCTGCCGGGGCCGGGTATCTCGACATGGACCGCGCTGGCTTGGGAGACGCTGCTGACAACCGGACTGGTCAGCGTCGTACTCGGCACCTCTTCTGGGGCGCAGCAACTCGGGCCGGTTGCTGCCTTCGGCGTCGGCGGCTACATCGCGCTAGCCGGCCTGTTCGGCGCGCCGGTCAGCGGAGCCTCGATGAACCCTGCCCGGTCGCTCGGGCCAGCGATCGTACTAGGCACCTGGACGTCCTGGTGGGCTTACCTGCTCGGGCCGGCTCTCGGGGCGCTCATCGCGGCGGGCATCGCCCAAATCTTGCGGGGTCCGGGTGGCGGACTTTCTGGCAGCCGGGCGGCCCAGGGCACTCTTGGCACACTCTGGCTGCCAGCCCGGATCGGGGAACCGCAGGTTGCGCCCGAGCGGCCGGTTCATGGCAGGCCGCGTGGTGCGGGGCCGGCCCCTGACGGGCCAGCCGGTCCGCCTGGCGACCAGGCATCGACTAGCGGCGCCGACGAAGACGGGACCTGACAGGCTGGGCTCGCTACTGCGCAGTTGGGCGGTCTGATCGAGGTGCGACTCGGCGCCGAAGAGAACTCGCTGCGAGTTTTCGAGGAGATCAGCCTGGCCGGCGGCTAGCGCAGCGGATGCAGGTAGTCGCAGCCGGCCTGGCGGCCAGGCGGGCTGCCGTGATGGGCTGGCCGCACCGTTCGCATCGGCCGTAGTTGCCGGCGTTCAGTCGGCCGATGGCTGCGTCCACCTGAGCTAGCTGGCGCCGGGCCTGGTCGAGCAGGGCAGCGACGTGTTGCCGCTCGAACGCGATCGTCGCGCCCTCTGGATCGTGCTCATCGTCCGCATTAGCCTGGTCGGTCGCCTCGACGATCGCGCTGAAGTCCCGCTCCAGCGCGGCCAGCCGGTCCAGCGCGGCCTGTCGCTCCTTCGCCAGCAGCGGACCCGGGCTGCTGTAGGCGGTCATGCTTCCTGCTTACCACCGGCATGGCCCCCGCTGCCGGAGCCGGTCCCACAAGGCCGCCCGCCCGCCCCCTGGTTTTAAGTGATAAGGAGACAC
>DASXIA010000463.1:0-7824 GCA_036488155.1 Streptosporangiaceae bacterium | reverse complement strand
ACCGGTCGCCGTGTCGCTATCCCGACTGAGCGCCACACGGCTGCACATCGCACGCCTGGGCCGCATACAAACTGGGCCGCAAACACACCGAGCCGCAAACACACCGAGCCGCAAACAGACTGAGGCCCCTCCATGTATGAGATGGAGGGGCCTCAGCTAGGTGCGCTTCGACCGCCTGCCGGTTGCCCGGCCGACGCTCACCCACGTCACCCGCACTGCCAGGGGTTGGCCCCAACGACGTAGCGCGGCTGACCGCTCTCCGCCGTTCCCGGATCGCTCCGGGAGCGGGACCTGCTTGGCCGTGAGTGAATTTCTACGCCCGTCTGCACACCGTGCGCAAGAGCTTTCCCAAACAATTCCATGATTCTTTTTCAGCCACCCCGGACACTTTGCCGCCAACTGGATTATCCGGCATTTTTATGCCGACCGGTGACCTTGTTCTTAGCCAGCAAGATGGGCCTGCGACGGGTCAGTTTGGCGGCCGGGCTTTACCCGCTCGCCGACAGCCGTGAGGCCCCCGCATGTATGAGATGCAGGGGCCTCACAGGGCCTCAGCACGCCATTAACCTGCCGATTCCTCGGCTGATCCAGGCACTGCCAGACCGCCACCTAGCTAACAGCCCGCCCGCGATACCCGGTCCCCCGGCTTCGCGGAAGCTCTCGGGGTTGCCCCCGAGGTGGCCTGCTGTTCAGGTGGTGAATGACTTTCTACTGCGTGCACCGACAGCCACGCAAGGCCTTTCCAATAATCTTTTCAAGATTCTTTTCCATCCACAACTGCGCGATTGTTATCCCCCGTGATCGGCGCTTATCCACCGGATACCCACAGTTTTTGCACAGCCGCCTCGCGGATAACTGACGGCTACCCACAGGCACCTACCCCTGGCCGCCAGCCTCCCTAATCGCCGCCACCAGCGCAGGGATCACCTCGTTCAGGTCACCGATCACGGCATAATCGGCACGCGACATGATCGGCGCGTCTGGGTCGGTGTTCACAACGACAATGTGCCTGGCCGACTGGCAGCCAGCCATGTGCTGAATCGCGCCGCTGATACCGCAGGCCAGGTAGAGCTCCGGCGAGATCTTCGTGCCTGTCTGCCCGACTTGTTGCCGGTGCGGCCGCCAGCCCTGGCTGGTTACGACCCTGGAGACGCCCACGACACCGCCCAGCAGGCCGGCCAGTTCTTCGAGAACAGCGAATCCCTCCGGCCCACCGACGCCGCGGCCGCCGCCGATCACGACCCTGGCGGTCGCCAGCGACATCCCGCCGCCCTGCTCAGAGGACTCGGTAGCGCGAACCCGCAGGTCCGCCGCATCTAGCGCAGGCGTGAAAGTAACCACTGGCAATCCGGACGCCGCAATCACGCCCGGCCGGGCAGCAGGCGGGCGGGAGCCCGGGACAGCCTCGTCACCAGGGACCGCCTCCGGCCGGGTTGCCTCTCTCGGGGCCGCGTCATCCAGAGCCGCGTCGGCGGCGACAGTCAGCAGCGCGCACGGCGCCTCCAGGACCGCTTCCTCCAGCAAGCTTCCCGCCCAGCGCTGGCGGACGAGCTGCCACGTGCCATCTCCGGTCGCGGCGGCCGACACGCAGTTCGCGGCAACCGGGAGCCCGGTCAGCGCACCAAGATGCGCCATCACCTCGTTGCCGCGATCGGTGGCAGCCGCTAGCACAGCAGGGGCCTGTCGCGCGACGAGGAGCTGCTCGAGGACGCGCGCCCAGGCCAGCGGTGCGTAGCCGCTCAGCCCCTCAGCCGATACCACGCACAGGTCGGTGACGCCACCGACCGCAACCTCGGCGACCACGGCTCCGCTGACGTCTGGCCCGGCAGGCAGCGGACCGAACACTACCGCCATCACCCGGCCGCTACCCAGGGCGCCGGCGATCGACCGAGCCAGGACGAGCGCCCGCAGCGATCCGTCGGCAACGCCATCGCCATCGCGCTCGAGCAGGCAGAGCACGGGGAATGAATGTGAATCCGGTGGGGCTATAGGCCCACTCGATTCACATTCACGGGCGTCCGGACCGCTCATGCAAGCACGCCGATTTCCCCGAGTACCCGCATCAGTTCCGGCACAGCGTCAGTCCCGTGTCCGAGCACCCGGGCACGCTGCGCCGAGCCGGCCGGCACCCGCAGTGCTACCTTGCGTAGCCCGTCCGCCTGCCAGGCGGGCCTCAGCACCGTGATCTCGGCACGCTTCGCCCGCAGCCGCCCCGGCAGCGAAGGGTAACGCGGCAAGTTAATGCCCTCCTTCACGCCGACCACGGCTGGCAGCGCAACCTCGAACTCCTCTTGCGCGCCGGCGTATTCCCGCCACGCGCGCACCACGTCGCCGGCTACTTCCAGCCGCTTGATCCCGGTCACGCACGACCGCCCGAGAGCGTGCGCCACCCGGATTCCCACCTGATAGCCGCCGGTATCAGCGGCCTCGTTTCCGGCCAATATGAGCGGGAACGCGCCAGGCCCCAGTTCCCCGACCGCCGCCGCGATCGCGGCCGCCGTGGCAACCGGGCCCCACTCCCGGCCATCGGTTTCCAGCAGGATTCCGCGATGGGCGCCAAGCGCGAGCATGTCTCGCAACTGCTCGGCAGCCTCCGGCGGTCCGAGAGTCAGCACGGTGACCGTGCCGCCGGACCGCTGCGTGATCTGGACCGCCTCCTCGACGGCGCACTCCTCGTGCGGGCTGACGGTGAAGCCGGACATGCGGGTGTCGACCTCCTGGCCGTCGGCGGTCAGCACGACCCTGCCGCCCACCATCGGCACCCGCTTGACGCAAACCAGGACGTCCATGAGCGCTAGCTCCTGATCCGCTCGTTAGCCGGATCGAACAGCGGTGCCGAACCCGCAACCGCGACCGTCACCGGGTACTGCTCACCCATGTACTCCACCAGCAGCGGCGTACCAGCCACTGCCTGAGCGGGCGGCAGGTAAGCCAGCAGCAGGTGCTTGCCTACCGAGGGACCAGAGCCCGCGCTGGTGACGTAGGAACGGCGACCCCTCGCGTCAGTCAAGGGCTCGCCAGCCTCCGACAGCACCGGCTCTCCGCCGAGCATGTAGCGCAGCTCACCGGACTCCGAGACGTGATCATCGACGGTCAGCGTGCACAGGAGGGCGGCCGGCGGTGCTTCCCGCTGGCGCAGGTAGGCCACCTTGCCGATGAAGTCCTGCTCCTTGACCTTCGGCCGGGTCATCCCCGCCTCGACCAGGTTGTAGCTGGCGTCCAGTTCGGCACCGTAGGCGCGGTAACCCTTCTCCAGCCGGCCAGTCGTACCGTAGACGCCGATCCCGGCCGGGACCATGCCGTAAGCCAGGCCCGCCGAGAACAGTGCGTCCCACAGCTTGGCGCCCTGCTCGAACGGCACGTACAGCTCCCAGCCAAGCTCGCCGACATAGGAGATGCGGGACGCCAGCACGGTGATCCCCTCGGCCTCGATGTCCCGGCAGGTCCCGAACGCGAACCCGGCATTGGAGATGTCGTCGTCAGTGAGATGCCGCAGGATGTCCCGTGCCTTCGGCCCCCACAGGCCGAAGGTCGTCCACGCCGAGGTTACGTCGGTCACGGCGGCGGAGCCGTCGTCGGGCAGGTGATCAGTGATCCATTTGAGGTCCGTCATCCCGGTAGCGCCACCGGTCACGACCCGGAAGTGCCGCGGGCCGAGCCGCATGATCGTCAGGTCGGCCCGGAACCCGCCCGCGTCATCGAGGAACGAGGTGTACACCACCCGGCCGACCGGGACCTGCAGCTGGGCTACTGCGAGCCGCTGCAGCGCCTGCAGCGCTCCGGGGCCGGTGACATCCAGCACCGCGAAGGCCGACAGGTCGAACAGGCCAGCACGCTCGCGCATGGCCAGGTGCTCGGCGTTGATGATCGGAGACCACCAGCGGGACTCCCACTCGCTGCCCCGGTCCATCAGCTGGCCTGCGTAGCGGTCGAGCAGGTCGCGGTTGCGCTCGTACCACATGGGCCGCTCCCAGCCTGCGGTCTCGTGGAACACCGCGCCCAGCTCGCGCTCTTGCTCGTAGACCGGACTGACCCGCACCGGGCGGCCGGACTCCCACTGCTCGGCCGGATGCACGATCCCGTACATCTTGTTGAAGCCCTCGCGCGCCCGCGCCGTCACGTGGGCGGTGGTGCGCTGATGCTGGTAGAACCGGGAAATGTCGGCCTCGTGAATGTCGATCTCCGGCGTGACGCCGCTCATCCACTCCGCGACTGCCCGGCCGATGCCGGGACCTTCCTTGATCCAGCTCGCCGCTACCGACCACAAGCCGGGTACTTCCGGCGCCTCCCCCAGCACTGGGTGCCCGTCCGGCGTCATCGAGATCAGCCCGTTGATCGCGTACCGGACGCCGGCGCGCTCGTCGCCTAGCAGATCCGGCATCAGCTCCAGCGCGAGCTCGAGCTGCGGGTCGAAGTCGTCGGAGGTGAACGGCATCTCGGTCGGCGACAGGACCGCTTCCTCGATCGACGGGATGTCATCCGGCGCCACGATGATCGGCCGGTGCGCGTACGAGCCGACTTCCATGTCGCCGCCGTGCTGGCGCTCGTACATGTTCTCGTCGACGTCCCGGACGATCGGATAGCCGATCTCTCCCTCGGTGCCGTCGAACAACGCGATCGGCCCGACGCTGATCATCTGATGCACGATCGGGGTGAGCGGGATGCGGGCGCCGGCCATCCGGGCGATCCGCGGGCTCCACACTCCGCAGCAGATCGCGACGACGTCGGTCGTGATGTCGCCGTTGCTGGTGCGCACGGCCGTGACCCGGCCGTCGGATGACTTGTCGATGCCCAGCACTTCGGCGCCGGCCACCACCGTCAGCGCGTCAAGCTGCTGCGCCCGCTCGCGCATCAGCGTGCCCGCCCGCAGCGAATCGACGACGCCGACCGTCGGGAAGTAAGCGCCGCCGAGTATCACCGAGTCGTCAAGGTAGGGCACCAGCTTGCGCACGCCTTCGGGGCTCAGCAGCTCGGCCGGGATGCCCCACGACTTCGCCTGCGAGCAGCGGCGGCGCAGTTCCTGCATGCGCGCCGGCGTCCGGGCCACCTCGATGCCGCCGCTCTCGGTGAACACGCCGAGTTCCTTGTACTGCTCGGTGCTGTCCCTGGTCAGCTCCATCATCATCTTCGAGTACTCGATCGGGAAGATGAAGTTCGACGCGTGCCCCGTGGACCCGCCCGGATTCGGCATCGGGCCCTTGTCCACCAGGACGAGCTGCGTCCAGCCGAGCCGGGCGAGGTGATAGGCGAGGCTGTTGCCGACGATGCCGGCTCCGATGATGACCGCACTGGCCCGGCCAGGTGTCTCAGTCATGCCGCAATCTCACTCATCTTCCTGCTGTGTCGACCTTCTACTGTGTCGGTACCGGTTTAGTTAATCAACCACGGCCCGGCGGGCATGGTGCACTGCCAGAATCCCCGTTCCCGGAAGAATCTGTCAGTGCACCATTAACCCGCGCGGATGCGGTCGGTCGCTACTACTCGACCGGTATCTCCTTGTTGATGAGGCCTAGGTCGATGCCCTGGCGGCGGCGGACGATGCGTGCCGTTGCGTAAACCACGATCGCCAGCGCATACAGGATGCCCATGAAGATCAGCGAGTCGTTGTTGTTGACGCCGTAGGCTGAATTGCTCAGCCACTCGTACAGGTTGTAGCCGAGCAGCCCGATGGTCACCACGCCGGCCACCGGGACGATGGGCACGCCTGCAACCTTGAACCGGCTGGCCGGCGATGCGCGCCACAGGTCGGGCTTGCGCCACGGCAGGATCACCACGGCGATCGCGCTGAACAGGTACGTCACCGCGATCACCAGGGTGGCGTCGAGCGTGTAGGTCTGGAACTTGAGCCAGTACGCATAGACCGCGCTGAGCGCGACGGCTGGCAGCAGCATCAGGATCAGCGAATAGAACGGCACATTGCGCTTCTCCGAGACCTCGGCCGCGCGGTCGGGCAGCACACGGTCAAACGCCGCCGCGAAGATGACTCGCGTCGAGGACAGGAACAGGGTGCCGACCCAGCCGAAGAACCACACGCTCATCAGCAGGATGAGAACCACCTGGAACGCCGTGTTGTGAACGAGCCAGCCGACGAACATCACCGGGTAGGGCCAGATCGGGATCGCGGCCGGGATCTTGCCGCCGTAGTACGCGCTCCAGTACAGCGCGTTCGAATCGTTGTAGAAGGCGGTGCCGAAGGTCTTAGCGACCAGCAGCAGGAAGATGACCGAAAGGATCACGGTGATCCACAGGCCCGAGAACATTCCGGTGAAGACTCGCTTGAAGTCGCTGGCGCCGCGGATCTCGCCGTACAAGGTTGAACCCCAGTTCGGCCAGAGCAGGTAGAACATCATCATCGGGACCAGCAGCATGCTGGCGCCGAGCGGCCCGAAGCCGAATACGGGTGACACGTAGCCCGACTTCGTGGCGCCCGTCACCGTCGCGGCGTAGGCGTTATTCACGCCGAAGATGCTGTGCGCCTGGCTGTTGAAGGAGGAGATGAAGCTCGACTTGCTGGTGACCAGGAGAAGGATCACGATCACGGCAAAGCCGACCAGGCCGGCGGCGAAGCACCACTTCTGGATCCGGGCGTAGCCGGCCATGCCCAGCGAGACCAGGATTCCGGCGACGGCGATGGTGATGAGGCAGATCACGAAGATGCCGGTCTTGGTGGCGAACCAAGTCGCGCCGCTCGGATCACCGAGCGTCGCAAACAACGGCTGGAACAACTCGACCGACAGGATGTTGCCGTAGATCGGCGCCCACAGCCACAGGATGAACCACCAGCCTGTCGCGGCCATAATGAAGCCGACACCGCTGCCGAGGATGCGGGTCTGCCAGACGTAGTCGCCGCCGGCCCGCGGGATCGTGACGATGAGGCCGGCATAGGCAATCACCAGGAAGGACACCCAGACCGCGGAGATCAGTACCGAGGTGAGCAGCTGGCCCTTAGGGATGAAGGACTGGAACGAGAACTCGTAGATGCCAAGGGTGACCACGTTCGTGGACAGGCACGCGTAAATTATCGAATCCCGCACCGACCAGCCGCGGACCAGGCCGGTCGCGTTACGCAGGAACAGGGTCGGGGTTCCGCTAACGGATTCTGTCGCCATTTCCGCCTCTCAGTTTGGGGCGGCCAGCGCGACTGGCCGCCCATGGTTAGTCCCCGTCCGCCTGGCTCCCGGCCGAAATCAGCCGTTCACCAGCAGGTACCTGCTGACTTTCGCCTTCTTCTTGTCCAGTTCCAGGACGGCGCCCTGCAGGACGCCGTCGCCGTAGACGCTGCCGGGATTGATCGCCATCGTCCGGCCGAGCCGCTTGATCGCCCTGCTCTCGTGAATGTGGCCGTGCACCGAGAGCATCGGCTGATGCTTGAGGATCGCATCCCGGACGGCTTTGGAGCCGACTGGCTTCATGACCGCGCCGCCGTGCATCGGCCGCAGGTTCTCATCCAGCGCGGGCGCCTCGTCGAGCCCGGTGCCGTACGGCGGCGCATGGAAGTTGAAAATGGCCCGGCCCATGTCCGGCACCAGGGCGGCAAGCGCTTCGATCTTCGGGGCCAGTTCTTCTTCCGGCGCTTCCCGGTAGGTGTTCCACGGCGTCGGGTTGGTCCAGCCCATGGACACCAGCGAGAACCCGTCGAGGTCCATCAGCTTGCCTTCGGCGAAGCTGACACACGGCGAGGCCTCGATGACGTTGTCGATCTCGAAGATGTCGTCGTTGCCGCCGTTGAGGATGCACGGGATATCGCCGCCGCGCAGCTTGCCGTCCGCCATGTCGAGCCACCGGTCCAGCGAGCTGATCATCTCGTGCTCAAAGCGCTCGCCG
>DASXIA010000053.1:0-16006 GCA_036488155.1 Streptosporangiaceae bacterium | reverse complement strand
CGCCGGAGTCATCGACGAGATCGGGCGCGTCGACGATGGCAGCACTCAGACCGACACGCTCGCGCTTGAACGCGAGCGCGGTATCACCATCAAAGCGGCAGTGGTCTCGTTCGCCATCGGCGACCTGACCGTCAACCTGATCGACACGCCCGGTCACCCCGACTTCATCGCCGAAGTCGAGCGGGCTCTCGGAGTGCTCGATGGCGCCGTCCTGGTCATCTCAGCGGTCGAGGGTGTCCAGGCACAGACCAGGGTGCTGATGCGGACGCTGACCCGGCTGCGAATCCCGACCGTGATCTTTGTCAACAAGATCGATCGCCGCGGGGCCGGTTACGACCGGCTGCTGGCTGACATCGCGGCCAGGCTTAGCCCGGCGATCGTGGCCATGGGATCCGTGCACGACCTCGGGACGACCGCCGCGGCATGGCTGCCGTACGGTCCTGCTGACGCCGGCTTCTCGAACCGCCTGGCCGACGTGCTCACGCTGCATGACGACGCGTTGCTCGCTGACTACGTAGCGCACGAACACGCGCTCACCTATCCGCGCCTTCGGTCGGCGCTCGCGGCGGCGACCAGGAAGGCAGTGGTGTACCCGGTCTACTTCGGCTCGGCGATGACCGGCGCGGGCGTGAGCTCGCTGACCGCTGGCCTCGCTGAGTTGCTGCCGGTTACCAGCGGGCAAGCGGGCACCGGGAACGCGCACTGCGGCGGCACTGTGTTCAAGGTCGAGCGCGGCCGTGCCGGCGAAAAGGTCGCCTACGTCCGGCTGTTCGCCGGGGCAGCGGCCATCAGGCAGCCGCTGCGGTACGGTGCTGCGCCCGGCCGGGCCGGCAAGATCGCGAAGATTACCGGGATCAGCGTGTTCAACGGCGGTCCGGCCGTCCCGGCCGAGTCCGTGCACGCAGGCCAGATCGCGAAGCTGTGGGGCCTTGCCGATGTCCGGGTTGGCGATGCGATCGGCGACGCAGACACGAGGGAACTAGCGCATCAGTTCGCGCCGCCGACACTGGAGACCGTAGTCGTGCCGGCCCGCGCCGCGGACCGCCCGGCACTGCACCTCGCGCTGTCCCTGCTGGCCGAGCAGGATCCGCTTATCAACTTCCGTCAGGATGCCACCCGGCGGGAACTGCTGCTGTCGCTGTACGGTGAGGTGCAGAAAGAAGTGATCCAGGCGACTCTGGCTGCCGAGTTCGGCATCGAGGTCGGCTTCAGGGAGAGCACGACAATCTGCACCGAACGGCTGGCCGGCGCCGGCGCAGCCGCGGAGTTCATGGGTGAGCCCGCGAACCCGTTCAAGGCCACGATCGGCCTGCGGCTCAGCCCGGCACCGCCGGGCTCGGGCACGCGGTTCCAGCTGGAGATTGAGCGCGGCGCCCTGCCGGCGGCATTCCTGACGGCAATCGAGGAGACCGCTCGCGAGACTCTGGCCGAAGGCCTCTACGGCTGGCAGGTGCCCGACAGCGTCATCACCGTGACGCACTCCGGCTACGTGCCGCCGCCACCGCAGGGGTGGAGCAAGTACTCGAGCTCCGCCGCGGACTTCCGTCAGCTCACCCCGCTGGTCGTCATGACCGCGCTCAAGCGGGCCCGGACGCTCGTCTGCGAGCCGGTCAGCAGTTTCCGGCTGGAAATCCCGCAGGACAGCGTGACCGCAGTGCTCGCTGCGCTCGCCCGGCTCGGGGCAACGAAGCAAGCGCCCGGAGTCGCAGACGCATTCGCTGGAGCCGTTCTCGCTGGCGAGATCCCCTCCGGCCGCCTGCCCGAGCTGCAACTGGAGCTGCCCGGGCTGACCGGCGGCGAGGGTGTGCTTGAGTCAGAGTTCGCGCGCTACCAGCAGCTGTCCGGCGAGTTCCCGGTCCGGCCGCGAACTGACCAGAATCCGCTCTGCCGCGAGGAGTACCTGCTACGTGTCCGGCGCGGTGCGCTGGGATTGAGCAGCGCAGGTTAGCTGCGAGGGCCGCGCGATGCGGGCTGCTGCCAGCCCACGCCCGCTCGTTCCCGCAGGGTTGAGGTTGACCGGGTGCCATGTTCGGGGATGGTGAGCGGAGGGTGAACGGTCATCCCGTGCACCAATCTGGCTGCCAGCGGCGGATAATGCTGGCATCGTCGTCTTGTCTTTAGCTCCCAGATCTGCTATCTGGGGGGTGGCTGCCACGAGCAGCAGGTGCGGATCCGCATGACCGTCGGGCACCGTGAGCATGCGGGCTCACGTCACCCTGGTCTGGCTCGGGCGGCGGATGAGCCGGAAATTTCGTAGCCGGATCAGGGAATCTGACGTTAACGTCAGGGTTATAGCTGAGTGTAAGCCATCGTTATTGCTGAGGGTAAGCAGAGTATTGCGGGCAGAAGACCAGGGTAGATCCGGATGCGGCGAACTGGACCGCGCCGGTTAGCTGGGCTCAGGGGCACATGGCCCCCGGTGCAGGAACCGCGCCGGGGTGACGGAACGGCGGCAGGAGGACATGGAAAAGGCAATTCTGCTCGCGCTGCTGGCGAGCATCTGCACAGCCACGTCCTCGGTATGCCAGCGTCTGGGTGCCAGGGACAGCGAGCCATCCGGGCTTGACGTGTGGCTGGTGTTCCGGCTTGCCCGCCGACCGGTCTGGCTGCTCGGCATTGCCAGCATGATCCTCGGTTTCGTCTTCCAGGTCACGGCACTGCACTACGGCGCTCTCGCGCTGGTCCAGCCGATCCTGGCACTCGAGCTACTGTTCGTGTTCGGCTACATGGCCATCATGGGCTCCAGCAGACGCGGCCGGGCAGTCGTCCGCCAGCGCGACTGGCTGGCCGCGGCCGCCATGTCGGCAGGGCTGGGCCTGTTCCTGTTCGCAGCGTCACCGCATGGTGGCCGCCCGCATGCCCCGGCAGCGCTGTGGCTGCTCGCTGGCTTGCTCACGCTTGGCGTCGTGGTGGCCGGACTGGCCCTGGCATTCGGGCTACAGCACCGCTCGGCAAGATCCGCGCCGCAGCGCGCCGCCATCCTCGGGGCCATGACCGGGATCGCCTGGGGCTTCGTCGCGGCGGTCATCAAGGAATTCAGCGACCACCTCGACGGCGGGGTCACCGGGATCTTCACGAACTGGTCGGTGTACGTCCTGATCGGTGCCGGAGCGGCGAGTCTGCTGCTGGCCTCGCATGCGCTGGCCGCGGGGCCGCTCGCCGCCTCCCAGCCAGGCTTCACGATTCTCGATCCGCTCTCAGCCAGCCTGCTAGGCATCTTCCTGTTCGGCGAGCGCTTCCAGGCCGGCACGGAAGACCTGGCACTCGAGGCGCTAGCGCTGGCGCTCATTGTGGCCGGGGTTTCAGCGCTGAGCCACAGCCACCTCATCGTCGGCGAAGACGGCGCCCAGCCGGTCGGCGAGCCAGCTGACGCGCGTGCGATCCGCGAACACCCGAGCACCGGCTAGCGATACCTCGGGCTGTGCCGCAGCGGTGAGCCGCCTCGCGATCAGGCCTGTTCGCGTGTCACGCTCTCGGGGGCTTTATCTCTTCGCAAGCCCTCGAAACGCGGATGCCGTAGCTCCCCGGCCCTGGTCCACTCGCTGAACGCCACCTGGCCGACGAGCCTGGGCTCGACCCAGTGCACCCCAGTACGCGGCAAGGCGCCGCGGTCGAAGGGCGACTGTGGCCGCTCCAGGCCAGACAGCGTACGTGCCAGGCTTGCCAGCGTGGCGTCGTTGAAGCCGGTCCCGACCTTCCCCGCGTAAGCCAGCCTGCCGTCCGGATCGTAGTAGCCGAGCAGCAGCGCGCCGAAGCCGGTCCGCGAGCCCTTGGGGTCTGTGTAGCCGCCGATCACGAATTCTTGCCCGGCCTGGCACTTGAATTTCAGCCAGTCCTTCGATCGGCCCGGCCGGTACGGGGCGTCGGCGCGCTTGACCACCAGGCCTTCCCAGCCGCTGGCGCAGGCATAGGCGTAATAGGACTCCCCATTCCTGGTGCGGTGGGTGGTGTACCTGATCGGCTTGCCGAAGGACAGCAGGCCGCGCAACACCTGCTTGCGCTCGCGCAGCGGGAGCTCGCGAGCATCCCGGCCGTTCGCCCACAGGACGTCGAAGAGGTAGAAGTACACCGGCACGGCAGCGCGAAGGCTCGCACCGGGGTTCCGCACGCCGAGCCGCTGCTGCAGCTTCTCGAAGCTCGTCTGGCTGCCCTCGAAGGCCACGACTTCGCCATCCACGATGAAGTCTGCGCAGTCTTGCGCTGCAAGGGCTTCGGCGAGCTCGGGGTAGGTGCTGTTGACCTGCTGCTGGTTACGGGTCATGAGCCGGAGCCGATCGCCCGAGCGATAGGCCAGGCAGCGCTCGCCGTCGAATTTTCTCTCGTAGAACCAGGCGGGATCACTGAACCTGGCTTTGGTGAGCGTCGCCAGCTCCGGATCGAGCCACGCGGGCTGGGCAGCCGCCGGGATGATCGGAACGTTGCTCATCTGCCGGAGCTCATCAGCGTGCCTCGCTCGCCCGAGTGACCGCTGCCGCGATCGCCGGCCCCTCGGCCCGCACGGGTTCGCCCGCCACCAGCACAGTCGGCGTTGCCTCGACCCCGGCCGCAATGGCGCGCGCAGTCACGTAGGCCGGCCAGTCCAGGTACCGCCCGTCGGACAAGCAGGCGGTGAACGGTGCGCTATCAAGACCCGCACTCTGGCCCAGCCCGGCGAGTTCCGCGTCGCTCAGCCCGGGCCCGCCCTCGGGCGGCTGGTTGACAAACAGGGCATGCGCGAAGTCAACGAACCGGCCCTGGTCGGCCGCGCAGCCTGAGGCCGCTGCCGCCCGGGTTGAGTAGTTGGTGGTGGAGGCCTCGTCAAGGAAGTTCATCGGATGGTAGGCAACGCTCGCTCGGCCATCTGCCGTCAGCCCGGCAAGGACACTCTGCGAGGACAGCTCGAATTGCCGGCAGAACGGGCACAGGAAGTCGATGAAGGCATCCACCCGGATCTTGCCCGCCCCGACGACTACTGCATCGCCCTCGGGTGTCGCGTCAGCGGGCACCCGGCTGGGGGTGGTCGGGTGAGTCATTCTGGCTCCTCCAGTGCAATCCCTCGCTACTGCGCTCACGCTGCCAGCATGACTAGTACCCAGCCTGCTGCGGGGCTACCTGGAGGCGGGTGGCCGGCTGGCGGCGGTCATAAGGACTGTAGGCCAACTAAGTGCCGACGAGAGCGGCGACTTTGAGACGAATCTCACTAAGATAAAAGTCAACCGGCCGAGCGCGTATACCCCCGAGCGAGGCAGGCAAGCTAATGACCGGACCACCAGGCCGCTCGCGATGAGAGCACGTGACGACTCGGCCCCGACTACCGCGGCCGGGCTTGCAGCTGAGGTGGCCCGCACCCTAGTCATCGCTAGTGCCCTGGCTCGTGTCGCCGGAACATTGTCACTCGCCGCGGACATTCGCCGGGGCCGCGAGCGGCACCGCCAGGATGTTCTGATCGGGAAACTGTGGACTGCGGTGAAACGCATTCCGCCAGGCACCGTGCTCGAGGATCCAGCCACTCGCAGCCGGGTCAGTGCCGAGCGGGACGGCGGCTTCCTGATCCTTGCGATCGCGGACCCGGCTGATTATCCCGATGCCGAGGCGACCGTTGCCCGCTACATGCTCGGCTACTGGTCGGTGCAGGCCCGGCCGCCCCTGTACCGGCACCTGGCCGGGATTCATGACACATCTCCCGCACAGATGCGCTGGCAGCAGCGCGAACGGCTCGCCGAGTTCAACGCCATGACCAGCGCCGCAGAAGTGACTACTGAGGAACTCGGCGCGCTTGTTGTCCAGGTGGCTCGCTGCACTGCCACTCATCGCCGGTAGCCAGCGAGGCCCGGCGATCGCGAAACGGCTGACAGCGGGTAACTCCTCGCAATCCATTAGCGGCAAGGGATAGCACCGCCCGCCTGCACGGGCCTACCATGCGCTCGTGGCCATGGGTTTCGGAACGGTTAAGCGGCTTCTTGTCGGCAGGCCCATGCAGAGCGAGCGCCTCGGCCATACGCTCCTGCCGAAGAAGATCGCGCTGCCGGTTTTCGCTAGTGACGCGCTTTCGTCGGTCGCTTACGCTACCCAGGAAATCCTGCTCGTCCTTGCGGCCGGCGGGCTCGCCTACATTGCCTATACGCCATGGATCGCGCTGGCAGTTGGCCTGCTGATGCTGGTAGTTGTCGCGTCCTACCGGCAGAACGTGCACGCCTACCCCTCCGGGGGCGGCGACTACGAGGTAACGACCACCAACTTCAACGCGCGGGTGGGCATGACCGTCGCGAGCGCGCTGATGGTCGACTACGTGCTCACGGTGGCGGTGTCGGTCTCCTCGGGCGTCGCCAACCTGGCCTCCGCGTTTCCCGCGCTTAATTCGCGCGTTACTCTCATCGCGGCCCTGACGGTCGCCGCGATCGCGATCATGAACCTGCGCGGTGTGCGCGAGTCCGGCACTGGCTTCGCTGTCCCGACCTACTGCTTCATCGGCATCGTCATGCTGATGATCATCTGGGGCGGGATCCGGCTAGCGACAGGCCAGCACCTGCACGCCGAGACGGCTGGCTACGCGATCAAGTCCACCGGCACGTTCGCCGGCCTCGGGCTGATGTTCCTGGTCCTGCGGGCGTTCTCGTCCGGCTGCACCGCGCTGACCGGGGTGGAAGCGATCAGCAACGGCGTGCCGGCCTTCAAGCCGCCCAAGAGCAGGAACGCCGCTACTACGCTAGCCCTGCTCGGCGGCATCGCGGTCACCATGTTCGGCGGGGTAACTGCGCTGGCCTTGATCAGCCACGTGCACGCGGGCGCGCTGATCGGGGCGCCGGGGGGTTACGTGCAGCCAACCGTGATAGCGCAGGTGGGACGTGCCGTATTCGGCTACTCCTCGCCGCTGTTCTACGTGCTGCAGGTGTTCACTGCCCTGATCCTGGTGCTGGCAGCCAACACCGCGTTCAACGGTTTCCCGGTGCTAGCCTCGATCCTGGCCAGGGACGGGTACCTGCCGCGCCAGTTGCACACCCGCGGTGACCGGCTCGCGTTCAGTAACGGCATCCTGTTGCTCTCCGGGTTCGCGATCGTGCTGATCGTCGCGTTCAATGCGTCGCCGACCCGCCTGATCCAGCTGTACATAGTCGGCGTCTTCGTCTCGTTCACGTGCAGCCAGACCGGGATGATCAGGCACTGGAACCGGCTGCTGCGCGCGACCACCGGGTCCGCGGCAAGGCTGCGGATGATCAGGTCGCGCGCGGTCAACACGCTCGGCGCCTGCGTTACCGGAGCTGTCCTGGTCATCGTCGTGATCAGCAAGTTCCTCGACGGCGCGTGGATCGCCGTGGCCGCCATGGTCGTGCTCTGGCTCACCATGCGCGGTATCCGGCGGCATTACCAGAGTGTCGCGCTCGAGCTGACCCCGGACGAGGAGGTCTCGCTCACCCTGCCGTCCAGCAATATCGCGATTGTGCTGGTATCCAAGCTGCACTTGCCCACCCTCAGGGCGCTGGCCTACGCGCGCGCCGCCAGGCCCGCCAGGCTCGAGGCCGTCACGGTCGAGGTGGATGCTGCCGAGACCGTCCGGCTGCAGCAGGACTGGGACCGGCGCGCCATGCCGTTGCCGCTGACGGTTGTATCGTCGCCGTACCGGGAGATCACCCGGCCGGTCATCGAGTATGTGCGGCGGCTGCGCCGGGAGAGCCCGCGTGACATTGTCACCGTGTACCTCCCCGAGTACGTGCTGGGGCACTGGTGGGAGCAGGCACTGCACAACCAGAGCGCGCTCCGGCTTAAGGCCAGGCTCCTGCTGGAACGCGGCGTCGTCGTGGCCAGCGTGCCCTATCAGCTCCAGTCAGCAACGCGGGCTGCCAAGACCGCTGACCCGCTTATGGGCGGCAGGCTGCTGGCCGACAGGGAGAGTCAGCACGCCGCTGAAGTACGGAAGGAAGTCAGCGCGCTCAGCGGGCACGACGGCCGCCAGCCCGTGCCGATCGCGGAGTGTCAGCACAGCGAGCGGGTCGAACTGGCCGGCACCCTGCGGGCCGTGACCACACGACCACGCGGTGGCAGCCTGACCATGGAAGCCGAGCTATGGGACGGCACCGGACGCGTCACCCTGGTCTGGCTCGGGCGGCGGGAGATTCCCGGCATTCAGCCAGGGCGGCGGATAGTCGTCCACGGCCGGCTGACGAGCCAGCATGGCCAGCCCACCATCTTCAATCCGGCCTACGAACTGCACCCCGCCGGGGAGATGCCGAGTGCCGGGCACTAGCCATCAGGGACAGAACCGGTATCCCATGCCAGGCTCCGTCAGCAAGTATCGCGGCGCGGACGGGTCGGGCTCCAGCTTGCGGCGCAGGCTGGCCATGTACACGCGGAGGTAATGGGCCTCGTTCTGGTAGCCAGGGCCCCAGACCTCCTGCAGTAGCTGACGCTGCGTGACGAGCCGCTCGGCGTTTCGAGCCAGTACCTCGAGCAACTGCCACTCGGTCGGCGTCAGCCGGACATCGGCGCCCGCCCTGGTGACCCGCTTGCGGGCCAGGTCTACCGTGAACTCAGCAGTGCTGATCACAGGCTCATCCGGCGCCGGCGCGGCCCTGCGGACTGCAGCGCGCAGCCGCGCCAGCAACTCGTCCATGCCGAATGGCTTGGTGACGTAGTCGTCGGCTCCGGCGTCCAGTGCCGCCACCTTCTGGCTCTCCTGGCCCCAGGCCGACAGCACGATGATGGGCGTCGAACTCCAGCCGCGCACTCCCCTGATCACGTCGGTTCCGTCCATGTCCGGGAGGCCCAGATCGAGGATCAGCACGTCGGGTCGCTCACGGGCCATTGCCGCCAGGCCTGACGCTCCGTCGGCCGCGGTGCTCACCTCGTACTTGCGGGCGGCGAGGTTGATCTTCAGCGCACGAAGGATCGGAACCTCGTCATCGATCACCAGGACACGAGTCATGGGCTCGCGGTCAGGCTTGGCGAGCTGGCTGCCGCCGCCCCGCACGGCAGGACGACCCGCATGGTGAGCCCGCCACCCGGCGTGTCGGCAGCGCGCACACTGCAGCCCATCGTGTCGAGGAATCCCTTGACCACGGCGAGACCGAGCCCGACGCCAGTTCCGCCGGACGGATCCGCGCCGCGAGCATCCAGCCGCTGGAACGGCTCGAACATCCGCCCCTTTGCCTCGTCCGGCACGCCGCGACCATGATCGATGATCTCCAGCAGCACGTTGCCGTCCAGCTGGCTGGCGCGCAGCTCCGGAGGCCGGCCGGCCGGCGAGTAGGCCAGCGCGTTGGCAAACAAGTTTGCCAGCACCCGCTCCAGCAGGCCGGGATCAGTGAGCACGAGCGGCAGCCCGTCGGGAACCGTCAACTGCAGGTCACTGCCGCCGTCAAGGCCTCGCAGCGCTACCGGGGCCACCTCGTCGATCGCCGTTGCCCGCAGGAACGGCTGCAGGGACCCGGTGGTGAGCCGGCTCATGTCCAGCAGATTGCCGATGAGCGCGTCGAGCCTGTCCGCGGACTTCTCGATGGTGGCCAGCAGCGCTGCCTCGTCTGCCTCCGTCCACTCCACGTCCGTCTGGCGCAGCGTGCTGACGCTGGCCTTAATCGAAGCGAGCGGGGTACGCAGGTCATGGCTGACGGCGGCGAGCAGAGCGGTCCGCATGCGGTTGCCTTCGGCGAGGGCCTCCGCCTGCGCGGCTTGGGTCCGCAGCCGGTCACGGTCCAGCGCGGCCGCAACCTGGGCGGCGACACCATCGAGCAACCGAGGCGACAGCGGCCGGTGCTGGCCGGCGACCTCGAGCACCAGACCGCTACGTGGCGCGGCATGCGCCACCGGGTCGGCGAGCCCTGCCGGACCGCTCGAGGCGGCGCGCACCCACTGCTCGCCGGTGCGTTCGAGCAACTCGGCTCGCCCGCCGCGGCTTGCGGTGAGGTGACTGAGCACCGCGGCCGGAGTGTCCTCACCGCCCAGCACGGTCTGCGCCAGGGCCAGGAGGTCTTCGGCTTCCTCTGTGCTCCGGGCCGCCTGCCTGGCACGCAGGGCAGCGAGGTGCACCACGCTGCTGACCGTCACTGCGACTGTCACGAACAGCAGCAGGGCCAGCAGGCTCTTACCGTCGGCGATCGTCAGTGTGTGTACCGGCGGGGTGAAGTACCAGTTCACCAGCAGGCTGGCGGTAACCGCGGCCAGCACCGCGGGCCAGAAGCCGCCCACCACAGCGACCGCTACCACGGCGACCAGGTAAACGAGCAGGTCATCGCCGAGATCCAGGCGCAAACCGTGGGCCGACAGGGCCAGCGTCAGGAGCGGCAGCCCGGCGGCAGCCAGCAGCACGCCAGCCAGGACACGGCGCGCGCCGATGCCGCCCGAGAGGTCAGCAATCCGGCGCTGCCTCCGGGCCGCTGGCCGCTGGCTCGCGGGCTTGTCGCTCGCGGAGCTGTCGCCTGCGAGCTGACTCGCCGAGACATCCACAATCCACAGTGTGAACGATGACGCCAGGTGCCGCACTATCACGCCGACAACAACGCCTCCTGCAGTGCAGGCAGCGAGCACCAGCGCGGCGCGCGCCACTCCAGGCACGCTCACCTGAACCTCGGCGTACGGCGGACGGGAGAAACCGGCCACCGTCAGCCAGCCGATGCCGCCCAGCACCGGCACGACGGCCGGCTCTGCCGCCATGGACCCTGCGGTCACGGTGATCGCGACAAGCAGAAGTACCCAGCCCGCAGACAGCCTTCCGTGGCTTGCCGCCGCGGCGGCGCCTATCACCAGCAGCGCGCCGAACCCGGCTGGCAACGCCAGCGGCGCTGCCAGCCCGCGCCTGCGCCTGCGCGAGCTGCTAACCGGACCAGGCCAGCCAGAACCGTCAAGGCCCCCGCCCATCTCGTCGGCGTACCCGGGCCAGGCAGGCAAGACAACATCAGCCGGACTTGGATCTTCAATCTCGTCCATCCGTACCAGTTCACCGCTGGATGAGGCCGGTGCCGATGATCTTGACGCGTTCTTAACGCCGCCGCCTGTAGTCTTCACGCATCCTTCGCGGGGGCGAGGCAGGCTAAGTCTGGCATCCTGTCGGGATGCGGCGAGTCACAGTGCTCGGCAGCTGCGGCGCCTTCCCGGAGCCGGGCCGCGCCTGCAGCGGTTTCGCGGTGGACTGGGACGGCTACCGCTTGGTGCTGGACCTCGGCTACGCCACGCTGCCCCGGTTGCTTGCACACTGGCCCGATGGCGGCGCGGATGCTATTGCCATCACCCACGAGCACCCCGACCACTGCGTCGACCTGCACGGGTTGTTCCGGATGCGGTTCTACGGCGCGACTGGCGCGCCGCGGCTGCCGTTGTACTGTCCGCCGGGCGTGCTTGACCGGCTCGGAGGACTGGAGCCGGACGTGGACCTGACGACAGTCTTCGACTGGCATCCGCTGCCCGGCACGTACCAGGCTGGCCCGTTTGAACTGACCGGTCTGAAACTGCCGCACTTCGTGCCCAACGCAGGCATCCGGTTGCAGGCCGACGAGATCGCCCTGGCCTATTCCGGTGACACTGGCCCGGATCCTGTACTAGCCAACCTCGGCCGAGATGCCGAGCTGTTCATCATTGAGGCCACCGACCGGGACGGCGAGAACCAGCGACCGGTGCGCAACCTGATGACCTCCGCCGAGGCAGGCCGCTGGGCCCGTCAGGCCCGTGCCCGCAGGCTCATGCTCACTCATTTCTGGCCAGGCAACAACCGGGCCGTTGCGGCGGCGGCCGCAGCCGCGGAATTCGACGGCGAGGTACTGGTAGCCGATGAGGGTCTCGCAGTTAGCCTCGAAGACTCTTCCCCGGTCGGTGAAACCTTCCCACGCTGATTCACCCCAGCCGCTCCGGGAAGCGCTCGGTTCTACTTTGTCATTGCTGCACCCTAGCCCGACGAAAAGGGCACTCATCCCCGGCGAGGTTGTCTCCCGCGCATAGGACCGGGTGGCCCTTACTCACGTGACGGACGTGGCAAATATGGACAGTAGTGAATGAGTCCCCAGAACTTGTGCGCTTGTTGTAACGTTGCGCGCATAGTCGGCAATTCGTGGTTCGGGGGCTAAGCGACTTGGCAGATCGGGAGGTCGCCGCGCGCGACTTCCCCGGCCGGCTACCGAACACCCGTAGCGAGTTGCTTGCTAGCGCAGTAGCCGGATCGGCGTGCGCCCAGCGCGATGGCAGGCTTCGCCAGTTGGGGTGACAGTGGTGGACTCAGCAGTGGACGAGACCCCTGCTTATGACCGACTGCGCCGGCGTCGGATCATCCTTGTTGCGGTTCTCGTGCTCGTCGTCGTCGCCGCGGCGGGTGCACTGGTGCTGACTTCGCACATCAAGTCGCCGGCCGAACTGGCAGCGCAGACCAGGCCGCCAGCCGCGACCGAACTGACCGAACCAGTGCAGAAGACGGTGCTGACCACGACGGTACTCGGCCAGGCCGTGGTGCAGCAGCCGAAGGAGTTCAGCCCATCGGCGATTGGCGGATCCGGCGGCGGAGCAGCGGCAAGCAACCAGAACGTCCAGCCGATCGTTACCAGGATCTTCCGTCGCAGCGGCAGTTCCGTCGGTCAGGGCAGCGTGCTGCTCGAGGTAGCCGGACAGCCGTTCTTCGTGCTGCAGGGCACGGTGCCTGCCTACCGGAACCTTGAGCCTGGCGAGACCGGCCCCGATGTACTGCAACTGCAGGCCGACATGGAGTCGCTCGGCTACTCGATCGGCACGGACGCCAGCAGTTTCTTCGGGCACGGCACGTCCGCAGCGGTCGCCGCCTTTTACAAAAGCATCGGCTACACGCCGCAGGAGGTCACTGCCGGCCCGAAGGCTGACCGCGGCCCGGTAGTCCCGCTCGGGCAGTACACCTTCGTTCCGCGACTGCCAGCCCGAATCGTCAGCCTGAGCGCCGCTGTCGGTCAGCCGGTTAGCGCCAGTGCGCTGAAGCTAGCGATCGGCACTCCCTCTATCTCTGGTCAGGTAAATCCGAGCGACGCCAGCGTCGTCCGGCCCGGCATGAAAGTCACCATCACGGAGCCTGGCGGGGGCGCCAGGATCGGAGGCCGCATCACCTCGGTGTCACACAGCACCGCCAGCAAGGCATCTGTCTCCGGCGGCCTCTATGTTCGAGTGGGCATCAGGCCGGATCGTCCGCTGCCCATGTCCCTGGTCGGCCAGGACCTCTCGCTGGTGATCACTGCGGCACGCAGCCACGGTGCCGTGCTGGCGGTACCGGAAGCCGCCGTCTTCGCGAGTACCAACGGCCAGACGTATGTCTCGAAGCTCGCCGGCACTACTGCGGTGAAGGTCCCCGTGCGGGTTGGAACATCGGGCGACGGCCTGCTGCAGGTAATACCGCTGCAGCCAGATGCGCTGGCGGCAGGCGACCGGGTGATCACCGGCGAGAACTACGCGACTGCCGGCCGACCGCGATCGGCCGTCCATCCGCCAGGGTCCGGACAATGACTTCAGCGTCGGGTGAGCCGCCGGTAATTCAGCTGTCGGCCGTCGGCTACACCTACTCAGGGCCGCCCCCGGTCCAGGCGCTGAAGCGGACCGACCTGGTCATCAGACGTGGCGAGCACGTGGCCATCACCGGCCCGTCGGGGTCCGGTAAGTCAACTTTGCTTAACCTGCTCGGCCTGCTGGACCGGCCCACCCAGGGCAAGCTGGAGATCGACGGCATCGACCTCGGCCACGCCTCCGAGCGCGACCGCGCGGCTGTCCGTGCCCGGCACATCGGGTTTGTCTTCCAGTCATTCCACTTGCTGCCGCATCGGTCCGCGGTCGAGAACGTGATGCTGGCCCTGGTCTATGCGGACGTGCCGCGGCGGCAGAGGTACGCCGAGGCTATGTCCGCACTCGGCGGGGTCGGCCTGGCGAGGAAGGCGCACGCACTGCCGACGGAGCTGTCAGGCGGAGAGCGCCAGCGGGTCGCGATCGCGCGCGCCCTAGTCAACCGCCCGTCGCTGCTGCTGTGCGATGAGCCGACAGGAAACCTCGATACCGCTGCCACCGAGGAACTGACCGATCTCCTCGGCGCGCTGCACAGCCAGGGAGCGACACTTCTGGTGATCACTCACAACCCGGTGGTCGCCGCCCTGGCTCAGCGGCAGATCAGGATTCGCGACGGCAGTTTGTCGGAACAGGGCCCGGCTCTGCCACATGATCCGAAGGTGCTCCGGGACCGGCGAGATCCTTGGACGCAGGAAGATCCGGGAGCACATTTCGGCGAACGGAACGGGGGCTCGCATGCGCGCCCGGGCAGGTAGGCGCAGGCGATCGGTGAAGGCCCCGTCCCGGTTCCGCCCGGCGGATCTGGCTGGCGAGGCGATAGCGGGGCTCCTGCAACGTCCGGGCCGCTCCGTGTTGACCGTGCTCGGCACAGTTGCGGGCATCGGCGGCTTCGTCGCCATCGTCGCGCTTTCGCAGACAGCTGCCGGGCAGATCGGCAAGGAATTCAATGTCCAGGACGCCACTCAGGTGACGGTAAACGACACGGGCGCCCGTAGCGGGCCCGCCGGCCGCACGATGGACTTCCCCACGAATGCCGATGCGCTGGCCGACCGCATCCACGGAGTTGTGGCTGCCGGAGTCTGGTGGCCGGTGAACTTCGGCCAGATATCCGTGAGCGCGCTGCCGCCTAGCGCCGACGGAACTAAGGTCGGCCTGCCAGTCACGGCGGCTAGTCCGGGAGCCCTGGTTGCCAGCGGCGCGCAGCTCGCCGCTGGTGTGCTGTTCAACCAGTTCCACGAGGCCACCGCGCAAGACGTCGCGGTGCTTAGCAAGACCGCCGCGGCGCAGCTCGGCATCTCCAGCCTGGTGAACGAGCCCGCTGTCTTCATCGGCGGCCAGCCGTTTACCGTGGTCGGCATCCTGGCCGACGATCCGCGGCTACCGCAGCTCAACCTCGGTGTGACGGTACCTGAGAGCGCCGCGCTGCGCCTGTGGGGCTCTCCGCAGCCCGCCAGCCCGGCCCAGATGCTGATCCACACCAGGCTCGGGGCTGCTCAAGTCGTCGCGGAGCAGGCAGCCGTGGCGCTGCGACCGGATAATCCGAAGCTGCTGACCGCGACGGCGCCGGTCAACCCTGCCCAGCTCAGGAAGTCGGTGACGGCGAGCTTCAATGCCGTCTTCCTTGCACTGGCCGGAGTCGCACTGGTCATCGGTGCTGTCGGTATCGCCAACACGACGCTCGTGGCGGTGCTTGAGCGATCCAGCGAGATCGGCCTGCGCCGCGCTCTCGGCGCCAGACCCCGGCATATCGCAATCCAGTTCCTGGCCGAGTCCACAGCACTCGGACTGTTCGGCGGTCTCGTCGGAGCCTGCCTCGGCGTACTCGTCGCCATCGCGGTGACCATCTCCGAGCACTGGACGGCGCTGCTCGACTCGCGCATCGTCTTCGTCGCTCCCGCTGCCGGTGCTGTCATAGGCCTCCTAGCCGGCCTGTACCCTGCGCTGCGCGCGAGTACCATCGAGCCCGCCGATGCGCTGCGCCGCTGACCGCGCCGAGAAAGGCCGCCTGGTCAGCCGCTATGGCGGGCAGGTCGCCTGGCTGCTGTGCATCTGCGTGCTCGCGGCATGTTCGTCGGCGGGGAGCGTCGGGCATCGCGGCAGGGGGCAGGTGCCATCAGGGCCGCTCGCTCGCGGCCATGTCTTCATCGTCGCCGGTCCCGGCGGAGGCTTCCTTGCGGTGCCCGGAGGGACCGTGTCCAAGGGCCGGCCGAAGATAAGTGTTCCGCCGATTCCGTCAGCAACCTCAGGCCAGACCGTCAGCCTGCCGCTGGATTCCTACGCGGACGTTGCGGGCCTCCAGCAGACAGCGCTGGCGGAGGCTCAAGCGCTGCTAACGCAAAAGTGCATGGCCGCCAGAGGCTTCGTCTACACCAGCCAGGCCACGCCGAGCCAGGAGCAAGGGGTCCTGCAGACGATCGAGTACGGTTTCGGCGTCACCAGCCTTGCCGATGCCAGCAGTTACGGCTACCGCCAGCCTTCATCTGCCGGGCAGCCTCCGGGCGGGCTCTTCCTCGGTGGCTTCAGCTCCTTCAAGGCGCTG
>DASXIA010000416.1:0-6928 GCA_036488155.1 Streptosporangiaceae bacterium | reverse complement strand
ACCGGCGCACGTCTGGTCGATCGGGCGGTCGAACGTTTCGGCCGGGTGGACACACTGGTTAACAACGCTGGCGTGTTCGTGGCCAAGCCGTTCACCGACTACACCGATGCTGACTTTTGCTATGTCACCGGCGTCAACCTGCGCGGATTCTTCAGCGTCACCCGGCCAGCCATCGCAGCCATGCTGCGCAACAGCGGCACTCGGCGCGGACATGTGGTCAACATATCCACCAGCCTCGTCGACCACGCCAACACCGCTGTCCCGTCCGCGCTCGCGTCGCTGACGAAGGGCGGCCTCAACGCGGTTACCCGGTCGCTGGCCATCGAGTACGCAGCTTCCGGCGTCCGCGTCAATACGGTGTCGCCAGGCATCATCCGCACTCCCATGCATGCCGAAGAGACCCACGACACGCTCGCTGCGCTGCATCCGGTCGGCAGGATGGGCGACGTCGGCGACATCGTCGAAGCAATCGCGTATCTGGAGACCGCGGAGTTCGTGACCGGCGAGATTCTGCACGTCGACGGCGGCCAGAGCGCTGGTCACTGACCAGCCAACCAAGGAGACGGAGCACTATCTCGGACCCGTACCCAGCCTGGTACGGACCGCCCGATGACCGAAGGAGATGACGATGGAATTCCTGGTCGACATGGTGACTACGGTGCCCGAAGGCACCACGGACGCTCAGGTCGACGCGATGCGGATCCGGGAGGCGGCACGATCTCGGGAACTGGACGCGCAAGGACACCTGCTACGGCTCTGGCGTCCACCGCTGCACGACGGCGAGTGGCGTAGCTGGGGCCTGTTCCAGGCCGCAGACGCAACCGATCTGGAGAGCATCCTGTCGTCGATGCCGCTGCGCGTCTGGCGACACGACACGGTGACGCCACTGACAGCGCACCCCAGCGACCCGCAGAGCGGCGACGTCACGAGCACTCAGACATCAACCAACGAGGCCGACCTGCTGGACGCGGTCCTCACCCGGTGGAAGGCCGCAGTAGACGCCCACCAGCCGGAACAAGTCGCCGCGCTGTTCACAACGGACGCGATCTTTCAAGGCTTGCATCCCTACACCGTGGGGCAGGCGGGCGTCGCCGAGTACTACGCCGCCCAGCCCACGGGAATGACCGCGGCCTACACCCTCCGCGAAACCCGCGCGCTGAGCGATGACCTGGTGCTCGGCTACCTCACTGTCCACTTCGGATTTAGCGACCGCGCCACCCTCACCGTGTACCTCAGCGTGATCATCCGCCAGGACGCCGACCAATGGCGTATCGCCCACTACCAGGTCTCGCGCCTCGACTGAGATCTCAGCAACCCGATCAGCAGAGGGCCAGGGCATCGTCACGCATAGCTGATCTGACGACGTGCAGGCTTCCATCCGGGCTGATGCCCGGTGCGGCTCTACCTGGCGCAGCTTTAACCCTGAGGAAGTACCACCAACGAAGGAGCCACCATGTCCAACCACTTCAGCGCAGCCAACCTCCAGCACCCCGGCGACGATGCCCGCCTGGACCTCACCGAGCTTTTCGTCTTCGCATCGCCCGTCAACTCCGACCGGACCGTGCTGATCCTGAACTCCAACCCCTTCATGAAAGGTGACGGGTTCCACCCCGATGCGGTCTACCGGTTCAACATCGACAACAACGGTGACTCACTGGCGGACGCTGCATTCAGCTTCACCTTCTCCGAGGTCAAAGCCGGATGCCAAACCGCCACCGCCTACTACGCCACGGGCAGCGATGCGCAGACACGTGAACCGCGTGGCGACGTGCTCATCGAGGCCACCGAGGTGGGCTTCGACGCCACGGCCGGGACCGTTCAGGCCGGCCCGTGCCGGCTGTTCATCGGCAAACGCAGCGACCCCTTCTTCGCCGACGCTGAGGGTGTCCTGCACTGGCTGGCCGGTGGCCAGGCGGGAGACTTCGAGTGGACCGGGAACGACACCTTCGCGGGCGCCAACATTCTGTCCATCGTCTTGGAGGTACCCAACGAGATGCTCGGCCGCGGGCCGCTGATAGGAGCGTGGAACACTATTAGCCTGCGCCGCGACGGCCTGCTCGTACAGATGGACCGGGCCGGGAACCCGTCGTTTAACCCGATCCTCAATCCGGACGAGATCAAAGACGAGTTCAACTCCACCGACCCGGTCGACGACGTCAAGAATTACCTGCAGCCGCTGTCCGAAGCGCTGCAACGGCATGGCTACTCACCGGGCGAAGCCACCGCTGCGGCCCGCACCCTGCTGCCCGACATCCTTCACTACAACCGCACCATGCCCGCCAGCTACCCCAACGGCCGGGTCATGACCGACGACGTCTTCTCCGCCCGCATGATCTTCATGACCCATGGGCGGGCCAATCCCCAAGGCGTCAAACCGCACGACGACCTGCTGGCCCACTTCCCCTACCTCGGCCCACCCAACCCC
This sequence comes from Streptosporangiaceae bacterium, assembly GCA_036488155.1. GTDB lineage: Bacteria > Actinomycetota > Actinomycetes > Streptosporangiales > Streptosporangiaceae > JAJYUU01. The sequence continues at coordinate 4,503 of DASXIA010000416.1, read as the reverse complement.
TAAGCCCTGCACGGGTGGCTCGGCCCGCAGCGCCTCAGCCAGCATCCGCCGGGCTCGCCCTTCCCGGCAGATCCGCAGGTTTCAAGCATTGTTTCCTTATGGGATGACAACTGATCAGGGTGCCATTCACGTACCGTTAGGACGTGACCCCCAACGTGCCGACTGTGCATGACGAGATTGCTCAGGGGCTTAAGGATCATCCCGCTAGGAAGGGGATGGTCTTCAACGCTCTGGTCACCGTGATAGAAATCGGCGGCAGTATTGGGCTGTTCCACCTTGCCAAAGGGCTAGGCGCGAGCGACGTTGTCAGCTATCTAGTCGGCAGTATCGGCCCGGTGGTGGGCGGGCTGGCGATCTGGGTCAAAGCGCGCAAGTTCAGCGGCGCTTCGGCATCGATCTTCGCATTTACCGCCATATCCGCGATCATCGCCCTCATCGGCAGCACGAATCCCAAGGTGCTGCTCTACAAGGATTGCGCGGCCACCGCCCTCATCGGACTGATCTTCCTGGGCTCGTGCGTACTGGCCCGGAAACCGGTGGTCTTCTACATGGCCCAGCGGTATGGCACGGACGGCACCCATGACGGCATGGCGACCTTTGACAAGATGTGGAGCACCTACCAGGACTTCCGCACCGGAATGTATGTTATCAGCTACTTGTGGGCGGCCTTGTTTCTGATCCAAGCCGCCGTGACAGCGCTCATCATCCGCCAGACTAGATTCTCGACCGCCTATAACTACGATCAGATCCTGCCTCTGGTTGCGACCGGATTGGGCATCCTCGGATCGGTGGCGCTCGGCCGGTACTTCGCTAGGAGAGGCCAGGCACGCCCCGTCACCGCCAGCGCCGAACACCCCGGACCGGTTTAGCCGTGAACCGTCGAACTCATGATCGTTCATCGGCCGGCGAGACGAAAGCGCGAGCAGCTGCTGACCTCCGTCGACGGCATCGCTACCCCGGAAACGCCTAGGCGTTCCCCGATCCGCTCACCCAGATGCTTCGCTCCTGAGTTGACTGTCACCGAGGCGAGGACGTCACAGCCAGCCTGGACCGGCTCGAAGAATCCATCAGCCTCGACCGGCGTCGCGAGCTAGACCGCCTCTGAACGAGGCCGAGAGTCTGCTTGGCATGGCAGGCGATGCCTCAGGTCCGGCCTGCGGGCTCTGGCTGAGCAGTGGAATATCTGACGGAATGGATTTCCAAACGCCTTCACCATGCCGTAGAAGACACACGCGCCTGCGCCGGCGGAGATCGCTAATGCGGCGAACCGCAGGATGGCAGGCCGTTCATAAACACAAGCCTGGCCGTGCGTACTCGCCCGGCCGGGTCCTCGGAACGCGGCCCCGGCCCGGCGGGCCTGTCCAGGTCAGCGGTGCGCGTAGCGGCGGGACCGCGGCCGGGATCCGCGGGACTGGCGGGTGATCAGGTGGTAGGCGAGCAGCAGGATGGCTGCGCCGGCGATGGCGGTGAGCCAGGTGGAGGCGTTGAAGAATCCGTGCAGGGTGTGGATGTGGAAGATCTTGGTGGCGGCCCAGCCGCCGCCGAGGGCTCCGGCGATGCCGATCAGGCAGGTGAGGATGAGGCCTTGCTGTCTTTTGCCGGGGATCAGCATGTTGGCGAGCAGGCCTGCGCCGAGTCCGAGAACGATCCAGCCGATGATGCCCATGACGGGCTCCTTAATTAGTGACGTGCGCGAGGTGAGCGTGGGCTGGTGTCAGCTGGCCGGCGGGGTGCGGCGGTCGCGGCGCATGATCCGCCGCAGCTCGGTGATCCGGGCGGTGCCCGCGGCGGCCATGAGCAATGCGCCGGCGATGGCGGCGAGGAACAGCGCCACGGCCAGTGACAGCCGCAGGTGCGCGCCCAGGAAGGTGATGCTGACGGCGTGCGGGTTCTGGATGATGAAGATCATCACTATGATCAGGCCGGCGAAGCCGGCGATGAGGCTGGTGCGCATCCTGCTGATCCGGGTGCGCGTCCGCCCGGACTTAGGCGGGCTTGGCGCCGGTGGCAGCTGGGGGGATGTGCCGTTGGCAGACTGCGGCGGCAGCGTGCTGATCGCGCCCTGGGAGGCTGGCTGGTCGGTCATGGCAGTGTTTCCTTTGTCAGTGAGAGCGGGCCGCGGAAACCCGGCCTGGCATCTCGCTGAGTGACCCGGACTTGCTGCAGCCGTCGGCTGCTGACTGACCGGGTCTGATCTCAGCGTACGCATGAAGTCAGAAACGCGCAATCTATTTCTAGAATTGCGTGGTAGGTTTCTGAGGGTGGAGAGCTGGAGCTTCCTAACCAATCACGCCAGGATGCTGCTGTGCATCGCCCGCGACCCCGGCGTGCGGCTGCGCGACGCCGCGGCCAGCCTCGGCATCACCGAGCGCAGCGCCCACGCGATCGTCACCGACCTGACCGCCGCCGGGTACGTCGTCAAGCACAAGCACGGCCGCCGCAACCGCTACCAGATCCAGGCGCAGCTGCCGCTGCCCGAACCCGCCACCCAGGAGCCCGCCATCGGCGACGTCCTTGCCATGCTCGTGGGCGACGGCGCGGCGCAGGAGCCTCTGCCGTCAGCGGCTGATCACGAGCATGCCGACATGAACGATCGTGATCAGCAGGAGCGTCCCGGGAACTCGTAGAGCTCGGGGGGCGGTCCGCGCTTCTTGTGGGCGGAACGCGCAGTGACCGGGTATCAGCCACGTGCAGCCGCTGATGGCCGGCGGAGTTGCGTGCCGCGTCTGGTATCTGCCTCCGAGCCACCCGCGCGGCTCCGAGATAATCAGCTGACCGCTCGATCCGCGGCGTGGCCGCGTTGATCATTGGCGCCGTATCCGCCGTTGCCGGCCGACGTGGTTGGGCTGCAATCGCTACAGCGTCCGGTCCGTTCCCGACCTTGATCTGCTTGCCAGCGGTGCTGACCGGCGTGACGGAGCCCGAGCTGTCGCTGCGATGGCGGGAGTGATCGGCACCCTAGTCACGGTCGGCGGGGTCCCGCTCAGGAGCCATCACGGCGATCGCTGCGCTGAGAGGCCGGCGAGGAGGGCGTGGACTGCCAGGTCCCACCGGCGGTTCACCGACGCCCTGGTGGAACCGAGCCACCCGGCGGCTTCCTGCGCGGCCAGCCCCTGGGCGAGGGCGAGGATCCCGTGGGCGATGTCCACCTGGTCGCCGTCGATGATCCCGGCGTCAATGCAGCGCCCGACCCGGTGCACGATGAACTCCCGGGTGACCGCCCCGGCCTCCAGCTCGGCCGGGCCGGGATCGAAGTCGGCGAACGGCCGGGAGAACATGACCTGTGCCAGAACCGAGTTGTTCCGGACGAAGGTCCGTAGCACCTGGACCGCGCGGAGCAGGTCGGCGCGTGGGTCATCGGATTCCGGCAGCCTGCCGAAGCGGTCCCCGAGGAGCCGGAAGCCCTCGAAGAAAACCTCCCGGACCAGGCCAGCCTTATCGCCGAACAGCTCGTAGACGGCGGGCGGCGACGTCTGTGCCTGTTCGGCGACCTTCCGGGTGGTGAAGCCCTCGACCCCGTCAGCGGCCAGCATCGCGACCGCAACCTGCACGATGTGCTCGCGCAGCTGCGCGGTCCGCTGTTTGGCTCTGGGCACAGCCGGATCCTACGTGGGCTACCAGCTAATTTATTTCCTCAACTGAGTCTCATCGGCGGCCGGGAATCGGGCTGACATGCCGATCACGGCCTGTCGCTCAGAACCCGCTCTGCGCCGCCTGCGGGCTGTGCGGCAAGCTGTGCCCGGAATGCTGCATCGTCGGCGTCAATGGCTTCCCGCAGTGCCGTTTCCGCCAGCCGCCGTGCGCGCAGCTTGGTGGCCGCGTGCGCGTCCAGGTCGAGCCTCGCCAAGTCGGCAGCGGCTCCCGCCGCGTATTTTGCTAGCTGCGCGGCCGGCACCACCCGGTCCAGGAATCCCGCAGCGACCGCGTCGTCGGGCGCGAAGACCTCGGCGATGACGACCGCCCGGTTGAAGCAAGCCGGGGTTAGGCGCTGGCGGCAGATTTCCACTGCCGCGTGCGGCATGGTAATGCCGATGGCGACCTCGTTGGCTGTGATCTTGTAGGGGCCGCTGGCCCCGATGCGGTAGTCGCCGGACAGCACCAGGAACGCCCCCATCGCCACGGCGTGGCCCGGGCAGGCGACCAGGACTGGGCTCGGGAATGCCACCAGCCGCGCCGCCAGGTCGAATCCGGCGCGCAGCAGATCGGCCGCCTCCGTTCCGCCCGCGCGAAGGACTGGCAGGTCGAAGCCCGCCGAGAACACCCCGTCCCGGCCGGTCAGGACGACCACCGCCCGGTCGGCCTCGGCCCGATCGAGGGCGTTGTCAGGCTCGGTGAGCATCGCCAGGGACAGCACGTTCACCTTGCCGTCGTCCATTGTGATAATCGCGACCGCGTCGTGCGGCCGGTAGGTCACCAGCGTGCCCATGATTGACCTCCTTCTCTTGCAAGCCGACTCCCGACATACGCGGGACAGATCCGGCGGCAGCCGGACTCATCGCGCCG
>DASXIA010000453.1:0-10579 GCA_036488155.1 Streptosporangiaceae bacterium | reverse complement strand
CGGTCAGGGTTTGAATCAGGTCCGTCGCTGGCGTGCGTTCGCGGTGCTGGCTGTTTCGTTCTTCATGACGGTCGCGGACCTTGCGATCGTCAACGTCGCGTTGCCGACCATCGGCCGCAAGCTGCACATGCCGGAATCGGCCCTGCAGTGGGTCGTTACCGGCTATGCGCTCACCTTCGGCGGCTTCCTGCTGCTCGGCGGCCGCGCCGCGGACCTGCTGGGGCGCCGCCGCATCCTGATGGCCGGCCTGTTCGTGTTCACTGCGGCCTCACTCGGCTGCGGGCTGGCGACATCGGAGGGGTTCCTGATCGCGATGCGCTTCCTGCAGGGGCTCGGCGCGGCGATCGTGCTGCCAGCGGCGCTGTCGATCGTGATGAACATGTTCCGGGAAGGGGCCGACCGGAACAAGGCACTGGGCGTGTGGGGCGCCATCGGAGCGAGCGGCGCGGCCGTCGGGGTGATGGCCGGCGGTCTGCTCACCCGCTACGCCGGCTGGCAGTACATCTTCTTCCTCAACGTCCCGATCGGCGCGGCGGCGCTGGCGCTGGCCCCGCGCGTCGTGCCGGAGAGCCGGCTCGCCACCGCGCGGCGGCGCTACGACCCGTTCGGCGCGGTTACGGTGACCGGCGGCCTGTCGCTGCTCGTCTACGCGGTCTCCACCGCCCCGCAGGTCGGCTGGAGTACCGCCAGGACGGTGACGCTGCTCGCGGTGTCCGCCGCCCTGCTCGCCGCCTTCGTGGTCATCGAGACGCGCGTGGAGGCGCCGCTGATGCCGCTGCGGATCTTCCAGAACAAGACGCTGGCGGGCGCGAACGCGGTCGGCGCGCTGCTCGGCGGCAGCTTCTTCGCGTACATCTTCATCGGCACCCTCTACATGCAGCAGGTGCTCGGTTACTCCGCGCTGAAGGCTGGCCTCGCCTGGCTGGAGATGGCGCTCATCTCGGTCGCCTTCGCCGGCCTGTCGCAGGCGCTGGTCACCCGCGGCTCGGCCAGGCTCGTGATGGCGGCTGGCATGGCGATGATCGGCGGCGGGATCTTGTGGTCAACTCAGGTGCCCGTACACGGGCACTTCTGGGCCAGCCTGGCCGGACCCTTCATCATCGTCGGGATCGGCACCGCGTTTGCCTTCATCCCGGTCTCGATCGCCGGGCTGGCCGGAGTCGCCGGACATGAGGCCGGCCTTGCCTCCGGGCTCCTCAACACCTCCCAGCAGCTCGGCGGGGCGGTCGGCGTCGCGATAGCGTCCACGATCGCCGCCACCCACGCCAGCACCCTGCTCCACCAGGGCACCGCACCGGCCGCCGCACTCACCAGCGGCTTCCAATGGGCCTTCTGGGCCCTCGGCGCAATCGGCGTGGCCGCGGTCCCGGTGACCTACCTCCTCGTCCGCCGCAACGAGCTAGCCACGGCGGTCGCCAGGACAACCGTCAAGGAGCCCCAGCCCGCACCCGCCGAGCTTTAACCGAACACATCAAGGGAGTCCCACATGTCAACGCAAGAACTTTCCGAAACGACGGCACTGGTTACCGGCGCCAGCCGGGGATTCGGCCGCGCCATCGCCATCGCCCTGTCCAAGCAGGGCGCACACGTCGTCGGGGTCGCCCGCGACCGCGCCCGGCTCGAGGAACTACACGCACAACTCGGCGACACCTTCACCCCCGTCTCCGCTGACGCCACCGACCCAGTGGTCGCAGGCCTGCTGCTCGACGAGCACCGTCCCCGGACGCTGGTCCTCAACGCCGGGGCGGCTCCCTTGCCGCGGCCGATCCACCGGCAAACCTGGCAGACCTTCAGCCGCAACTGGGAAGTCGACACGCAGCAGGTGTTCAACTGGACCCGCGAGGCGCTGTTGCTTCCCCTGCAGCCGGGCAGCGTGGTCGTCGCCGTCTCCAGCGGGGCCGCGGTCAACGGCTCGCCGCTCAGCGGCGGCTATGCCGGAGCCAAGGCCACCATCCGGTTCATCGCCTCCTATGCCGCCGCGGAGTCCGGCCGCAGCGCTCTCGGCATCAGGTTCACCTCCGTGCTGCCGCAGCTCACCCCGGAGACAGACCTGGGCGCGGCCGCAGTCGCCGCCTACGCCGCCAGGCAGGGCGTCGATATCCCCGCCTTCCTCAACGGCCTCGGCCCGGCGCTCACCCCCGAGCAGGTGGGCACCGCAATCGTCGACATCGTCACCGGACCCGGCGACGACCGGGACGCCTACCTGCTCACTGCCGCCGGCCTCAGCCCGGTGCAGTGATGACCTTCGCCACCCCCTCGGGGGGCGGCGTCCTGCCGGTCCCGAAATCGACAACGAGCTCACTGGAATACTCGAGAAAGAGAACGACAATGCGCAAACTGATCGAATCGACCCTCGTCTCGCTCGACGGCGTCATCGAAGCGCCCGAGCGGTGGGCCAACTTCGACGCCGAGGCAACGGCGTTGTCCATAGAGGAGCTGGGCAACTACGACGGCTTCGTCATGGGCCGAGTGACCTACGAGAAGTTCTTCGCGAACTGGGGCAACATCGCTGGCAACCCCTACATCGACCTCATCAACGCAATGCCCAAGTACGTCGCATCCCGATCGCTAACCGAGACGGCATGGAATGCCACCCTCCTCGGGCCCGACCCATCCAGCGCGATCGCCCGGCTGAAGGACCAGCCCGGCAAGGACCTGATCAAATACGGCACCAGCCGCTTCGACGACACGCTCCTGCGAGACCACCTGATCGACGAGTTCCGCTTCTGGATCATGCCCGTCGTGGCCGGCGCAGGGCAACGGCTGTTCGAGGACGTGGACACCTCCGGGCTCGACCTCAGGCTCACCGGCGAGAGGAGGCTGGAGAACGGGTCGGTGATCCTCACCTATGCGCCCGGCTGACCTCAGTCCGTGGCCGGGCGGGGCGGGAATGTCGTGCAATGAACTGTGGCCGGGCCATGATGGGTGTGACGTCCGAGATGCCGCCGGTCCTGCGCAGCTCACTGACAGGAGGCCCCCTGGCACTGCCGGCCCTATCCCCCGACCCGCTGCGCTATCAGGAGCTTGGTCGCCTCCAGGCGTCCGGAGGGTTTCGGCCAGCATCGCCTCGATGAGCGCATCTCGTCCTCGGTAAGCGGAACACGGTGCAGACAGGCCGGCCGGCGCGCGTTGGCCGGCAATGGGACATCGCGGGCGGCATAGAGGCTGTCCAGCACCGGGCGACGCATAGCGCAGCCCAGGAGCCGAGTTCCCTCGGCTGCCCCGCACTCGGCTCCAAGCGCCGCACCGAATCCCCTGCGGCCTTCGGCCCCGCGGCCCAGAACGACCTGGTATGCACGTGCTAAAGCACCATGGCCAACACGCTCACAAGTGCACCGAACGGCGGATCGCGCGCACCGGGCGCCGAGCGGCGCAATTCACTTAGCATGATCTGATCGCCGACCTAGCGCACTCCCTGCCGATTCGGCGCGGCTCGATTGCCGACTGGCTGTAATGCGGAGACCGCTGAGCACGCTGGCGCCCGCGTCAAGGGGAGTCCGGGAACCTGATCTGCTTCAGGCGGTAGTCGGCAATTTTTCGCCGGTAGCGGCGGGAGTCCGGGATGCGGGCCCGGCGAGGACGCATCCACGCCGTAGGGATTTCCAGATATCTGCCGCCGGTGCCCTGACGTGCGCCGACGTGGCCACAGCGCGAACTTCTCCGGCTATTCTTCTCCGGCTATTCGCCGGACGCGGGCTGAGATTCGGCTTCACGGTGGCGGCCGACATGACTCAGCGCAGGACCGGCTCGCGGCGCGGCCGCACGGCGGCCGCGGCTGCTGACGGCTGGACCCGCCACACCCACCTCTTGTAGGCCGCGTAGCGAAATACGGTGGCCAGCCCGATGCCGATGACCAGGAAGACGTTGTAGGAAAGCTTGCCGTGCAGGTGCAGCACGTAGGTGCTGAACCCGAGGCATGCGAGCTGGATCGCCAGCCCGAGGCCGTTCAGGAAGAAGAACAGGACGCCCTCGCGGCTCACGCTGGTGTGCTGGCGGTGCCGGAATGTCCAGTAGCGGTTGCCGAGGTAGGAGACGACCGTGGACACCACGGTGGCGATTACGTTCGAGGTGAGCGGGCCCATGCCCGCCTGGAAGTGCAGCAGGTTGGTGCCGATATCGGCGACCAGGACGGCCAGGACGCCGATGATGCCGAACTTGGCCAGCTCATGAACAAGCTGCCAGGATCTGCCGCCCGCCAGGCGGGCCAGGCCCACCTGCTGGATCAGGCTGGTAGGACGCCGGTGAGTTGACGCCTGGCGAGCCCGCCTGCCAAGCCTCACCGCCTCCGTCGGGCCGGCCTGCCTCCTGTACGAGCTCACAGGGCTGAGGGTAAACGCGCCAAACCGATCAGGTGGGCAAATGCCGCAGGATCAGCCGAATACCGCAGGGCCAGCGGTGGCTGTGCGCGGGCCGGATGACCGTCCTGCGGGTAGTGGCGGAGCCGAGGCCGCCGTCAGGGACTGCGTCTCACGGGCTGAACAAGATCACAAAGGCGGATTCCGTGATCCGAACCGGCATGCGGCAGTGCTCGGCAACAGCGCGAGGTCGAACTTCCTGCAGCGCGCCGGAGCCGCAGCCGTGTGCTCGGTACGTACCGGCTGACTAACGCCGCTATTCATGCTGCTTGCTTCGTCCGCGGAACCGCGTGGGCGATGTAATCGCGGCACCCTGAACACGTGACCCGGTTCAGGTCATCGCCGAATTCAGCTCAGCAACCTCGCGGCCGTTCGGCCCGTCCTCCTGCACGTGATCGAAGACGCGGCGGTTACCAGCACTGCGGACGGTCTGCACATCCGGAGTGATGGTCGGCACAGACGCCCGAGACGCCAACCGCCGACTGCTATCGGCTTTGCGCCAGGCAGAAAAGAGGACCCGTCTGCGGGCAGAGTGGACCGGCGACGGCCATGTTCACCACTTCGCCGACTACGTGCCTAAGAGCACGCGACCCGTGCCTTGAACTTGCATCAGCACGATCTCAGAAACGTGCTGTCCTACCGCCTGGAGGATGGCTTGAGGGTGGCGGCGGCTCGCGGATGTTCTGGTGTCCATAAGTGGCGACCGTGTTCGTCGTGGCAGTGAAGACCAGGTACGACAATCACGAACACTACAGCTGAGCCAGGGAGGCCCGCAATGATCACCCAGGACATCCGGCCGGAGACCAGCGCCCTGCTCGCCTCGCTGACCATCCAGCGCAATCACGTGCTGGGCATCCTCGAGGGCCTCACCAACGACCAGTTTCGCCGACCGGTCCTGCCATCAGGCTGGAGTTGCCTGGGCATGGTCCAGCATCTGACAATCAGCGACGAGCGGTTCTGGTTCCGCGGCATCGTCGGCGGCGACTCCGCGTGCGTCAGCGCTTCTGCCGACGAAGCCAAAGCCGAAGCCATCTGGCAGGTTGCCCCGGACGCGCCAGCCGAGGCCGTGCTGGAGGCGTACCGGCGGGAGATAAAGCTCGCTGACGTCGTCATCGCCGCGACCCCACTGGACCAGCCGCCAGCAATCTGGCCGACCGAGATCTGGCCCGACTGGAGGCTGCCCAACCTTCGTGCGGTCATTCTGCACGTCATCACCGAGACCGCCTGTCACGCCGGTCACCTCGACGCAGCCCGCGAGCTCATCGACGGCCACCAGTGGATGACCTGAACCTGCCAGCCCAAGTTCGCTAGCCGCCCGCAGACACGTCCGCTCTTTCCGCGGCGAGATCGTCGGCGGCTTGGCTGCTCTGCGTCCAGGGCTCAGCTTGGGCTTATGGAGCCTTTTGCAGATGTCCAGCCTGTCCGACTCATCGACACGCATCTAAGATCCGACGGCTCTTGATTCCGGAGCCAGCTAAGGATCTACCGTGGTGCGCCTCGTCGACTGGCACGCCACCGGTGCTTTGGCGACAGTCAGAGCGCTCGTCGTCGGCGTGCGCAATGCCCGTGGTCACGCACAGTGGCAGGACCTCGACCGCAGGCCGCGCACCTACCCGCCGATGCTTGCGGTCCGGACGGCCAAGTTCCGCGACGTTGGCAACCGAGCCTGAGTGACATCCCCGCCATCACCGGCCCTCGTGACATCCATCTGGACCTTCTAGTGCGACTAACCCCGGCATCAGCGGCCACCGCCAGGTGCTACCTGCCACCAGGAGCCAGCCCCTCGCCGCCTGCCGGCAAGCGTCTGCCGCAGCGGCCAGACATTGCGCATGCTGCCCGTCCCCACCGTCATCTCCTGCCTGGGCCGATCAGGAACAGGAGTTCGCCGAGCCGCTCGCCCGGTACGTTTTGTATGTCGGCCAGACCGCAGCGTGCCCTGCGCCGCCGGGCGGATTGACTGACTAGATGACGAGGAGGGCACCGCGACCAGGGAAACAGGCCGAAGGCTCATCGCCTCGAACAGGCGGGCCCGGCACGACTACACGATCCTCAAGACATACGAGGCCGGGATCGTCCTGATCGGCAACGAGGTGAAATCCCTGCGCGCCGGCCACGCGTCGCTGGTCGACGCGTTCGTCCAGGAGCACGACGGCGAGCTGATGCTCCATGGCCTGCACATCCCCGAGCACGCCTACGGACGCCACGGCACCCGCGCCCTGCACCAGCCCCGTCGCACCCGCAAGCTGCTCCTGCACCGCAGCGAGATCGACAAGATCACCGGGAAGCTGGGCGACACCGGCGTCACGCTCGTCGCGCTGTCGCTGTACTTCCAGGACGGCTGGGCGAAGGTGGAGATCGGCCTGGCACGCGGCCGACGGTCCTTTGACAAGCGGCAGACGATCGCCCAGCGCGACGCCGATCGGGAGATCGCTCGCGAGCTCAGCGATCGGCTGCGTGGTCGGCGGCGACGGCCCCGCGGATCGAGCTGAGCAACCAAGAGTACAAACAACTGCCTGACGCCCCGATCCCCGGAACCCGTGTGCCCGCCTTCTCTCAATCTCCGAAGAGCCTTCGCGCTGCGCAACATCCCGTGCCTGTGACCTGCGGAAAGTCTGCAAACTCTTTGGGCCGTCCGGACCCGATTCTGTACAGCGTGCTCCCCAGGCGCAGGTATCGGCTTCCGCCCCGCGGTCCCGCACCGGGTCCCCAGGTCCAGCGGCTCGCCCCGTCCTATATGGCTCGCAGTTCTCTGCTGCGATCGCCAACCGAAGCAATCCCCCCGGTTACTATGGCGCGGGCCCTCACCGACCTGCGGCCGCGCACTAGCGGCGCACGCTGGCGAGTCGCTCGGACGTGCGCCTGATGAAGTCGCGAGCCTCGCTCTCACATGAGCATGCACATCACAGTTACGGCGACGGCAGGTGCTGCGGGACAATCGAGGTCAGCAACTGCCCGGACGGATACCTGCCACATCACCAAACTGGCCCCTGACCAGGAAGAACCTGGGCGCGGATAGACTCCTGAAGATGGCTGCCTTGGCGGGGCGAGCCGGCAATGACCGGTTCGCCGAGGAGCAGGCGGCGCTGCGGCGGGTGGCGACGCTGGTGGCCCGCGGTGCGCCTCCGGCCCAGGTGCTCACCGCAGTCACCGAGTAAGCCGGACGGCTACTGCACGCCGAGTTCGCTTCGATGCACCGGTACGGCCCCGACGGCACGATAAGGGTAGTTGCCACGTGGAGCAGCAACGTCCCGCCATTCCCCGTGGGCGCCCAGGCGAGGCTCGGCGGGCAGAACGTGAACACGCTGGTGTTCCAGACTCGGCGGCCTGCTCGGATCGACAGCTACGCCGAGGCCTCGGGCCCGGTCGCCGAGGCCGCCCGCGAGTTTGGCCTCCGCTCGGCTGTCGGCGTGCCCGTCAGCGTCGAAGGCGCGCTATGGGGCGTCATGCTCGCTGGATCCCGCGAGGAGCCGCTGCCCGCGGGCACCGAGGCGCAGCTGGCCGGGTTCACCGAACTGGCCGCGACCGCGATCGCTAACGCCCAGGCCCGCGTGGAGCTGCGCGGGTTCGCCGAGGAACAGGCCGCGCTGCGGCGGGTGGCAACACTGGTCGCCCAGGCGGCGCGGCCGGCGCAGGTGCTCGCCGCGGTCGCCGAGGAAACCGGGCGGCTGCTGCACGCCGACTACGCGACGATGGGCCGGTACGGCCCCGACGGCACGATCACTGTGGTTGCCACCTGGAGCAGCGCCGGCGCTGCCTTCCCGGTCGGCACCCGGTGGAGCATCGGCGGGCAGAATGTGGCCACGCTGGTGTTCCAGACCGCCCGGCCGACGCGGATCGACGACCGTTTCGGCGGCTCGGGCCCAGTCGCCGAGGTCGGCCGCGAGTTCGGCATCGGCGCGGCGGTCGGCGTGCCGGTCAGCGTCGAGGGACGGCTGTGGGGAGCCATGGCCGTGGCATCCCGTGCGGGACCGATGCCGGCGGGCGCCGAGGCGCAGCTGGCCGCGTTCACCGAACTGGCCGCCACCGCGATCGCCAACGCCCAGGCTCAATCCGCGCTGACCGCCTCACGGGCACGGATCGTGGCCACAGCTGATGCCACCCGCCGCCGCATCGAACGCAACCTGCACGACGGCGCCCAGCAGCGCCTGGTCTCCCTCGCCCTGAACCTGCGCGCCGCCCAGGCCACCGCATCCCCTGGGGAAGGTGAGCACGCGCAGCAGTTGGACGAAGTAGCCGCCGGGCTGGATGGCGTAATGGAGGAACTGCGCGAGATCGCCAGCGGCCTGCACCCGGCCATCCTGACCGACGGCGGCCTGCAACCGGCCGTGAAAACGCTGGCACGCCGCTCCGCCGTCCCCGTCCGCCTCGACATCCAAGTCGAGGGACGACTGCCCGAACCAGTCGAAACCGCCGCCTACTACACCGTCGCCGAGGCACTCACCAACGCCGCCAAGCACGCCCACGCCACGACCGCTGACATCGAGGTGGCCGAAAGTGACCGCCTCCTGCACCTGCGCATCCGCGACGACGGCCGCGGCGGAGCGGATTTCAGCCACGGCTCCGGTCTGGTCGGGCTCAAAGATCGGGCCGAAGCGCTCGGCGGCCACCTCCGGCTGCACAGTCCGCCCGGCGCGGGTACCGACCTGCAGATCACACTGCCTCTCCACGACCCCGGCGGGCCAGAACTGCCACCCGAAGCCGCCAGCCCGCCGGACAATGCCAGCCGCGGCCTCGCCGCCGATCCTTGGTAGCTGTTCGACCAGCCCGAAGTCGCAGCGAACCGAGCCCACCCATCCGCTCCAGATCGCGACGCCAGCGGTGGTGCCGCTGGTGATATGGGCGGCGCCGACGCTGGAGCTGCAAGAACGTTCGTGTGGATGTGGACGCGGTCACCGAGGACGAACAGTGCCCCGGGCGGCGCGTAGGGCGGCCGAGCCGTCAGACGGGTAGCGGAGCTCGGCGCCGCGAAGCACTGCACGCCGCCGACGATCAGGGCCTGACGGTGAGGTCGTCGGAGCGTCCGGCTTGCAGTCGCGACCACTGGGCGATGGGCCGTCCGCCTGGCCACTCTGGCTGCCACGTGGGTGAGCCGCTGCTAGTCCGCGTGTAGGTGCACTGCTGGGGCCAGCCGGGGGGTGAGTCCTCCCAGGGCTCCTGGCGTCCGTAGACGGTGAGGTCCATGAGCGCGTAGCTGTAATCCAGTGCCTCTGCGCCGCGACGGGTCGTCCAGTAGGTTTCGAACACGCGGTTGCCGTCGCGTAGGTAGCACACCAGGTGAAACAGGCCGACCTGGCGGCCGGTCAGCAGCGCGTCGAGGGAGGCCTGTGCCGAGTACCACGGCATGTCCCAGCCCATGAAGTCGCGGTAGCGGGCGCTCTCGTCGTAGTGCCCCTGGCAGAAGACGGCGTAGGTGATGTCGCGGGAATGCAGGTAAGACAGCTCGCCGACCTGGGCGGTGACCCAGGTGCAGCCTTCGCACTGCCCGGCCGCGGGTTGGCCAGGATTCCACATGAAGTAGTAGGCGATGAGCTGCCGGCGCCCTTCGAACGCCTCGAGCAAGGTGACCGGCCCGCGCGGCCCGGTCAGCCCGGCGCTGGCGTCTACCTCGACCATGGGCAGGCGCCGCCGGGCCGCGGCGATCGCGTCGCCTTCCCGGGTGTGCGCCTTCTCGCGGACCCGCAGCCTGCCCAGTTCGGCCTCGAAGGCGGGCCGGTCAACGGCCGCCGGCAGGATCGGAGCGTTCCTGGCGCTAGCCGCGGTCTCCGGCGCCGGCCCGGCGCCGTTTGCTGATTCTTCCTTCACGACTTCTCCTCTCACCTTCTTGTTCGTCCGGCAACGGCCGGCGCAGGTGCACCGAGCAGCCCAGCGCTGGCCCGGACTCATCGGGCGCTGCCTGGTCCCGAACCGGCTCGCCAGGCCGGCCTCTTAGGCCTGCCGGGCGTCCCGCATGTCAGGTTCCTCCTTCACGACGCGCAACCGAAGGTAGCAGGTAGCTCCCGGACGTGCAACCTATGGTTGCGCGTCTGCGTGCCAGCGCACTACCGTGGGCTGCAGATAGCGCAAGGGCAGGACCGGCGATGACCGGCCGCAGAGAGGAACCGAAGACTGATGCCAGGACTGGCGATTGAGCGCGAAGTGCTGATCGACGCGCCGCCGCAGGTGGTGTGGCGCATCATCACCCAGCCCGACCAGATGAGCCTGTGGTTCGCCGACCGGGTGGACCT
>DASXIA010000397.1:0-2339 GCA_036488155.1 Streptosporangiaceae bacterium | reverse complement strand
CGGGTTCGATTCCCGTCCGCCTCCGCCACCAGCTTCTCGATGCAAGGCTAAGACGCTACTCAAGCTCGTCGCATGATCGCATTCGAGCGCGATATCTGATCATGGGATATCAGGTGGGAGGCTTGCGATGACAGACATGCTGATCCGCGACGTGCCCGATGACGTTGTCGCCGCGCTGGAGGCCCATGCCCGCCGGCTAGGGCTTTCGCGCAGCGAGTACGTCCGGCGCAGGCTCGCCCAGGACGCGGCTGTGTCCGACTCCCCCGTCAGCACCGGGGACCTGGCGCGCTTCGCCGACACCTTCAGCGACCTGGCCGACCCGGACGTGATGTCGCAGGCCTGGCAGTGACCAGCTGCCGGGACGAGCGCGGCGCAATGGAACTACGCTGCACGGTTGGGGTCGGCGGGGCCGGCGGCCCTGGGGGTCAGGTGGGTGGCATGAGCTCGGTGTCAGGCACTGCCTGCCGACCCTGGCTAGCGAGCCACGGGGCCATCGGGTAGATGGTCACACCGCCCGCTGGGGTGCCGTGCATGCCCAGCCTGGGAAGCTTCCGCATCCACGGCCGCGCCCAGGTGTGCTCGACGACGAGCGCGCCGATCCCTTGCGAACGGGCGTAATCGTCGAACTTGTGAATTGCGGCCTTGCTCGGATGGGCGAGTAGCAGAACCTGGGGCGGGACGGCGTTGGTCGGCGTCAGCGAGGCGTTGATGTAGCCGCCCGCGATCCGGTAGTAGAAGCCGGAGGCGGCCTGGAACAGCATCCCGGCGTTTCCCCGGCCCGTGAG
This sequence comes from Streptosporangiaceae bacterium, assembly GCA_036488155.1. GTDB lineage: Bacteria > Actinomycetota > Actinomycetes > Streptosporangiales > Streptosporangiaceae > JAJYUU01. The sequence goes on along the minus strand of DASXIA010000397.1, from coordinate 1,554 downwards.
GATTACTACAATCTCGCCCGGGCGCAGGTACCGCCGGTACATGCCGTCGGTGACGAACGTTGGCAGCTGGTTAACCGGGTGCATGCCCGACTCGGTTACGTAGCCCGGCGGGACCGGGTGCACATCGATATAGGAGGTGTACGAGTCCGTGATGATCACGGCGGCCGCGAGCAGGCCGATGCCCCAGCGCGCCGCCAGCCGCAGTTTGCCCTTGGCCGGCGCTGCCAGCCATATTGCCAGGGCGACCGCGAGTACCAGGACCCCGAAGACGATGAACCGGACAGGCTCGGCGCTGCGCGCAAACGGCAGTCTCCACAACCCGGCCCACGGCAGCGCGTAGGTGTGACGGGTGCTAGTGACGACCACGTGGTGGCCGGCGCCGAGCGCGATCACGAACACGAACCCGAAGAGCAGCATCCGGGTGAGCCTGCTGCGCCAGGTGAAGACAGCCAGCGCCAGCAGGACGACGATCAGCGGGATACCGACGTAGCTTTCGATCCCGGTCGGGTGAAGTTTGTTGGAATACCGGATTAGCGGGGTGAATCCGAACATTTTACTGGACGCTGGCAAGATGAGCCGGATCAGCGGTACGGAATAAACCGGATTCTCCCTCTGGAGAATCCCCTGGTAATGCTTCAGCATGTAGATCAGGTACGGTGACGACAGGATGATGGCGCCTGCGTAGGCGAGGGCGGTCAGCGCGGCCAGCCTTAGCGCCTTGCGCCGGGCTTCGCGGCCGGCGACCGCCAAGCCGATCACCAGGCCGCCCGCCAGGACGGCGGTCAGCTCAGCGAACATCTCGTTGAAGGTGTAGAACTGCAGCGCCAGGACGAGCCCCATCCAGATGACGAACCGGGTCCTCGTCAGCGACCCGTCCCACCACCGCAGCACCAGGTAACCCATGAGCGGGAACAGGCCGGTCGCCGTGAGGTTGAGCTGCCCCTGCCAGGTGTGCAGCAACTCGAACGGGCAGAAGCCGTAGACAGCCCCGGCCAGTAGCGAAGCCCAGAACCTGCCGGTCAGCCGGCGCGCGAGGACGAACGCCGTCCACGCCGAGACAGGCGGTATGAGCAGGGTCACGATGTTGTACGAAACCACCGCGCCGAACGCGGCCGTGACCGGCCACATCGCCAGGGCCACAGAAGGAGCGGTGCTCGCCCAGGCCAGGTCGTAGCCGTGCGGCGCCCCGATGTGGCCGGAGAACATCGGGTTGATGCCATGCGACACCGCGTAGGGCCACCAGCCGAGGCACCACGGGTAGAACTGCTCGTCGGTCCAGTACTGCCTGAGGTTCGGCACGGTCAGGTGGCGGAGCAGCGGCATCCCGGCCAAGATGACGAAGCCAATTTGATAACTCGCGAACACGAGCAGTCCCTGCCGCACCGGGCGCGGGATTCTGGCGATGAGCGACCGCAGTGCGGCAGACCGGAGCGCCAGGGCCCGGCGGACAACAACGGACGTCACCGGGTTGCCAGGTTCTGGAGTTGACAGCATCCGCGTCTCCTCCGGTTTCGAGCGTCGCTTGACATGCCGATGGATGCTGAGATCTGTTAC
>DASXIA010000314.1:0-1593 GCA_036488155.1 Streptosporangiaceae bacterium | reverse complement strand
CTGCTGCCTGCTCGCGTCTCGGGGCGTTCCCGCTCCGATCCCGCTGCCGGCTCCGGATCAGTGCCAGCTCGCGACCCGGCCCGTTCCCCGCCGGGCTCCGCGTTCGGGCGCAGGATCGCCCTGATCCGCTCGGACCGCTCGGAGACGCGGGCCTCGGCACCGTGCGTCGTCGGCTCGTAGTAGCGCTTGCCGACCAGGCCGTCGGGTGCGTACTGCTGCTGGACAACGCCGGCCGGATCGTCGTGAGCGTACAGGTAACCCTTGCCGTGCCCCAGCCGGGCTGCGCCGGGGTAGCTTGCGTCCCGCAGGTGCTTGGGCACTGGTCCGGCCAGGCCCTGCTGGACGTCAGCGCCGGCCTCGTTTATGGCCTTGGCGACGGCGTTCGACTTGGGCGCGAGCGCGATGTGGATGACGGCCTGGGCCAGGTTCAGCCGCGCCTCGGGCAGCCCGACGAACTCGACGGCCTGGGCCGCCGCTACCGCTGTCTGCAGCGCGGTCGGGTCGGCCATCCCGACGTCCTCGCTGGCGTGCACGATCAGCCGCCGCGCGATGAACCGCGGGTCCTCCCCCGCCTCGATCATCCGAGCGAGGTAGTGCAGTGCCGCGTCGGCGTCGCTGCCCCGCATGCTCTTGATGAACGCGCTGATCACGTCGTAGTGCTGATCCCCGGCCCGGTCGTAGCGCACCATCGCGCGGTCGACCGCCCGCTCCAGCAACTCAACCGTCACCTCGCCACCGTCGGGCAGGCCGAGCGCAGCGGCTTCCAGGTACGTCAGGACCCGGCGGGCGTCGCCGCCAGCCAGCCGGACAAGCTGGTCTGTTACCCCGGTCGCCAGCTTGATGCGGCCGGCCAGCCCGCGCTCGTCAGCGAGCGCCCGGCTGATCACCTGCCGGATGTCCGCGTCGTCCAGCGGCCTGAGGGTCAGCAGCAGCGACCGTGACAGCAGCGGCCCGACAACGGAAAACGACGGATTCTCGGTGGTCGCGCCGATGAAGGACACCCACCGGTTCTCCACGGCGGGCAGCAGTGCGTCTTGCTGCGCCTTGTTGAACCGGTGCACCTCATCGATGAACAGCACGGTTTGCTCGCCGGTAATGCCCAGCGTGCCGCGCGCCGTCTCGATTGCCGCGCGTACGTCCTTGACCCCGGCCGATACCGCTGACAGCTCGACGAACCGGCGCTTGGTCACGTTGGCGACCACGTACGCCAGGGTTGTCTTGCCGGTACCGGGCGGCCCCCAGAGGAGCACCGACATCGGGGAGTCGGTGTCGGCCAGCTTGCGCAGCGGAGACCCGTCCCTGATCAGGTGCGCCTGGCCAATCACTTCTGTCAGGGAACGCGGCCGCATCCGGACAGCCAGCGGCGCCGTCGCTCGCTCGGCCACTTCGGCCGAGGAATCGAACAGGCTGCCGGTCGAGCCGTCATTCACGCGGGGCACGAAGCGAATCTACCTGCCGCTGCCGTCAGCGGCCCCTGCTGTGATGGCGGCAATCGAAGCGCCGCGCCATGATCGCTAAGAGCTCCGCTTCTGGTGCAATATCCTTCGCGATCATGGGGCAACGCTCTGACTGCCGCCATCACAGCAGGGCGCG
>DASXIA010000308.1:0-2079 GCA_036488155.1 Streptosporangiaceae bacterium | reverse complement strand
TGGGTTCGTCGGCCAGCAGCAGTTCAGGTGAGTTGACCAGCGCCCTCGCGATAGCCACCCGCTGCCGTTCCCCGCCCGACAGCCGCGCCGGGTACGCCTGCTTGTACTGGCTGATCTTCAGCCGGTCGAGCAACTCGTCCGCGCGGCGCCCCGCATCGTTGCGGGACGCTCCTGCCCGCTGCGCCGGCAGGAGCACGTTGTCGGCGACGGTGAGGTCGTCGAGCAGGTTGAAGAACTGGAAAATCATTCCGACGCGCTGGCGCCGGTACTTCGCCAGACTCGTCTCGCTCAGCGAGTCGATCCGCTGCCCGGCCACCGTCACGGTCCCCGCCGTTGGCCGGTCAAGTCCGGCAATCAAGTTGAGCAGCGTCGACTTGCCGCTTCCGGACGGGCCCATGACTGCCACGGACTCGCCGGATTCGACGCGGAGGCTGACGTCCTCCACCGCAAACGCCCCGTCGTTGTCATACTGCTTGCTAACGTCGCTGAGCTCAATGAGCGCATCCATTCGGGTTCAGTCCCTTTCCAGGTAGCGCAGATCCCCGTGTTCCCGCCAGCCGGCGACTTTCCGCAGCCAACGTACGGCGGCCAAAGCCCGCCGGCGTCAGCCTGCAGAATGGCCTTCGTCAGCCTGCAGAATGAAACCCATCGGGCAGCAAGTCTGCGATCCGGGCAACAGCATGGACATCGGGGATGTCCCCCGACCCGACCCCGATAACGCCACCGCGCATCAGGGTGCCGGGAACGCGCACTGGCCGCGTCAGCCTGGCAGGCCCGTGCGCCGCCGTACCTCATAGAGCAGGACGCCGGCCGCGACCGAGAGATTGAGCGACTCGGCCGTACCGGTCATCGGAATCGCGACTCGCACGTCGGCGGCATCCAGCACGTCCTCGGGCAATCCGCTGCCCTCGCTGCCAAGCAGCACCGCAAGCGGCAACTGGAGGTCTGCATCCCAGCACGTCACGCTCGCCCGCGCCGACGTGGCAGCGACACGCACTCCGCCCGCCCGCGCCCATTCGACGAACTGCCCCGCCGACACCGCCGACGCCACCGGCACCGTGAACAGTGCGCCCATGCTCGCCTTGACCGCGGACGGGTCATAGGGATCGGCGGACGGGCCGATGAGGATCACTCCGCCCGCTCCTGCGGCGCTGGCGGTACGGATGATCGTGCCGAGGTTGCCCGGATTGCCGGCCGAGTGCAACGCGACGAACAGCGAGCCGGGGCCGACAGCCAGGTCGGCGAGCGTTACCGGCGCCGCGCGCACGATCGCCGCCAGGCCGGACGGCGCATCCCGGTCCGAGATCCGGCCGAACAGCTCGCCCGACAGCCGCGCCACCCGGACCCCAGACGCCTCCTGCGCGGCCACCATGGCAGCGGCGCCGGAATGGCGGAGCAAGTCCGGTGCGACGATGAGCACTTCCACACCGGCCCCGGCCTCGACGGCCTGCCAGACCGGCTGGATGCCCTCGACCACGAACGCCGACTCGCGGCGCCTGTGCCTCCGGTCCGCGAGCAACCGCACCCGCTTGACCAGCGGGTTCGCTGCGCTGCGTATCACCTCGGCCATCGCCTTGCGAGCCTTCGCCAGACCGGCGAGCCAGCGGACTCTATAGTGGCCAGCGCGAATCGGCGAGGGGCGGCAGATGGGTGCGGAGAGCGATCGGGTAGCCGGGTTCGGCCGGCTGGAGGACGGCCTGCGGCAGGCCGGAGACTGGTACCGGTGGGGCCCGTACCTTAGCGAGCGCCAGTGGGGCACGGTACGCGAGGATTACTCGCCCGACGGCGAAGCCTGGGATTACCTGCCGCACGATCACGCCCGGTCACGCGCTTACCGCTGGGGCGAGGACGGCCTGGCTGGCTTCTGCGATATCGAGCAGCGCCTGTGCCTCGGCCTCGCGCTGTGGAATGGGCAGGATCCGATACTCAAGGAGCGGATGTTCGGGCTGACCGGCGCGCAAGGCAACCACGGCGAGGACGTCAAGGAGTACTGGTGGTACCTCGACGCGGTACCGAGTCACGTGTGGAACCGCTGGCGCTACCACTACCCGCAGCGCCGGTTCCCGTATGACGACCTCA
>DASXIA010000304.1:0-2162 GCA_036488155.1 Streptosporangiaceae bacterium | reverse complement strand
GAGTAGCTGCCGTCGTACTCGGAAAAGATCGTGCGGGCGCCCGCACCTACTGGTTCAAGGTGCGGGCGCCAGGTGATGGACCAGGACGGCGAGCCAGAAGAGGCCGACACCCTCGGTTGTCACCAGACCTGGCACGATCATCTGGATGCCAACTGGCCGACCTTCTACCTGACTCCCTCACCAAGCATTTCAGGGCCAAGGCCACCGGGTGACACCGCGCTGGCGGCCGACGGGCCTCACGACTCACCGGCCGCCCAAGGGCGGGAACGACCGAGAGGAGAGCGGTGCACCATGGCCGACGCGCTGCTGGACCTGGCACGCTCCGGCGACGAGGCGGCCTTCGCTGAGCTGGTCAGGCCACATCGCCGGGAACTGCACCTGCACTGCTACCGCCTGCTCGGCTCCTTTGACGACGCCGACGATGCCCTTCAGGAGACGCTGGTTGCTGCCTGGCGTGGACTCCCCGCTTTCGAGGCCAAGGCATCGGCGCGCACGTGGCTATACCGCATCGCGACCAATACCTGCCTGAATCTGGTCCGCAAGGCCGCACGGAGGCCGCAGAGGACCCAGCCCCTGCCCGCTGCCGCGCCGGTATCAACCGGCTCGAGCGAGGTCACCTGGCTTCAGCCATACCCCGACAAGCTGCTCGATGGCCTCCCCGACGGCGACCCGGGACCCGAGGCGCGCTTCGAGCGAAACGAAGCGGTGTCGCTGGCGTTCGTCACCGCGCTGCAGCTACTCTCGCCGCGCGCCCGCGCCGTACTCATCCTCCGGGACGTGCTCGGTTTCACCGCCCGTGAGGCCGCCGACATCATCGGCTCTAGCGAGGAGGCCGTGGCGATGACGCTGAGCCGTGCGCGTGCGACGTTGCGCCAGCACACGCTCTCACCCGAGGCACCGCCCGCCGGGGCCGGAACGGCCGCGAAGGAGAGGATGGCCCGCCGCCTCGCCGCGGCGCTAGCCAGGCGCTCCGGGTGGACTCGGGTCCGCCAGGCACGAGGTGATCAGCAACCCAGCGCCAGCCAGCGGAACGCTCCAGCCCAGGACGAGGGTCCGTCCGACGCCGAGCTGCTCAGGAGGCACGTGGCGGGCGATCTGCACGCATTCGGCGAGCTGTTCAGGCGGCATCGGGACCGGCTGCGGGCCGCTGCCGTCCGTACCCTCCATGATCCGGAGGAAGCAGCAGACGCTCTGCAGGACGCGATGATCGCCGCGCTCCGGAGGGCCGATAGCTTCCGCGGCGATTCCGCTGTCACGACCTGGCTGTACAGGATTGTTGTTAATGCCGCTCTGGACCGCATGCGCCGCCGCGCAGCGCGCCCGACCACAGCCTGCCAGGACGAGGACAAGCTGGACGCGCTGGCCACCGGCCGCCAGTCGCTCGCGGATCCAGCGGCCAGCAGCGACACCGCCATCGACGTGCGAGCCGCGCTGCTGCAACTGGTCCCCGAGCAGCAGGCCGCGCTTGTCCTGGTCGACATGCTCGGCTACCCAGTCGCCGACGCCGCCCGGGTACTCAGCGTCTCGGAGGGAACTGTGAAGAGCCGCGCAGCCCGGGGACGAGCGAGACTGCGGCCGAGGCTCAAGCATCTGCGGCCCGGAGCGGTGTCGGGGCAAGACCGGCGGAACCAACCTGCCGCAGGGCGCCTCCTGCCAACTCCTGCCAACTAACCAGGAAAGGAGCCGACGACAGGCGGCTACGATGCTGCAGCACAGCGACCCGCTTATCAGCGCGCTGCTGCGCTACCGGGCTGAGACGCAGCCGAGGCGAGTCGCAACGAGCGGGAATGCTCCCGCAGACCAACCGGAGCGAGCTAGCGCAAAGGCGACGCGGACGTCACCCAACCACTGGCCCGGCAAGCGGCAGTGGCAGTCGCCAACTTCTCGTACTCGCCGCGGTCGGCCAGGCGGAGCGTGGAAGTCTTCTGGTCAGCCAGCCGGCCGCTGGCGGTCTGGATGATTAGGAGTGCTCTGTGGCTGGCCCGGCGCTCGACGGCCTTTTCGACGCGAGCGCAGTGGTTGCCACCCCGGCCATGGACCGGCCGGACGGTCGCCTTCGACGAGGAGACGAGCACCGTAACGGTCACCCGAGTCGCCACGGAGTGTCTGGAGACCCCCGTTGCTGGGAGGCTCGATCACACGGCAAACGTCCGTCGAATTAC
>DASXIA010000256.1:0-5115 GCA_036488155.1 Streptosporangiaceae bacterium | reverse complement strand
TTCGCCGATCCGGTGGTGCGGATGGGCATCCCCGGCGTGGAGTACTTCGCCCACCCGTGGGTGCTGGGTCCGCGGCAGGCCAAGGAGTTCCTGTTCCTCGGCGAGCGGATCAGCGCCGCCCGGGCCTGCGAACTCGGCATGGTCAACCGGGTAGTGCCGCGGGACCGGCTGGCTGAGGAGGTGACCACGATGGCTACCAAGATCAGCGCGATGCCGCGGCTCGGGCTGGCGCTGACGAAGAAGGCCGTCAACCAGGCCGAGGATGCGATGGGCATGCAGGTCGGCATGGACTCGGTGTTTGGGTTGCACCATCTCGCGCACGCGCACAACGCCGAGACCGGCTCGGACTCACTAGCCGGGCACGACGCACGATCAATGCGTGAAGCCCGGCAGCAGGACGAACAGGCGACTCAATGATGACCGGCACCACGGCAGCGCCGGCATTCATGGCCGCGACCATGGCCCGCGAGAGGAACTGACAAGTGCGCGTTCCGGACGAAGGTACCTTCCGCGCCGAGGTGGCGGGCTGGCTGGATGCGAACCTGACGGGTGACTTCGCGCCGCTGGCCGGTAGCGGTGGTCCGGGCCGCGAGCACGAGTTCGTTCAGGAGCGGATGGCGTGGGAGCGACGCCTCGGCGCGGACGGCTGGATCGGCCTGGGCTGGCCTGAGTCCGACGGAGGCCGCGGCCTGCCATGGCGGCACCAGGTGATCTTCTACGAGGAGTACGCCAGGGCAGGCGCCCCGGCGCGCGTCGGTCATATCGGCGAGCAGCTGCTCGGGCCGACACTGCTGATGTTCGGCACCGCGGAGCAGCGAGCCAGGTTCCTGCCCGGCATCCTGGCCGGGACGCAGCTGTGGTGTCAGGGCTACTCCGAGCCAGGTGCCGGCTCTGACCTGGCGGCGGTGTCCACCAGGGCCCGGCTGGACGGTGACCAGTGGCATCTGGATGGTCAGAAGGTGTGGACGTCGCTGGCCCAGTTCGCTGACTGGTGCTTCGTGCTCGCTCGCACCGAGCCGGCTGCCGTCCGGCACCGCGGGCTGTCCTGCCTGCTGGTGCCGATGCGCCAGCCGGGCATCGAGGTCCGGCCGATCGTGCAGCTCACCGGCACGTCGGAGTTCAACGAGGTGTTCTTCGACGATGCCAGGGCAGCGGCCGCCGACATCGTCGGTGCGCCTGGCGACGGCTGGCGGGTGGCGATGGGCACGCTCGCGGTCGAGCGGGGCGTGTCGACGTTCGGTCAGCAAATGGGGTTCCAGCGCGAGTTCGAGGCGATACTCGCCACGGCGCGAGAGAACGGCGCCATCAACGATCCGAACCTGGGCGCCCGGATCGTTGAAGCCTGGGTCGGCTTGCAGGTGATGCGTTACACGGCGATGGCCACACTCGGGCGGGCGGCCACCGATGTGCCGGGGACTGAGGCCAACGTGAGCAAGCTGCTCTGGGCGCCGTGGCATCAAGGGCTCGGGGAGCTCGCGGTGGACGTCGCCGGGGCGGCAGCCACTATCGCGGGGCCTGGGTACGAGCTCGACAACGCGCAACGGCTGTTTCTGTACACCCGGGCCGACACCATTTATGGCGGCTCCAACGAGATCCAGCGCAACGTCATCGCCGAGCGGGGACTGGGCCTGCCGCGGGATCCGCGCTGATGGAGTTCACCGACTCTGTTGAGCGCGCCGACCTGGGAGCACGGGGCACACCCGTACTTCAAGCGGGCCAAGTCAACGCAATTGCTGCTCGGCCCGGTCAGTGCCCTGTGCGCGGAGATCGGCCGGGAGCCGGCCTTGTGGCGGGTCTCGACGCGCGAAGCGGTAGTCCGGTCGCGGAGACGCAGGGCCACTTCCTGGTCGTTAGGTGACGTCCGGCGAGGGATTTGCCGGTTATGTGGTCACCCAAGGACTAGGGAGTCGAGTTCCAGCGGCGCAGGCTAGCTATCGCGCGCCACGATGAACCTGGCGGGGATCTCGCCGCCACCGTGCACGGCAAGGTCCGCGCCGGTGACATAGGAGGCCAGCGGGGAGGCCAGGAACAGGCAGGCCGACGCGACATCGGCGGGCACCGCCATCCGGCCCATGGGAATCACCCGCGCAACCCCCGCACCAGCGTCCTGGCCGTAATGCTCCGCTGCGCTCTCGGTGCGGATCAACCCGGCAGTGATGTGGTTGACCCGCACTTTGGGTGCCCACTCCAACGCGAGCGACCGGGTCAGCTGCACCAGGCCGGCCTTGGCTGCGGAGTACGCAGCGGTCAGCGGCGCGACTTGGTGCGCCGAAACGCTGCCGATATTGACGATCGCGCCCCCGCCTGGCTGCTGCTGCATGACGGCGTTGGCGGGCTGTGACACATAGAACGGGGCGAGGAGGTTGAGCGCCACAACCCGCTCCACAAAACGCGGCGAGACCGTGGCCGAGTCCGCGTTTGGCGACCCGCCAGCGTTGTTGACCAGCACATCCAACCGCCCGAACGCATCGACCGCGGCGTCGACCACGGCCTTGGCTTGCGACGGATCCCGGACGTCGGCAGCTGTGAACACCGACCGGCGCCCGCTGGCGGCGGGCAGCTGATCGGGCTCGTTCCGCCCGCAGATCAGGACGTCGGCTCCGCAGGCAAGGAAGGTCTCAGCTATGACCCGCCCGATGCCGCGGGTGCCTCCGGTAACGATGACCGCCGTGCCGGTGAAGTCGACCAGCCCGGCGTGTTCCGCGCAAACCATGTCAGCCCAGGCGCTCGATGATCGTGACGTTTGCCTGCCCGCCACCCTCGCACATGACTTGCAGGCCGTACCGGCCCCCGGTGCGATCGAGTTCGTGCAGCAGCGTCGTCATCAGCCGGGCCCCGGTAGCGCCAAGCGGGTGGCCGAGCGCTATCGCACCGCCGTTGACATTCACCATCTCCAGGTCAGCACCGGTCTCGGCCGCCCACGCGAGCACGACTGACGCGAATGCCTCATTGATCTCGACCAGGTCGATGCCGCCAAGCGACATCCCGGCCTTAGCCAGCGCGTGCACCGTCGCCGGTATCGGTGCCGTCAGCATCCACACCGGATCGGCGCCGCGGGCGGACATGTGATGGATCCGGGCGCGCGGCGTCAGCCCGTGCGTCCGCAACCCGGCCTCGTTCACGATCAGCAGCGCCGCCGCCGCGTCAGCGATGGAACTGGAAACCGCAGCGGTGAGCCTGCCGCCCGGCGTGAGGGGCGGCAGCGACCGGATCTTTGCCAAGTCAGGCTCGCGAGGCGGCTCGTCCGCGGTCAGGCCGAAGACCGGCACTATCTGGGCGGCGAACCGCCCGTCAGCAACCGCCCGCAGCGCCCGCTCGTGTGACCTCACCGCGAACTGCTCCATGTCCGAGCGGCTGATGCCCCACTTCTCGGCGATCATTTCCGCGGACCGGAACTGCGATATCTCCTGGTCGCCGTAACGGCGCAGCCAGCCGTCCGAGCCGCGGAACGGGTCGGGGAAGCCCAGTGCCTGCCCGGCCGTCATGGCATAGGAGATCGGGACCGCGCTCATGTTCTGCACGCCGCCGGCCACGACGACGTCTGCGGCACCGGACTTGACGGCCTGCGCAGCGAAATGCACGGCCTGCTGCGATGAGCCGCACTGCCGGTCGACGGTGGTGCCAGGGACGTGGTCCGGCAGCCCGGCAGCGAGCCAGGCGGTTCTGGCGATGTCGCCTGCCTGGGGCCCTACCGTGTCGACGCAGCCGAAAATCACGTCCTCCACCGCCGCCGGGTCGACCCCGGTGCGCTCCACCAGCGCAGTCAGCACACAGGCGCCGAGATCGGCGGGATGGACCGCGGCGAGCCCGCCGCCGTGCTTACCGACCGGGGTGCGGACGGCGTCCACTATGTAGGCCTCGGACATGCTCTGACCGTACCTAGCGCTTGCTCAGAAGGCTAGAAACGGTTTGCGTGCCGTGCTCACAGCGGCAGCGGGCGGGCTTCGACGAGGCTCTTCATGACGAGGGTGGAGTTCAGGCGGAGGACACCCGGAAGGACTGCGAGTCGCTCGTCGTAGAGCTCCCGGTAGGCAGGCAGGTCGCGGGCGACGACACGCAGCATGTAGTCCGGGTCGCCGAACAGGCGCTGAGCCTGCAGCACCTGCGGGATGTCGGCGACTTGCTGCTCGAAGGCCGCGACGGTCTCCCGGTCCTCGTAACGCATGGTGACGAACACCAGCGCCTCGAAGGTCAGGCCGAGGACGCTCGCGTTGAGCTGGGCGTGGTAGCCGGTGATCGCTCCGGAGCGTTCCAGGGTGCGAAGGCGGCGGTGGCAGGGCGAGACGCTGAGGCGGACCCGCTCGGCCAGTTCAGTAAGGGTCAGACGCCCGTCACGCTGGAGTTCCGCAAGAATTTTGCGGTCAACGTCATCCATAGGCAGGATCCTTCCACTGATCTTCTGTTGCCGGGAAAAGTTAGAAGATCATTTCGTGCAAGACAGCCTAGGCTTCCCTCTCGCGAGCCGGGTAACGGGCCCCGGCCGGGCTGAGGAATGGAGTAGCCATGGCTATCGGCACGGTCTCCGCCTTCTGGGCGGTGTCCTTCCTGCTGGTCCTGGTCCCCGGAGCCGACTGGGCCTACGCGATCGCAGCCGGGTTGCGCGACGAGTCGGTCCTGCCAGCCGTGGCAGGACTACTGGCTGGCTATGGCGCACTGACGGCCGTGGTCGCGGCCGGCGTGGCCGTCTTGATTGCCCGCTCGCCTCTGGTGCTGGCCGTACTGACCACTCTCGGCGCGGTGTACTTGCTCTGGCTCGGGATAACCACGCTGACCGCCCCCTCGGCACCTCTGGCCGCGGCCGACCAGGGCAGCCAGTCCTGGGCACGCCGGGCGGCGAAGGGAGCGGGTGTTAGCGGTCTGAACCCGAAGGCCCTGCTGCTCTTCCTGGCTCTCCTGCCGCAGTTCATCACCCACGGCGCAGCCTGGCCTCTCGCAGCCCAGATCGCGCTGCTGGGCCTGGTGCACATCGCCAACTGCGGCGTCGTCTACACCGGCGTGGGCACCGCGGCACGGCGAGTATTGCGGACGCGTCCTGCCGCCGCCAGGGCAGTGACCAGGTTCGCGGGAGCCGCGATGATCGTCGTAGCCGCCCTGCTGCTAGCCGAGCGCCTACTC
>DASXIA010000234.1:0-40370 GCA_036488155.1 Streptosporangiaceae bacterium | reverse complement strand
AGGATGGGCAACAGCCGGGGGTAACGTGCCAGACGCGCCGATGCCATGTCAAGCACGCTGCCAGAGCTATCTCTGCGGAACCGGCGACCTCAGGTGGCCGGGCTAGTCGGCACGGAGCCGCCGCAGGCCCCGGAACGGCCGCACGACGAGCTGGCCGTCAGCGCGGCGGATGAGCACGTTCCGCGGGCCGCGGCCAGCCCACCAGATAATGACCTCGACGGGCCGGCCGCGCTCGCTGTAGAACCTCGCACGGGTCACAGCCTCTGTCTTACCCGGCCATCAACGACGGCCGCTACGCGTCCTTCCCGCGTACCTGAGAAGCCAGGGGCTCCTCACTGCCGAGACTGGCCAGCCAGCTCCGGGTCACCGCTGGCGAGGTAAACCTGATCACTTCCGGGCCAGAAGCATCCGCCGCCCACGCGCGCATCCGGGCGCGCTTGCGCGCGAACGACTTGAAATGCCAGACGATGATCGAATCGCGCGAGAACGTCTGGCGAAACGACTCGGTGTTTCCGTTGCAGACCGGCCGGTGATTGAGACTCCGCAGTAGCGTCCGCCAGACCAGCCGCCACAGTGACCGCCACCGCGGATAGTCCAGCGCGACGATGAGCTGCACGCGGTCAAGTACAACCTCGATCCAGCTGGAGTAGGCAGTATCGAGTATCCATCGCTCCCCCGCGCAGATCGCAGCGATCCGGCGCCGCTGCTCATCCGCCGGCGCGCTGACCCAGCCCGGTTCCCAGGTCAGGTCGTCGACCGAATGCCAGGGCAGCCCGGTCTGCACCGCGAGCTGCCGCGCCATCGTGGTCTTGCCTGATCCGGTTACGCCATAAACAAGAACCCGGTCAGCCACTCGGCGATGTTACTCAGCGCGAGCGGCAAGTTGCTAGCAATATTCGGTCCGGCGCGGCACCATCAGATCAGGTCCGGGGCCGACCCGGCCAGCTACCGCGTGCGACAGATAAGGGGACCGGCATGCCCGTCGTGCAGGCGAATGGCATCGACATGTATTACGAGGTCCAGGGCGAGGGCGAGCCGCTTGTGCTCATCCCCTATCTGGCGGCCGACCAGGCGTGCTACGCATTCCAGGTCGCCGAGTACGCCAAGCACTTCACCTGCTTCACCGTGGATCTGCGCGGCGCGGGCTTGTCCGGCAAGCCCGAGGGCACTTACTCCACCGAGCTGCTGGCAGAGGACGTCGCCGCGTTCATGCAGGCAGCCGGAGTCGGGAACGCGCACGTAGCCGGCCTGTCACTGGGCGCGGCAACTGGCATGATGCTGGCTGCCAAGCATCCTGAGCGAGTGAAGTCGCTGTCGCTGCACAGCGCCTGGAGCGCGAGCGACCCGTTCCTGCGTACCGTCGTGGAGAGCTGGCGGATCATGGCCCGTGGTCTGGACAGCGTGACCGACATGGTCATCGCCGGGATTTTCCCCTGGTGCTTCACGCCCGAGCTGTACGCCGCCCGCCCGGAGTACATCGAGTCGCTAGCCGACTTCGTCCGCAGCCGGCCGATGCCGCCGGTCGATGCTTTCCTGCGCCAGTCCGGTGCCGTGCTCAGTCACGACGCGAGCGCCGCGCTTGGCTCGATCACCGCGCCGACGCTCATCACGTTCGGCGAGCACGACATGGTGACCTCTACCCGGTTCGCGGCACCGCTATCTGAGGGGATCAGCGACGCGGAGGTCGTCGTCTTCGGCGGCAGCGCGCACGCACCCATTTACGAGATCACCGAGGAGTTCAACCAGCGGACGCTGGAGTTCCTCCGGGCGCACTCCGGCTAGCGGAAGGCGATGTCACGCGCGGTGCCATGACGCGCGTCCGCCGAGCCGGCACGACTCTTTCGCCGAAAACCAGGTGCGGACTGTCGGCGCGGTTGTGTGTGATCGGAGTATGACGACTGTGCTGGGCAGGCCGGGAGTCGACGGGCTAAGCGAGGCTGTGGGCGTGCTGCGGGCCTGGCAGTACGACGGGGCGCCGGCGCAACTGCATCCGGGGGACCTCGGCTGGTTCTGGCGGTTCGGTGCAGAGGCGACCGCCGCGGCGGTCCTGATCTGGAGCCGGGACGGACAGATTCTCGCCGTCGGGCTGCTGGACAATTCCACGTCGTTGCGGCTGACGATCGCGCCAGACGCTCAGCGGGACGAGGAGCTGGCGCAGCAACTGGTCGCCGACGTGACTCAGCCGGAGCGCGGCGTACTGAAACAGGGGAAGGTGCACGTTGACGCGCCAATGGGCGCACTGCTCCAAGATCTGCTGTCCGAGCACGGCTGGAACGCCGACGAGCCGTGGACGCCGCTGCGCCGCGACCTCACGGATCCGGTGACGGACCCAGGCGTGCGGATCGAAGTGATCGGGCCGGAGCATGCGCACGTGCGGACCGCCGTACAGCGGGCATCGTTCGACAACTCGACGTTCACGGACGAGCGCTGGCACGCGATGGCGGCTGGACTGCCGTACGCCGACGCCCGGTGTCTGGTCGCGAACGACGACCAGGGGAACGCGGTGGCCGCGGTGACGGTGTGGTCAGCCGGTCCCGGGAAACCAGGGTTGCTCGAGCCGATGGGGGTGCACCGGGAACATCGCGGCCACGGCTACGGCAAGGCGATCACCGTCGCCGCGGCAGCGGCACTCCAGGAGCTGGGATCGTCAAGCGCGATCGTCTGCACCCCGAGCTCCAATGCCGGCCCGGTCGCCACCTACAAGTCGGCGGGCTTCCAGCAACTCGCTGAGATCCGGGACCGACGCCGGGACGCCTAGTTGCCGTGACGGGCCTGCTCGAGCGCAGCGACAGTTACGAGCCCCGGAGCGCCCGTATCGACTCGCGCAGCGACGACGTCGTGGCGAGCACCGCTGACGGCTCGTACCCGCAGTGCGCCATGCAGTTCGAGCACCGCGGGTCCTTGCCGCGCCCGTAGGCGTCCCAGTCGGTGGTCTCGATCAGCTCCTTGTAGCTCTGCACGTAGCCGTCGGACATCAGGTAGCAGGGCTTCTGCCAGCCGAGAAGGGAGTACGACGGGATGCCCCAGGCGGTGCAGGAGTAGTCCTTCTTGCCCTCCAGGAAGTCCAGGAACAACGGCGTGTGGTTCAGCCGCCACCGCTTCCGGTTTCCGTCACCGAACGCCTTCTTGAACAGTTCCCTGGTCTCGGTCACGCCCAGGAAGTGGTCCTGATCCGGGGCCTTCTCGTAGGCGTAGGCCGGCGAGATCTGCATGTCGTTGACCTTGAGGTCGTCGTTCAGGAAGTTGAGCACGTCGATGATCGTCTGCGGCGTGTCGGTGTTGAAGAACGTGGTGTTGGTGTTCACCCGGAAGCCGCGCCGCTGGCATTCCTTGATCGCCGCCACAGCGTCGTCGAACACGCCGTCCTTGCAGACCGATTCGTCGTGCCGCTCGCGCAGCCCGTCGATGTGGACCACCCAGGAGAAGTACGGCGACGGCTTGAACTTGTCCAGCTTCTTCGGGATCAGCAGCGCGTTCGTGCACAGGAACACGAACTTCTTCCGCTTGATCAGCTCCTCGACGATGACGTCGATCTGCGGATGCATCAGCGGCTCGCCGCCGGCGATCGACACCATCGGCGCGCCGCACTCCTCGATCGCGGCGAGCGCCTGCTCGACCGGCATCCGCTGCTTCAGCAGGCTGGCTGGCTGCTGGATCTTCCCGCAGCCAGCGCACTTCAGGTTGCAGGCGAACAGCGGCTCCAGCTCTACCAGCAGCGGGAACTTGTCCTTACGGGTGAGCTTCTGGCGCATCAGATACGACCCGACCCGCAGGCTCTGGCGCAGTGGCATGCTCACGGTGGCACCGTCTCTCTCATCAGTCACTCCGCCGGGCGGCGGAGACTGTGTTAGTTGTCGAACTGCGTATTGTCGGTTTTGCTTCAGTTGCCTGAGCGCTGCCGCAGCTCCTTGGGGAGCCCGAACTGCACGGACTCGGTCGCCACGACCACGTCCTTGGTCTGTACCTCGCCTAGCCCGCCCAGAGCGGTCACGATCTGCCCGACGATTGCGGGCGGTGCCGACGCTCCGGCCGCGATCCCGACGGTCGAGACGCCGGCCAGCCAGCCGAGCTGAATGTCCTCAGGACCGTCGACCAGGTAGGCCTTCGTGCCGGCCCGTTCCGCCGTCTCCACCAGGCGCTGCGAGTTGGACGAGTTTGCCGAGCCGGCGACCAGCACCAGGTCCGACTCGGCCGCGATGGCGCGGACCGCACGCTGCCGGTTCGTCGTCGCGTAGCAGATGTCATCGCTACCAGGGCCAGTAGCCGCCGGGAACCGGTCACCGATAGCGTCCACGATGCTGCTCGCCTCATCAGCCGCCAGCGTCGTCTGCATCAGGTACGCGACCTTGCCGGAGTCAGCCGGCCGCAGCCTTGCCACATCGGCGACGCTCTCGACCAGCGCCATGGATGCCGGGGCCTCACCGAGTGTGCCCTCGACTTCCTCGTGCCCGGCGTGGCCGATCAGCGCGACCAGGTACCCGTCAGCTGCGAACCTGCGTGCCTCTGCATGCACCTTGGCCACCAGCGGGCAGGTCGCGTCGACGGTGGCCAGATTGCGGCGCTCCGCTTCGGCCCGCACTTCCGGCGACACGCCATGGGCGGAGAACACCACGTTCGCGCCCTCCGGCACCTCGCTGAGCTCGTCCACGAAGATCGCGCCCGCCCGCTCAAGGTCGGCGACGACCGTGGCGTTGTGCACGATCTGCTTGCGCACGTAGACGGGCGCGCCGTGCTGCTCGAGGGCAAGCTCGACGATCTCGATTGCCCGCTCCACCCCGGCGCAGAACGACCTCGGGCTGGCCAGCAGCACCTGCCGCGGTCCGACGGCAGCGGCCCAGCGGGCCAGCACCGGCGCGGCCTGCCGTAGGGAACGCAGTGCGGCGACGCCGCCGGTAACCGTTCGCGGGCTGACGATCGGATGGCCCGGAGTGTCCGAGATAGCCCGTACCACAACCGCCGGGCCACCCGCCGCGGCGGCCAGCAACGGCGCCGACTCCATGTCGACGGCGATCGCGCCGGTAGCGGCGAGCGTCGCATGCTCGCCCTGGCGGACCAGCCGGTCAACGGTCGTGACCGGCCCGGTCTTGACCCGCAACCCGGCCCGGCGAAGCTCGCCGGCCAGCAGCGGCGCCGAAGCGCACTCGACCGTGACGCTCCCGTCCGACACCCGTGAGGCGACGACCACGTCCCCCACGCGCAGATCCGCTGACAGCGCGCCGCCGACACCGCCGACGGCCAGCATGCCCGGCCCCGGCTCGGCCAGGCCCGGCTGCGATCCCGCGCCACGAGCCGACGCGGCGATGCTCGCTGCCGAAGCGGCCGCGCGCGCCGGACCGTACCCTGTCCTCACCACCCGGACCTGCGCGTCCGGGATGCTTGCCGCACGCAGGCCTCGGCGCAGCGCGCGGGCCTCCACCCGCAGCGGCGCGCACACGGTCAGCGGTTTCATCAGGCACCCTCCGGTTGCACCGCGTTGAGGTAGCGGCCGAGCGCGCTCACCGGGAACACCAGCCGGTACAGGTGATAGTTGATATAGAAGTCGCCAGGGAAGCCGGTGCCGGTGAACTGAGGCTCGTCCCAGGTTCCGTCCGGCCGCTGGGTGGCCGCCAGCCACGTGACGCCTCGCTCGGCGCTGCGCATCGCGTCGTCTCCCCCGGCGGCCAGCAGCGCGAGCAGCGCCCACGCGGTCTGGGATGCGGTCGATTCGCCGCGACCGGCCCAGCTGGAGTCCGTATAGGAGCGCAGGTCCTCGCCCCACCCTCCGTCCGGGTTCTGGTGCGCGATAAGCCAGTCGACCGCGCGCCTGATGCACGGCTTCCCGGGTAGCACGCCCGCCGCGATCAGGGCGGGAACGACCGCTCCGGTGCCATACACGTAGTTCGCACCCCAGCGGCCAAACCACGAGCCGTCCGGTTCCTGCTCGCGCAGTAGCCATGCCACGCCGCGGCGCACGGCCTTAGTGCCGCGCAGGCCGGCCGCGGCCAGCGCCTCCACCGTGTGCGCGGTGACATCGGCCGACGGCGGATCGACAACTTCGCCGAAGTCGCAGAACGGTAGCTTGGTGACCAGCCGGGAGGTGTTGTCCGCGTCGAATGCACCCCAGCCGCCATCGCTTGACTGCATGCCGACCAGCCAGTTCAGCGCGCGCGCCGCCGCTGCCCCGGCATCCCGCGCGGTAGCGTCATCCGGCTGCTCGACCCGGCCAAGCGCCAGCAGCACCTCGGCGGTGTCGTCGATATCCGGATAGCCGTCATTGTCGAACTCGAACGCCCAGCCCGCAGGCGCCAGCCCCGGCCGTTGCACCTGCCAGTCGCCGGGCCCGCGGATCTCCTCGGCGAGCACCCACCGTGCGGCCGACTGCAGTGCCGGGTGGTTCGCAGGCAGGCCGGCGTCACCCAGCGCGATCATCGCCAGCACGGTGTCCCAGACCGGCGACTGACAGGCCTCCAGCCGCCGCAGTTTCCCGTCGGCTCCGTCCTCCCAGACCGTGAACCGGTCAAGTCCGGCCAGCCCGCGCTGAATCACCGGATGCTCTAGCCCGTATCCGAGCAAGTGCAGCGCCATCACGGAGTACACCCACGGCGGCTGGATGCCGCCCCAGCAGCCGTCCTTCTCCTGGCGGGCGATGATCCACTCAGCGCACCGCCGGAACGCGGCAGTCCGGATCGCGGTCGCCGGCTTCGACCTTCCCGCGCTCCGCTCGCAGGCATGCAGGGCCCGGTCCAGCCCGTTGAAGGCCCGGCTCCAGGCATCGGCCGACTGGCGGCGTCCGACGCCCGTCGCACGCCCGTTTGCCGCCCGTGGCACGCGCACTCCGGCGGCGTCGAGTTCCGCCAGCCCGAAATCCAGTGGCCGGACCGGCCGGATGGAGCAGACCACGGTCAGCGGCACAATCGTCTGGCGGGCCCAGCATGCCCAGTCGTACACATTCAGCGGCACCCAGCGGGGCAAGTAGATGAGCTCTGGCGGCATGACCGGCAGTTCGTCCCAGGGCCACTCGCCGAAGAGCGCAAGCCAGATGCGCGTGAAGACACGGGTCCGCGCGATACCGCCTCGTTCCCTGATAAAACTCGCGGCAAGGGCCATGTGCGGGGCTTCCGGCGCATCGCCTGCCAGCCGCAGTGCCACGTAAGCCTCGACCGTGGTGGACAGGTCGGCGTCGCCGCCGAGAAAGTTTGCCCAGGTCCCGTCTGCCCGCTGGGAGCGCCTGATCCAGCGCGCAGCTGCCTGCGTCTCCTCCTCGGTCCGGATGCCAAGGAACTCGCGGAGCAGCAAGTCCTCAGCATCCATCGTCACGTTGGTCTCTAGCTCGCCTTGCCACCAGCCGGCCGTATCCTGCAGGCCGGTCAGGTGCTTCACAGCGCGGTCCAGCGCTGCCTTGAGGGCGGGGGGCGCGGGGGCCGCCGGGACCGTCGGCCGCGACTGCTCGTCGCGGCCGGAATCCATGACGCGCGGAGTCACCATCGCCGTGTCACCATTGCCGGGCCGTGATGAACTCTGCGATCGTGGCGAACTCGTCCCGCACGTCCTCCGGCATCTCTGCTGACTGCAGGCAACTCAGCGCCGAGCCAAGCTCGGCGTCGGCCAGCGCCTCGGTACGCTTCTTGCCGCCCGCAGCCTCGACCAGCGCGGTGGCATGCGTTACCTCGTCCTCCGTCAGCGGCTCGGGCTTGGCCAGCAGTGCGGACAGGTCATTGCCTGCCTCGGTACCGCTAGTCAGCGCGGCGACTACCGGAACGGACTTCTTCCTAGCCCGCAGGTCCGAGCCGACCGGCTTGCCGGTGACCTCGGGTGTCCCCCAGATGCCCAGCAGATCGTCGGTGAGCTGGAATGCCAGCCCCGCATGCGCGCCGAAACCGGACAAGCTCATTGCCAGGCTGGCAGGCGCGCCAAGGTAGATGACGCCGATGCTGCACGCGCACGCCATCAGGGCTGCTGTCTTATCGCCGGCCATCTCCAGGCACTCTTCGACCTGTACGTCGTCCCTGCGCTCGAAGGCAAGGTCGGAGCCCTGGCCGGCGATCAGCCGCTGAACCGCGGCAGACAAGCAGCGCGCAGCCCAGACACCGTAGGGCGGCGTCTCGAGGAGGATGTCCTGAGCCAGGGCGAGCAGCGCGTCGCCGGCCAGGATCGCAGGCCCGACGCCGAACACGGTCCACGCCGTGGGCCGGTGCCGCCGCTCGATGTCGCCGTCCATGATGTCGTCGTGCAGCAGCGAGAAGTTGTGCACAAGTTCGACGGCGACGGCGGCAGGCGCGGCACGCTCCGCGCTGGCACCCGCGGACCGCGCTGACAGCAGCGCGAGTGCCGGGCGAAGCGCCTTTCCGGCACTGCCGCCGGGAGCAACCGGCTGCCCGTTAGCGTCCGCAAGCCCGAGGTGGTAGGCGGCTACAGTCCGGACGGCCGGGCTGAGCCGGTTCACCGCTTCGGCGATCGCCGGGCCGGTCAGGTCGCGGGCAGTCTGGACGCCCGCCGGCATGGTCACTGTCATGACACACCTGACCATTCCGCGCTGCCAACGTTGGCAGCGCGCTCGGCCGACGGCAGCGACGTCAGCTCGCCTGATAGCTCCTGCGCAGCGTTATGTCCGCTTCGCACGGCACCCTCCATAGTGTCCGGCCAGCCGGTATTGGTCCACGCACCGGCGAGTACAAGTCCCGGTACCGAGGTCGCGGCTCCGGGTCGCAGGGCGCCAGAACCTGGCGCCTGCCGGAACGTCGCCCGACGTTCCCTGGTGACAAAAAAGTCCGTGATGCCGGCTCCGGCAGCTGCCGGGAGCAGTTGCTCCAGCGCCGGCACGAATAGCTGCCGCAGCGCTGCGGTTGGCATGTCCACGAAGTCGTCTGCTGCAGACAGCGACACTGCCAGGTACTGCCCGGCCTGCAGGCCGGATTGCCTGGTCTTGTCGAATACCCACTGCACCGGCGAATCCACCGCGGCCACGAACGGCAGCTTCATTACCTGACGGTCGTAAATCACGTGCACGTTCACGATCGGCGAGGAGCCAAGCTCGTCCCAGGCAGGAGCTGTTGCCACTCCCGCGCTGGATGCGAGCCGGGCGGCCTGACTAGCTGGCACGGCCAGCACGACCCCGTCCGCGAGGATCGACTGGCCTGCCGCAGTGGCCGGCTCCGTAGTGCCCGTTCCCGTGAGGCTTGCCTCTTCGGTGGCGACGTCGCCGCGGCTCAGGCTGATCCTGAAGCCGCCGTCGGCCAGCCGCTCTATCCCTGCGGCCCTGGCCCCAAGCCGGACCTCGGCCCCGAGCCTGGCCAGCAAGTCCGCGGTGGCCTCCGCGTGGAGCCGGCCTTGCGGCACCTTTGCCATGCCGATATCGGCAGCGTCGCGACGGCCGAGCAGCGCCGTCTTAATCACCGTGGCCGCCAGGCCAGCGCTTGCATCGTCGCCGCCGATGTTCAGCGCCGAGATGATGAACAGGTCCCACAACCGCCGCCTGGCAGGCTCATCCTGACCCCGTGCGGCCAGCCAGTCGCCCAGCCGCTGCCGGTCAAGGTCCGGGCTGGCAGGGTCGGCGAACCGGAAAGCTAGCGCGGCCCGGCCTACCCGGGCGCGCTCGGCCAGCGACAGCAGCGGGTAGCCGGCCAGCGCCCCAGCCAGATGCAGCGGGCTCGGCAGGGCGCTGCGTCGCAGCCGGGCGGGCCGGGCGCCCGTGCTGGACGATCCCGTGCCGGACAGCACGGTCACATCGAACCGGTCCTGAATCGCCACCTGGCCGGTGACCCCGAGCCTGGCCAGCAGGTCCTGGTAGCTCGAGCAACACCGGAGGAAAACGTGCTGGCCATTGTCGATCATCATTCCGGCCCGCGCGTACGACGAGGCCGCACCGCCGAGGCGGGGACGGGACTCGAGCAAGGTCACGGCGACGCCGGCATCACGCAGGCCGATTGCTGCGGTGATGCCAGCTAGCCCGCCACCGATGACGACCACCCGGCGCTGGCTCATGCCTGGCTCCCGGTCGGCTGCCTGGATGCTGGCTGCCGGCCGGCCCGGCGGCGGCCGATACCGCTGAGCGCGGTAATCGCGATAACGGCCTTCTCGCGGCCGGGCAGCGACATCCGCTCCGCCAGCGCCTCCTGCGGGCGCGCGGAGATGTGCTCGAGCAGCCGCCGGTAGATGCCAGCCATCGCCCCGGTGCAGGCGGCACTGCGACGGTCGAGCATCGGGATCAGCTGCAGCCCGGTCGCGTACCAGCTCCGGGCCCGATCTGCCTCGAACCGGACGAGATCGGCCATCGGCCCGTCAATCTTGCCGTCACCGCCGGCTCCGTCCGGCTCGGGCGGCGTCAGGGTGCAGCCGAACCGGGCCAGGTCCTCGGCCGGCAAGTAGACCCGGCCGTTACCCAGATCCTCCCGGATGTCTCGCAGGATGTTCGTCAGCTGCAGCGCGACGCCGAGCGAGTCGGCCAGCGGGGAGGCAACCCCCTGATCAGCGCAGCCGAACACGCCTAGCGAGAGCCGGCCGATCGACCCGGCGACACAGCGGCAATAGTGCTCGAGATCTGCAAAGGTCGCATAGCTGACACCGCGAACATCGGCCTCGCAGCCGTCGATGAGCTCGCCGAAGGCTGCCAACGGAACCGGGAATCGATCGGCCGCATCGCGAAGTGCGATAAGCACAAGATCACCGGTTGCCGCGGCGTCCGCAGCAGTACCCTCCGCCAGTTTCGTCAGAGCCGCTCTGGCGGCCGCAAGCTCCGCCACCTTCTCCGGCACCGGCAGCGTCCCGTCGCCAATGTCGTCGATGCGCCGGGCGTAGGCATAAACGGCTGAGAGAGCACGACGCTTATCCCCCGGCAGCAACGCGATGCCGTACGCAAAGTTCTTGGCCTGCTGCCTGGTGATCGTCTCGCACTCGCGATAGGCGGCCGCGACGTCCACGGCCTCAGGTGTTCCCACGGTCACCGGCTCACCTTCCCCGCAGCATGGCACTGGCCAGCTCGCGGAGCGTCCGGCTCTTCGCAGGTTTCGGCGTCGCAGCCAGCACGTCGAAGTCCGCTGCCGCGATCGCCGCCACCGCCGCCCGGCCGCCCGCCAGGTATCCGGCGACTGCAGCGCGCGCAGCGCCGCGCAGCTGGCCCACCAGCGGTGCACCCTGGCTGATCAGCGAGCCTGCCCTAGCCGCCTCAAAGCTGATGAGCCTCCGCAGCTGGGGTGGTGTCGCGCTGCCAGCCAAATCTTCCTCCGTGCAGCCGTAGCTTCGCAGGTCTTCGGCAGGCAGGTAGACCCGGCCTGCCTGGAAGTCCTCAGCGACATCTTGAAGGTGCTCGACGATCTGCAACCCGGTGCAGATGAAGTCGGACAGCTGCACCCGCTCCGGCGTGCTGCAGCCGAAGACATCAAGCACGATGCGGCCCACCGGATTCGCCGAAAGCCTGCAGTAACCGAGCAGCTCGTCGAAGGTCGCGTACCGGGTGACCAGCTGATCCTGCTGATTGGCCCCGATGAGATCCAGAAAAGGCTGCATCGGGATAGCGCACTCGGTCACCACGTTGCCGAGGCCCCGTACTGCCGGGTGGCGCGGCCGGGCGGCATCACCGCCTGGCTGCGCATACAGCCGCCGGACGTCTTCTGCCAGGTCGGCGAGCAACGCCAGCCGCTGCTCCGGCGCCCCTTCGTCACCGATGTCGTCCACCGTCCGGGCATAGCTGTAGATAGCCATCAGGTGGTCTCGGTGCCGTCGCGGCAGCATCCGGAGGGCGACCGGGAAGTTCTCGGCGGCCGCCTTGCCGGCCATCACAGCTTCCGGAGGGCCTGCCGCGGCCGGGTTCGATGGCAGCACCGTGCGCCCATGCGCGTGCGCCAGAGTGGCCTCCGCAGCGGCCCGGTCGCGAGTCATGATCTCTATTTGCGCATGGGCCGACGATCTGATGCAAACAATGACGCGCTCGTCACCTGATATGGACGTCAGCTTTAGCGCCCGGCACCCGCTCCGGGATAGTGCCTGACCTGCGGCGTAACGAATATAGAGAAGTTTGTCGGATAAATACCTTATATACTTTACAGGAGCAACAGCTAAAATGCGAAGTTGTGGCGCCAGTTCCGGCCCCGGCGTCTCCTGCGAGCCTGGAAACCACTAGTCTCCCAACATGAGCCGGGAACCTAGCCCGTCCCAGGGCAGGACCCGGCACCTGGACCAGCCGGCCAGGCGCGGCAAGCGCGGCGGATCATTCCCGATAGGGAATCTGGGTGACACTGGCACAGTTCAGGCGGAAGTGAAGGCGAGCCTGACAGACGTAGCAGACGACTCGGCAAGCGGTGGCGGGGTGCCTGTCACGAGGCACCAGCCCCCGCCCGCGGCGAACCGGACGAAGAGTCCGGACCGGCGCGGCGCCAACGCGGCCACAGCGCCTGCCGGGCGGCCGGAGGCGCTCCTGCCGCCAGAGCGAACGCCGCACATCCGGCCCTCGCTGGATGGCGGCCTTCCGGCGTTGCAACGGGAACTCGGCGCCCACGGCCGGGAGACGGTGCGCAGGCTGCTGGAGGCTGGCCTAGCTGAATTTGACGAGGCAGGGCTCCAGGCGGCCCGGGTGGAAGACATCGTCCGCCGGGCGAACACCTCGCACGGCACGTTCTACCTGTATTTCGCTAACAAAGACGACCTGTTCCGGACACTGCTCCGCGACGCGCTGGTGGACATGTCCAACATCGCGGGTGACTTCCCGGTGGTAACCAGCAACGAAGCCGGGCAGACGGCACTGCGGCGCTGGGTACACAGCTTCAGCGAGACCTATGCCGCGCACGCCACCGTGATTCGCATTCTCAGTCAGGCGGATGTTGTCGGCGAAAACGTCTTCGGCGACGGACTGCACTTGCTGTTCAGCGTCGCAGAAGCCATGACGCAAGGCATGACCGCTGCCGGTGGCGGTCCAGCCGGCGATGGCCTGCGTACCGAACACGCGGAACTGACCGCCGTCGCCTGCCTCATGATGCTGGAGCGGGTCAACTATCTGATGAGCGCCGCCGAGGTACACCTGCCCAGGGAAGAGATGGTCGACCGGATCGCCGCGATCATCTACGCGGCGTTCCGGTCCTGAATCTGGTGTCGCCCGCGGCGCGCCGGCGCCGCAACCTCCGCCGGGGAATGGCCGGCCTGGGAAAGCCGGACGGATCAGGGCTGATCGGCTGTCAGATCCCGCTGATACCAGGTGCCGTGCTTGCCGCCAAGGTCGGCCGGGCCAGCCGGTCCAGCCGGGACGAACCCGGCCTTGATCAGCACCTTCTGGGATGCGACATTCTGGTGGGCGGTGGCCGCCCTGAGCGTGTGCAGTCCGTATTGCGCCGCCGCCAGCTGGCACAGTTCCGTTACGGTCGCGGTCGCGACGCCGCGGCCGGCGGCGTGCTGCGCGACCCGGTAGCCGAGGTTAGCCGTGCCGTCCTTAACGTCGAACAGGTTGAACCGGCCGAGCACTGAGCCATCGTCGCCGATGAGCACATGGAAAATACAGATGCCCGCTTCCTGCTCAGCCAGCAAGTCGTTGTGCCGCTCGGTGAACTGGTCAAA
This sequence comes from Streptosporangiaceae bacterium, assembly GCA_036488155.1. Taxonomy (GTDB): domain Bacteria; phylum Actinomycetota; class Actinomycetes; order Streptosporangiales; family Streptosporangiaceae; genus JAJYUU01. The sequence goes on along the minus strand of DASXIA010000234.1, from coordinate 26,852 downwards.
GAACTCATCGCCGCGGTCGGAGATAACGGCTGCGAAGTAGGCACGGTTCGCAAGCTCGAATGCCAAGACCGCCGGGGCATGGTCGGCGCGCAGGCGCTGCAGCTCGGGCATCGGACAACTCTACTCATGTGGTGAATCGCGCTCACCGGAGTTTCCGGTGACGCGCAAGGTCGCTCCGGTCGCGCAGTCGCGTTCTGGCCACTATCTCGCCCGAGCCCCGACGGAGCGGCTGGCTCCTGCTCCAGCCGACCGCCCTGCCGCCGCCGGACGCCGCTGCAATATCGAAGGCAGAGCCATCTGATTCGATCGTGTGTTTGATCGTAGACCTGAGTATTGACAATCTGCCCCCCGCCACCAAGCCGGCGTTCCCGCGGAAACGTGGCACCTTTGCCGGCGGCTGCTGTCGCGGCGCTAGGCGGTTAGCTGTTACCCGCCCGCGAGTTCTCGGCGGGACAGGTACGTTGTGCTGATGTGACTGACGCCGCAATCCGCCGAGCTGACGATAGCGATCTTGGGGCGATCAGCCGGCTGCGCTGTGAGTGGACGCGAGAGCAGAGTGGCGACCAGCCAGACGCGGATTTCGACGAGCGGCTTGCCGCCTGGTTCGCGCGGGAATCAGCACGCCGGATCACGTGGCTGGCCGAGGCCGCTGGCAGCCCGGTCGGCATGATGAATCTAGCCGTCTTCGAACGGATGCCACGGCCAGGGCAGGCGCCAAGCCGCTGGGGATACCTCGGCAACGCGTTCATCCTCGCGGCATACCGCAACCAGGGCATCGGCACGCGACTCCTCGATGCGGTCCTGGGTTACGCGGACGAGAACGAGTTCGCCCGCGTCGTGCTGAGCCCGAGCGCCAGGTCAATCCCGCTGTACCAGCGGGCCGGCTTCGGTCCGGCCGACATTCTGATGCTCCGTACACCCCCGCGGCGCTGACAGACAACCAGGACTCAGCGCCTCACCCAGGCAGTCGCGCGGCCTGAACCGCTGCTAGTTCTGAGGCTGACTGCCAGTCCCACACTGGCGTACCCGACAGGCAGATGACAATAAGCCACTCGCTGACCGCTGCTGCCAGCATCAGGACCACACCAGGCCCATCGCGGCCTTCAGTGTGCTGCTCTCGAGCCCAGACTGCGTCGGCTCGGGAGAACGGCTGTATGGGCACGTCGGTCTCACTGACCAACCGGACTTTGGCGGTCAGGTTCTTAAGCGTCCGTTCGCCGATGCCGCTCAGCGCGTCTGTGGCGTCCTCCGCCGACGCCAGCGGAGCCGCCTGCACCCAGGCCCACCGTGAAGCAGTTGCATCGCGGAACGAGCGCCAGGCCGTAACGCTGCCCGCTTGCCGGGCACGCTCGCCCCACGGCGTCGATGGCCCGGTAACCCCGGTGCGCCAGGTTCGCTGATCGGCTACTTGCCAAGATCCGCCTGGCAGGTCGCCGGAGCCTACCAAGGTTGCGAGCATGTCACGTTTGCCAGGTTTACGGCCGATTTGCGCTGCCACAAACCGTGCCCGCCGAAACTCCATCAGAGCAGTATTACAGTCATGGATCGCTGCGAACCTGGCGTCGCGGCAGACAGCCGAGCTAGACCGGAGGCCGAGAGCAACGTGCCGGACGAGGACATGAAGCGAGCAGCACATCGAGCCCTGGTGGATCGCATCCTGAACGGAGAGGGCAGCGCATCTCCGGAGCAGCGGGCCAGTGCCTTTAGTAACGCCGACGTTCCGCCGCCCTTGCGCACGCTGATCGACAAGGTCGCGACGAGGCCGGCGCAAGTCACCGACGCGGACTTCGCTGCGGCAAAGGCATCGGGCTTTAGCGAGGACCAGATCTTCGAACTGGTGATTACCGCTGCAGTCGGCCAGTCCGCCCGGCTGTATGAAGCGGGACTGGCAGCCCTGGACGAAGCAACTGTCAACGGGGAGGCCGGATAATGCGACTTGACATCCTCAACCGTGGTTATAGCCCGGGCACCAAGCTGCTGTTCGCGCTCATCCGGGTGTTCTCCGGGTACCCGGTACCAGACGCCGCCAAGCTGGTCTTCTACCGGCCCGGCTTCTACGGCGCTCAGGCGAAGAAGTTCACCCACGAGGCGATGCGCGGGCCTTCCGCCTGGTCGGTGGCTGACCGAGAGCTGATGGCGGCCTTCGTGTCGAAGGTCAACGAGTGCGCGTTCTGCGTCAGCACCCACACCGCGACCGCCGGGCAGGCGTATCAGGACGGCGCGAAAGTCCAAGCGGTGCTGGCCGACCTGGAATCGGCCCCCATCGACGACGGCCTCCGGACAACGCTGCGGATGCTCGGCAAGCTGACCCGGGAGGGAAAGGTGGACGCCGAGGACATGCGGGAAGTGCTGTCCGCAGGTATCTCTCGCCAGCAGGTCGAGGACGCGCTGGCCGTCTGCGCCGCGTTCAACACTACCGACCGGCTGGCCGACGCTTTCGGCTTCGAACTGCTCAGTCCGCAGGGATTCGAAGCGGGTGCCAAATACCTGCTCAAGCGGGGTTACCGATAGCGCCAAGCCGCTGGGGCTGGATCGCACTGACACCGCTGTCGGAACCCCCTGGCACACTGGCCGGCATGACGATATCGGATCAGAAAGCAGATCTGCGCCGTTACCTGCAGCACGCCAGGGACGCCATGCTGTGGAAGGTCGAAAGACTGTCGGAGTACGACATCCGCCGCCCGCTGACGCCGACAGGCACCAATCTGCTCGGCCTGATCAAGCACCTGGCCGGCTGCGAGATCGGGTACTTCGGGGACACCTTCGGGCGGCCGCTGGCCGACCCTCCGCCCTGGACCGATGATGAACTGCTGGAACGCGAGCCGATGATTGACATGTCGGCGACCGCAGACGAGCCGCGCGACTTCATCCTCGGCTGGTACCGCAAGGCCTGGGCTCACGCCGATGAGACGTTCGAGGCGCTGGAACTCGACGCCGTCGGCCACGTCCCGTGGTGGCCCGGTGAGCACTCAGAGGTGGACCTGCACCGGATCCTTGTCCACGTGATCGCGGAGACGCACCGGCACGCCGGCCACGCGGACATCGTCAGGGAACTCATCGACGGACTGGCGGGCCTGCGGCGCGACAGCACCAACTTGCCATCGGATGACCAGGCCTGGTGGGACGGCTACCGGGCCCGGCTGGAGCAGGTGGCGCGCACGGCGGGCAGGTCCTGATCCCTTCACCCGCAGCCCGCAGTGCGAGAGAACCTATGCGCATGACCCCCCGGCGGGCGGCGCCGAGGTCGTCGTTGGGTCCGGCCTTGATCCGTGACCATTGCGTCTCCGCAGGTCAGCACTAGGGCGGCGGGCGAGTCAGCCTGTAGGCCGGGTTCTGTGCACCCGCTCGCGCGGGCCGGCGGCCATCCATCTAGGACTGCCGTTGCCGGCAGCCTCATGCGGTCTACCCGCGAGCATCGGGCGGGCCGCCCTCAGTCGCTCGCGCAGGAAGGCACCGCTACCGGTGCCGCTCCCTCTTGACCTTGCTCCGGGTGGGGTTTACCGAGCCGCTCAGGTCGCCCTGAGCGCTGGTGGTCTCTTACACCGCCGTTTCACCCTTACCCCCGGCGTTGCCGGAGGCGGTCTGTTTTCTGTGGCACTGTCCCGCGGGTCACCCCGGGTCGGCGTTACCGACCACCCTGCCCTGCGGAGCCCGGACCTTCCTCGGTACGCCAGGAAACCTGGCGCAACGCGGCCGCCCGGCCAACTCGTCCGCCGCTGCTACACAGGATATGCGCCGCTGGCGCGGCGGGACGCCGCAACGGGCGGGCGGCCTGGCGTCTTTGCCACCGCCGCCCGCCCTATCGCGAGCCGTGCGCGGCTCAGTGAATGAGGCTGCCTAGCAGGCTGCCGTACTCACCGTTGCTGCGCGACTGCGACGGAGCGGACAGGGTCAGCGAAGACCCCGGCCGCATCGTGGTCGCCGCAGGGCGGTTAGCTGGCCGGCTGGCCGGCCGCCGGGACCTAGGCGTGGTCGTCCTGGGCCGCGACGAAGTCGACTTCGGCTTATCCGTCGCCGACTCACCGGATCCAGAGCCCTGCATGGCAGAGCTTCCCATCTCTGCCGAGCCGGACGATCTGGCCGCGCCAGACGCGCTGGTCGACCGAGATGTCCGTGACGCGGTTCGGGAACTCGGCCGCGTGGATGTGGACCTCGGCTTGGCTGCCGGCCTGCGGCCTGCAGCCGTCCGCGCGGCAGTCGTCGTCCGCGCGGCAGTCGTGCGCGTGGCGGTCGTCCGGGACGTCCCTGTCGTGCGCCTGGCCGGAGCAGCGGCAGCGGGCTTCGCCGCCGACATCGTCTTGGCTGCGGCTGTCAGGGCCTTTGCCGCCGTCGTCATGGCCTTGGTGGCGGTGTTCATCGCCCGCATGGCCGACGACATCGTCTTGGCTGACGCGTTTGCCTTGGTAGCGGCAGCGGTCATCTTGCTCGCCGCTGACGTCACCTTGGTGGCTGCGGACGATACTGTCCTCGCAGCGACTGCAGGCGTGGCCGAGGTGCGGCTTGCGGTGGTCCGCCGCGTCGCCGTGGCGCGGCCAGCAGTAGCGCGGGTGCCGGTGGTCCTAGTCCCTGTGCTCCGGCTAGTCGTGCTTTTGCGCGCCGTAGTCGAGCGTGCACCGGTGGAGCGTGACGCAGTCGATCGAGATGCTGTCCCGCGAGTCGACCGAGCGGTGGTGCTCCGTGCCGGTGTCCCGGCCGAACCAGTGGCCGACGTCGCAGCTGTGCTGCGCGAGGACCTGGAGCTTGTTGTTGACTTTGGTCGGCTTGCAGTGCCCCTTGACGCACTGCGGCTCACCGACCTGCTGCGAGCGGTACTCGCCGAACCACGGCGGGTCGCCGCACGGGTCGTGGACTGAACAGGCACTGATCTCCCCCCGTCTTGATCAATTACGAGGAGTGCTATTCCACACACGGAGAGTATTTACACCCAGGACGGCTTGTTCGCTCAGAACAATGAGCGCAAGCGGGCTCAAACTGTCCGCTACTCGCGACTTTCAGCCCCGGTGCAAGTGCGCTGTGTCGTTAAGCGACCGTAGCAGGGCCGGTCCGTCTGCGAACCAGGCGGCCTCTGTGAGTGACGCGACATCAAGGTGCATCCGGAACAGCGCGGCGCTTGGCGCGAGCAGCGCCCGGCATACCACCGTCTTGATCGGCGTGACGTGGCTGACCACGACAACCGTCTCACCCTGATGCGCGCCGAGCAGCCGGTCCAGAGCGGCATCCACGCGCTTTGCCACGGCGGTGAAGCTCTCGCCACCCGGCGGCGCAGCATCTGCGTCGGCCATCCAGGCTGCCATCTCAGTGGGCCACCGAGCCATCGCCTCAGCGAAAGTCAAGGTTTCCCAGCTGCCGAAGTCGGTTTCGGCCAGGTCGTCATCAACGGCTAGCGGTGCGCCGGTCCGCTGAGCGACGGCCTCCGCGGTCTGCCGCGCCCGCATCAACGGTGAGGTCAGCACCAGGTCAATGGCGCCGCGCTCAGCTAGCGCTGCCGCAGCGGCTGCCGCTTGATCAAGGCCGAGCTCGGTCAGCGGGATGTCGCCCCGGCCGGCGAAGCGGCGCTCGGCCGACAACGGCGTCTGTCCGTGCCGCAACAGCAGGGTCGTCGTCGGGCGGCCGTGCGACGGCCGCCAGCCGGTAGCCGACCCAGGTTCAGAGCCCCGAGTCATCGGTCCGGACGAGGATTCGCCGGCATTCCTCGCACCGCAGCACGTCGTCGGCGTCGGCGGCGCGGATGGCGTTCAGGTCCACCGTGTTCATCGTAAGGTGACAACCCTGGCACTGACCGCGGCGCAGCGCGGCCGCGCCGACGCCACCATGCTGAGCCCGCAGCCGTTCGTACAGGTCGATCAGGTCAGTCGGCTCGTCGGCAATCACGGCAGCGCGCCGGTCCGACGCCTTCGTGGACAGCTCGGCCAGTTCGGCAAGCGCCACATCCCGGCGCGCGGTGGCGGCTGCTGCGTCGGCCTCGATGGCAGATCGCTGCGCCGCGGCCTCCGTGAGCCTGGACTGGGCTGCCTCAAGGCGCTCCATCACGTCGAGCTCAACGTCTTCGAGGTCAGACTGCCGCCGCAACAGCGACTCGATCTCCGATTGCAGGTTCTCAAGTTCGCGCGGCGAGCTGACCTGTCCTGCGTCCAGACGTGCGCGGTCCCGGCCAATGCGGCTGCGCACCTGCTCCACGTCAGCATCCGCCTTGGTTTGTTCACGTCTCAGGTCGCCCTCGCGCGCCTGCAGAGCCGCCACCTCGTCGCGCAGCTCTCGGTCGCGCTCCTCCAGCCGGCCCAGCTCGGCGTGCTCGGGCAAGCTCTTCCGGCGATGCTCCAGCCTGCCCAGCTCAGCGTCCAGATCGGCAAGCTCGAGCAGCCGCAGCTGCGCTTCGGGGGATGCTTTCACGGTCGCCACGTTAGCCTGCCGCTGGCACAACTGTCGCCCCGGCAGGTCGTCAGCTACCCAAACCAACCAGGACGACAGGGGCTGACGTTGGCTGGCGTGCTCCGGTGGCTGGTTCTACCGTCATCGCCAGCTTCTCACCAGGCCCGAGCCTGTTCACTACCATCGGGCCTGACATTCCTCTCCTGGCCGGCGGCAGCATCCCGACCGGCGTGTCACCGGTCGGGCTCATCAGCCACAGCTCATACGCCTGAGCGGTCGGCAGCCTGGTCAGCCCGCTCGCGATGAACACCAGCGCACGCTCCCGGTGCGACATCACGACGGTCGCCATGCCGCCGGACGTGACCTTCGCCGTCAGCGTCGTGGCGTCATGCGCGCCGAGCACCGTGGCGATCGCGGTATCGCGGTGCTCCGCAGCGCTCAGCCTGCCTTGCATCGAACTCAGGTGCAGGCCAAAGACGGTAGCCGTGATCGCGAGCAGCACGACTGCGGTCACCGCGACCCGGGCTAGCCATGGCCGGGCGCCAGCCCCCGCCGACCGCGACGCGTGCCGCCACTGCCGACCGGCCAGAAACCGCCGCTTCTGGCCCACCACCAGCGGCGGCTGCTGCCGGGTCCTGGCCGCCGCCTGCATCGTCTGCTCGCGCAGCTCGGGCCGCGGGGAAACAGCGGCAGCCTCGGCGAGCCGCGCAGCCGCTTCGCGCAGCCCGCGCACATCCGCCCGGCATTGCTCGCAGGTGAGCAAGTGCCGTTCGAAGCTGGCCCGGTCGGCTTCCGGTACCGCGTCCATGACATATGCCCCGACCAGGGTGTGCAGTCCGGCACCACGAGCCCGCATCACTCCACCCCCAAGCAGTCCCTCAGCCGGATCAGGCCGTCGCGCATGCGCGTCTTGACGGTCCCGACCGCCACGCCGAGCAGTCGCGCTACCTCCGGGTAGCTATAGCCGCCGTAGTACGCCAGCGTCACCGATTCGCGTTGCAGGTCAGTCAGCCCGTCCAGGCAGTGACGCACCCGCTGGTGCTCCAGGCTGGTCAGGGCAGCATCGCTCACCTCGTCGTAGGCGATCGATGCCGTCGCCGCCCGCAGCTCGCGTTCCGCGGCGCGCTGCTCAGACCTGACCCGGTCCACCGCGCGGCGGTGCGCCACTGTCATGATCCACGCGGCTGCCGACCCGGTAGACGGGTCGAACCTGGCCGCCGTGCGCCAGATCTCGAGCAGGACCTCCTGCATGACTTCCTCGGACTGAGCAGGGTCCCGCAGAACGCGGCGCACGATCCCGAGGACTGCGGGCGCGGCCTGGTCATACACCAGGCGGAACGCCGCATGGTCCCCCTTGGCGACCTCCGCCAGGAGCAGCTCCAGGCCGTCACGACGCACCTCGCTGGCCGGCCTGCTCTGCGGTGTGCCGTCACCGCGGTCGCCCCCTGCCATCTCCACACCCCTATATTCGTCGCAGAAGGCGGACCGGCTTGGCCCCACCGGCCGTCAAGCACCCTTTGTGTGCTCGGAGCGCCGGTGTCCGGCGATCGAGCACGGACGCGGGCAATCCGCACGCCGCGCAGGAACGAATAACAACGTGACCTTCAGCCAACAACCTCCTCACCCTGACCCACCGGGCCGTCCTCCCGCGGCGCAGGGCCCTGGCCTGGGCCGGGCCGCACTGGCAAGCAGCGGCGCCGTCGTCGGCATCGTCACCGCCCTGGTGGCGCTCGGCGCCGCTCAGCTGGTCGCGGCAGTGCTCAGCTCCCCGATCGGCGCACCGGTAGCAGCGGTCGGGGAGCTGTCGATCAACCACGCGCCGTCTGCGGTCAAGAACTTCGCGATCAGCGAATTCGGCTCAAACGACAAGACCGTGCTGGTCTGGGGAATCCGCGGGGTCCTGATCATATTCGCCGCCGTCATCGGCATTCTCGCCGTCCGCAAGCTCTGGCAGGGCATGGTCGGCCTGGCGGTGTTCGGGGCGATCGGGGTGTACGCGGCGCTCAGTCAGCCCAGGTCGACAGCGACGGACGTGCTGCCGTCGCTGATCGGCGCCGTCGTCGCCTCGTTCGCCCTGCGCTACTTCGCCAGCCTGGGCACCCGGCTGGCAGCCAATCGAGGCTCGGGCGCCAGCCCGGGCCAGCACAGGCCGGTCCATCAGAGCTCAGCTCAGCCCGGCTGGCTGCCGCCGGCCGCAACCCCGCCCGGCACGCCCCGGCCCGAGTCAGCACAGCCCGAGTCAGCACAGCCCGAGTCAGCACAGCCGGGCGCAGCCTGGGCACCTGCCGAGCAGCCAGCTGCAAACCAGCCCGGTGCTGCCCAGCCTGCCGCGGCGAACGCGCGGCATCCCGCAGCGACCTGGCGGCCGATCGAGCCGTTGCGGAACAGCGCGAGCGACCTGGTATCAGACCGCCGGAGATTCCTGTTCGGCAGCGCGGCCGCGGCCGCTGTCTCCCTGATCGCCTATGCGGGCGGCTCCTGGCTGGGCGAGACCAGGAATGTCAGCGCTATCCAGCACGCGCTCAAGCTCCCGGCGCCAGCCAAGCCCGCTCCGCCGCTGCCGCGCGGCACGGACTTGAACATCCCCGGCCTGAGCAGCTTCATCACGCCCAATAGCAGCTTCTACCGGGTGGACACCGCGATCGTCGTGCCGGAGATCGCGCCAGCCAACTGGCAGCTTCGGATCCACGGCATGGTGCGGAAAGAGCTGATGCTCTCCTTCGAGGACTTGATCAAGCGGCCGCTGATCGAGGACTACGTCACCTTGTGCTGCGTCTCCAACCCGGTCGCCGGTCCGTATATCGGCAACGCCAAGTGGCTCGGCGCGAGCCTGCGCAGCCTGCTCCAGGAGGCCGGCATCAAGGCCGGCGCCGACCAGCTGTTCTGCACCTCTTCCGACGGGTTCAACTCGGGAACGCCGGTCGCGACCGCAATGGACGGCCGCGACGCCATGCTGGCGGTAGCGATGAACGACGCGCCTCTCCCGGTCGAGCACGGCTTCCCGGCCCGGCTGGTGATTCCCGGCCTGTATGGCTACGTGTCGGCCTGCAAGTGGATCGTCGACATCGAAGTCACCACGTACGCCGCGAACGTGTCGTACTGGGCGCAGCGCGGCTGGGACCCCCAGGCGCCGATCAAGACGGAGTCTCGTATCGACGTGCCGACGGGCGCGAACCCGATCAAGGCCGGCCAGCGGGTTTCCATCGCCGGCGTGGCCTGGGCTCAGCACAAGGGCATTGAGGCGGTCGAGGTCCGCGTCGGCGGCGGCCCGTGGCATCAGGCCACGCTCGCGGCCGTGCCCGGCATCGACACGTGGCGGCAATGGGTATACGAGTGGGACGCGAGCGTCGGGCCCGGCACCTACCTGATCGAGGCACGCGCCACCGACAAGACCGGCTACACCCAGACCGCGCTGCAGGAGCCGCCCGAGCCCAATGGGGCAACCGGCTACCCCACCGTCCAGGTCAGCGTACAAGCCTGAGAGGAGACGCCTGGCAGCGGAAAAGCCAGGCCAGAGTAGACCTGCCCCTGAGCCGAATGGCCGGTCGCGGGCCCTACAGCAACCGGTCGCGGCCGGAACCGTACATGTAGGCGCCAAGCCACCGGCCGAGTTCGTCGAAGGCGGCCTGCTCGCCCGGCTCGGGCAACTGGACCCACGTCACGTGGCTGCCGAGCCGCGCCATCGCCGTCGGCCGATGATGCCGCAAGCCCGCGCGCACCGGCCCGGTACGCAGCAGTCCGGTACGCACCGGCCCGCCGCTTACTGCGCTGGTCAGCACCAGCACCGGACACTCGATGCTCAGGTTCATTACGGGCCGGGCTGGCAGCGCGGGTTCGGACAGGATCAGCGCGTCAGCTCCGCCGCTCGCCACGACGTCGCTGCGCGCGTCGGCCCACTGCGCCACTGCGAGCGCCGCGCGGCCGTGCGCGGCCACAATCATGTGCCCGATCCCGTCCGCGTCGCGCAACTGCGCGCAGGCCGCGTCCAGGTCGGCAAATGCGGATCCGAGCGGCCCGCCAGCGTCCCGCCTGCCCAGTGCGCGCATGCCCAGTGCCCGCCCCCCCAGTTCCAGGCCGCCCGCCAGGGCCAGACCGCCGGGCATAGCCAGGCCGCCGGGCAGGCGTAGCCCAGCGAGGTAGAAGTGGAATGCCCGCTCGGTGAACCAGTCACCAAGTCCGGACGGCACGGCCGGGTCGCCGGTCGCCTGCAGGTGCAGCACAGCCCGGCGGCTCGGCTGCAGCGACCGGCGCCGGAACATCGCCGTCTCCGGACGGCCGGAAGACGCCCCGCGCGGCGCTGGAACCGGCTCGTATCCCTCGATTACAGCGTGACTGGTGATGATGCTCACGCGCTCCCCCGTACCCGTCGCTCCCCCGCGGCGGCGCGCCTGCGGCCACGGCAGCATGTACGCAACGTCACCAGTTACTCTCTCACCGTCACCAGGCGATGACGCGCCGGACACGCCAGGTCGGGCACGAACACGTGTCGCCCAGCGGAGCGCCACCGCTCTGCCGCCGGACAAGCCGCATTTAAATGGCGGGAACGCGCAGGGCTGTGCCGGTGTCAGGTTTGCCGGATGTCGGCGTCGGGAATCACATCGTTGAGGCGCTACGCTAAACGGCGACGAGGCCCCTCCATGTATGAGATGGAGGGGCCTCGCGCTGCCTCGCGGCATCGGCCACCGATTGCTCGGCAACCGCGTGCAGCGTGGCGGTTACCCCGCCGCCCTGGCAAGCCGATTGCTCAGATGCCGTCTGCGGCGCGGCACCACCGGTGTCAGGTTCCCGCCGACGGTCCGGTCGCCCGGTCCGTGCTGCGTTCCCTCGGTTTCCCTTGGGGCGGATCCCGTCTTCAGTGGTGAGAGATTTCTACTGCCAATCGAGTCTGCAGCACAAGGCCTTTCCGTAAGAACTTCAAGATTCTTTAGCCATCCACAGGACATCTGTTGTTTATCCTCTGTCCATGGCTGATTTCCACCGCACCATGCACAGGTCTGTCCACAGCTTCTGGGGATAGCCGGTTCGCTCGCCTGTGACCTGCAGTTCCGGCCGGGATGGTGAGGATCTGCACGCGGGTCGGCGATGCCACGACCGGTTGCACACGGCTGGCAGGTAGGCGGCTACACCAGCCTAGATTTGTATCACCTAGTTGACACAAACGTGCTTCCTCGCAACACTTGTGTCAGCTGGTTGATACAAGGAGGTCCGAGGTGGCTGTCTGGCTAGTCGGCGGTTTCCTAGCTGTGGCCCTTGCCGCAGTTGCTCCTGCTTACTTCTGGGTCAATGCTCGGAAGACGGCTACCGATGCGGGTGTCCCAGTTACGGTCAGGCGGCATATTGCGATCTGGCGCTGGTCGGGGATTGCGGTCGGCGCACTTGCGGCCTTGGCCGCCGCCGTCTCTGGGACGCTCGGCGTGGGGCTTCTGCTTTCCGCGCCGGTATTCGGAGCGTGCGTCCTTGCCGGCGTCCTGGCGGGTGAGCTGAGCGTGCGCGCGCCGACCGGCCGAACCCGCCGGGCGAGCATTGCCGTCCGGCATGCCAGTGACTACATTCCCCGAAATCTGGCCTGCTGTGTGGCGACAGCGGCAGTGGGTCTGGGTGCGCTGCTGACTATGACGACATTGATGGGGTCGGCCGACAGCCTCGGCAACGCGGGCCGCACTCTGAGCCGCCACTGCAGCGCCGCGCTGACAGAGAGCGACGGACCCTGGCTCGGATCGTTTTACAGTGTGCCGGTTGCGATCATGATCCTTACCGGACTCACAGCCGCCGCTATTGCCATGCGCCAGATTGTGCGCCGTTCTCGTCCGGGCGACCCGGCGGCCCTCGCATCCGCCGACGACATACTCCGCAGCCGCGCCGCGTACACGGTCACGGGAGCGTGCGGCGTGTTTGTCACCGTTCCGCTGATCGCCTCGTCGCTCATCACCGCTGCTGGCCTGCTGGGGATCTCCTGCCGGCCGACCTGGTGGACGGCCGCGGCCTGGGCCGTGCTCGCGCTCGTGCCAGTCTGGGCGGCCTTGCTGGCGTGGAGCGGGCTCGCAGTGCTCGCGCCGCCACGCCACAATGTCGCCACCACCAGCCTGTGATGGAACCCCTGCCGCTGCTGACGGTCGTGACCGACGACGTCATTCCGCCTTACGAGCAGCTCCGCCGCCAGCTCGCACAGCTCATCGGCTCCGGAGCACTAACGCCAGGCCAGCGGCTGCCGCCGTTGCGGCAGTTGGCCTCCGACCTCGGCCTGGCAGTAGGCACGGTCGCCCGGACCTACCGTGAGCTCGAAGCAGACGGCCTCATCACCGCCCGCCGCGGCGGCGGATCCCGTGTTACCGAGACCCTTCCGGCAATGACCGACGGCCAGAAGCAGCAGCAACTCGGCGAGTACGCCTTTGACTATGTGCTCAAGGCGCGCCTCCTCGGCGCGCAAGACGACAGCATCCTTGACGCCGTCAGCCAAGCCATCGGCAAGAGTGCTCCCTGACAAGTGACGCTCTACGCCACGGCAACGATCATCAGGTTTTCCGGCTGGCCAGTCCAGGGGTAACTGGCAGCGTGCGCAGAACCGTTTCAGAGCTCGCCCGGCCAGTGTGGACTGTGTCAGCCACGTGGCCTACCTCGGCCAGCAGAAGCGGAAGGGCTCCGATGACGCCAGCTCCCCCGGCCGTCGCAAGCCGGAACAGGAACCGTGCCAGGCTCCGGGCCGTAACGGCGGCAGCCGGCATCGCAAGCGTGCTCACCGCCGCCGGAGTGACATACACGCTGCCCGGACCGGCACACGTCACGGCTGCCCATGCCTCGTCCGGCTCGTCGAAATCGGGCAGCCAGGCGCCGGCTGGCGCCAGCTCAGATACCGGCAGTTCAGGCTCGGGCAGTTCGAGCAGCGGACTGAGGACATCATCGCCTCCGTCAGCCAGCAGCGGCTCGGGTCAGGTGACGTCGGGCGGATCCTGACCCGCTTAGCACGAAGACTTTTGCGCCTGTCAGGCACAAAAGTTTTCGTGATCATGGCTGCCGGGGCGGGCGCTCCGGGAGGCTGCTGGTCCTACGATGTCGACAGGACCGGACAGCGCGGCCAGGCGGGAGAGTTGATGACGGACGCGGAAGCCGAGAACGCAGAGCTGACCGTCGAACTCGGTGCCGATTACGTGGCCACGCTGGAGATCAATCGGCCGCCGAGCAACTACTTCAGCGTCGGCCTGATCGAGCAGATCGCCAGAGCTTGCGAGGAACTCGCGGCCGGCCAGCGCTGCCGCGCCATCGTGCTGTGCAGCGCGGGCCGGGTTTTCTGCGCCGGTGCCGACTTCAGTGACGAGCACGCGATCGGCAGGCCAGACGGGCAGCACCTGTATGACTTCGCGATACGGCTGTTCGAGCAGCCGCTCCCGATTGTCGCCGCGATCCAAGGTGCCGCGATCGGCGGCGGCCTCGGCCTTGCCCTCGCAGCGGACTTCCGGGTCGCCGCGCCAGAGGCGCGCTTTGCCGCGAACTTCGCATTGCTCGGCATCCACCAGGGGTTTGCGCTCAGCGTCACCCTGCCCGCGGTGGTCGGCCACCAGAAGGCACTCGAATTGCTCTACACCGGCCGCCGCGTCGCCGCGCCAGAGGCGCACGCGATCGGGCTGGCCGACCGGCTAGCTGCATCCGGGCAGGCACGCGCGGAGGCTCATGCCCTGGCTGGACAGATCGCGGCGTCAGCCCCGCTGGCGATCCGCTCCATCCGCGCGACGATGCGCGGGCCGCTATCGGTCCAGGCACGGGCCGCGATGGAGCGGGAACGCGGCGAGCAAGAGCGGCTCATGCAGACATCGGACTGGCGCGAGGGGCTGGCAGCAGTCTCCGCGCGCCGGCCGGCGAACTTCGCCGGCCGCTGATTATCGCGGGAAGGCAGGTTCTCGATGCCAGTTCTGGCGCGGCCCGGCGGCAGCATCAGTTACCAGGTCACCGGCACCGGGTACCCGCCGCTGCTGCTCACGCACGGATACGGTGCCAGCGGCGCGATGTTCAGCCACAACCTGGCCGCCGCTGGCGCCCGGAACCTAGTTGTCACCTGGGACATCCGCGGTCACGGCAGCAGCGAGTCCCCGGCTGACACCGGCTGGTACTCCGCCGACGCGGCGCTCGGCGACATGGCCGCGCTGCTCGCCGAGCTCGGCCTTCACCGCGGCGTGCTCGGCGGGCACTCGCTGGGCGGCTATCTGTCACTCGACTTCGCTCTGCGGCATCCCGAGCAGGTGGCCGGGCTGGTGCTGATCGGCACCGGGCCCGGCTTCCGCAATGACGCTGCCAGGGACGACTGGAACCGGCGCGCGCATAAGACGGCCGCGCGCCTTGAGGAGCGCGGCCTGGCTGCGCTCGGCGGCGGCAGCGAAGTGCTCGGCCAGCACGGCGACGCCGACGGCCTGGCGCGCGCCGCGCGGCATACGCTGACCCAGCGCGACGCGCATGTCATCGACGGGCTGCCGAGCATCCAGGTGCCGACTCTGGTCATCGTCGGCGCGGAAGACGCGCCGTTCCAGGCTGCGGCGGACTACATGACGGCCAAGCTCCCACGCGCGCGCAAGGTTGTCATCCCGGCTGCCGGGCACGCGCCGAACGTCGATCAGCCCGAGCAGTTCAATGCCGAGCTTCGGGCCTTTCTCGACGAGGTCGCAGCGGCCGGGGAGGCCGCGTGACACCGCAAGCAGCGACCGCGGACGGCAACCCGGACCATATCCGCGCCGAGCTGGCCGAATGGGTGCAGCAGTACTGGGACGCTGAGATGGCGCTGCGCGACTGGCGCGAGCTGCTACTGCAGGCGGGCTGGGCGGTGCCGAGCTGGCCGCGGCGGTGGCACGGCCGAGGGCTTCCCGCCTGGGCCGACGAACTGGTCGCCGGCGAGCTGATCCGGCTCGGCGCCGTCGGGATACCCGTGGGCAGTGGTACCTGGCTGGCCGCGCCGACCATCCTCGCGCACGGTCCCGACGAACTGCGCGATGGCCTGCTCGCGCCGATCCTGACCGGCGAGCAGACCTGGTGCCAGCTATTCAGCGAGCCCGGTGCCGGGTCCGATCTGGCCGGCCTGTCGACTTCGGCCGTGCTCGACGGCGACAGCTGGGTAATCAACGGCCAGAAGGTCTGGAACACCAGCGCTCACCATGCGGACATGGGCATGCTGCTGGCCCGCACTGATGCCAGCGTCCCTAAGCACCAGGGCATCACTTACTTCGCCCTGCCCATGCATCAGCCAGGCGTGGAAGTGCGGCAACTGCGGCAGATGAACTTCCACGCCTCCTTCAACGAGGTCTTCCTCACCGACGCGCGCATCCCCCGCGACAACGTCATCGGCGAGGTAGGCGCCGGTTGGGCCGCGGCGCTGACCACGCTGGCCTACGAGCGCCGGTTCTCGGCGCTGCGCCGCCCTGATTACTCGCCAGCGCCAGGCCGTGCTCTGGGCGAGGCTCGCGCCGAGGCCGACGATCACTTCGCCACGTATTCCTGGTATCCGCAGCGGGCCGGCCGGCCCGATCTGGTCGTCGAGCACGCGAAGGCGGCCGGCGTCGCTGACGACCCGGTCATCCGGCAAGCCATTGCCAGGCTCATTACGATGCACCGGGCCAGCGCATGGACCGCGGAACGGGCCAGAATAGCCCGTGCAGCGGGCGCTCGGCCTGGCGCGGAGGGATCGATTGGCAAGCTGGCCGCAAGCAATATCGCGCGCGAGTCAGCAAAGGTGCACTCGATGATCGCAGCGGCCGGCGCGCTGCTCACCGGCCCCGACTCGCCCTTCGGCGGCATCATCGGCGAGGTGCTGATGTCAGTGCCTGGCCAGTCCATCGCCGGCGGCACAGACGAGATCCAGAAGAACATCCTGGCCGAGAAGGTGCTCGGGCTGCCCGCCGAGATCCGGGTCGACCGCGACGTGCCGTTCAACCAGCTCAAGCATCGCGGCTGACCGCGGCAAGCCAAGATGCTCGCCCGCATCGACGCCGGAATTGCCGAGCTGGACACCGCGACGCTGCGATTGTGCGGCGCATGCGTCTCGCCACAAGACAGGCAGCCCCGGTAAGGCGCGTGCTTGCCGGGGCTGCCTGGGACGTCACGGTTAGTGGGTGGATGCCCAGCCGCCGCCGCCTGTCCTAGCAGCCGGATGAAGGACGCCCACCAGGCCGTTCGCGTAGGCGCCCGGACCCGCGCTGAACACGACCGACGACGCCCCGCCGAACGCGGAGTTGCCGACCATAAGCCCCCACAAGCCGGGGATCACGATCGGGCGGCCCTTGGTGTTGCGAAGCGCACCGCGGAACTTCCCGGTCCTCGGGCTGAACGCGTTGATCCAGCCGTTCCCGAGGTTGCCCACCAGCAGATCGCCAGCGAACGGACCGAATCCCTTCGGGGCGATCGCCAGGCCCCACGGTTCGTTGAGCGGGCTGTGCTTCCCGCCTGAGATGAGGTGGTGGATGAGCTTCCCGTCGACGCTGAACACATCGACGAAGCCGCGGCCGGCACCGGCGACTGCGTCGGTCTTGTGCTTGTTCTGCTTCGCGTAGGCGACGTAGATCTTGCCTCCTAGCTCCTGAATCCCGAAGGGGGCGTACCCGCTCGGGATCTTCGGGTCCCTGAACTCATGCGGCGTTTTCACCGGAGCGAAGTTGCGGTTGAAGACATCGACCCTGGCGTTAGCCACATCCGCGGCGAAGAGCTCAGGCCCTGCTTTGGGGGTGGTCGCCAAGGCCAGCCCCTTGAAGATTGCCCGCTCCGGGGTCTTGCCCCCGGCCCCGCCCGAGGGCTTGTCCTCGACGACGAACGAGGAGCCGCCGTTCCATGCGGCGATCTCGCCCGCAGACTGGTTCTTGCCGATCGAGTCCGTGGCTACGATGAACTTCGCCGTGCTCCCCATCGAGCCGCCGACCGGAAAGGCCGTGCTGTCGGGGTTGAAGACCTGTCCAGTCGGGTTGCCACCTGGCACCGGCACGGTGAGGTCAAGACTGACCGCGCTGCCGTTGACGCCGCCGCTGTAAACCGTGGCGAATCCAGAGTTGTTATCGGACACCCAGATTGGCGTCGTCGGGCCGGCCGCAAGTCCCCAGGCGTTGGTCAGGTGGCGGTCGATCAGTTTGGCGCCGAACGAGGCCTTATTGGCGATCAGATTGGTCTGACGAAAGCTGTTCGCAGGCGTCGACGCTGCGCCGGCAGGCGCCCCGATTGCGACCAGCCCGGCCGCAGCCGCGAGCGCGGTAAAGGCCCAAGGCCATCGCCTTAGGCCGGCCGAACTGCTCACGCCGGGTTGGGCGGACTTCCTGGATGGTACGTGCCGCATGAGGTTCCCTTCGTCGTCTGACCCCATGGCCGAGGACCGTCAACGGTTTCGGCCACATCTAGCACGGGCGCCTTTAGCCGCAGGTTCAACGTTCCGACGGGTCATTTTGTGAAGAACAACACAGAGTCCAGTAACGGACGAGGCCTTTTAAGCTGCGTTCTCACGCGGGCGTTGTGGTGTGCGCCAAATTTGCCGGTAGCAAGATCAGCTCGCTAGGCGAGTGAGGCACAGATCGCGGGTGTGCGCCCTGCTCGCGATCTCGGGAAGGTCGCCTGAGCCATCACGGGCGTCCCAACCGGCGCGGTTCAGACGGCGTGCAGAGGTTGCCCGGAGTCGCTGCTTCGGTGCCGGGCTGATCCTGCATGAGTGAGGCGGCGGCGAGCGCCGCCGCCAGAACTCGTCAGGAGGCCGCGGGTGGGGATGACCTCGAGCACCGCACTGTGGTACGCCAGCCGGGCAACCGGCGTCGTCGCGCTCGTGCTGCTCACCGTTGTGGTGCTGCTCGGCATCATGGTCAGCCAGCGCAGGCGGCTGCCTGGCCTGCCGAGGTTCGCCACGACGAGCCTGCACCGCAGTATGTCGCTGCTAGCCGTCACGTTCATCGCGGTCCATGTCGTGACCGCAGTCGCCGACCCCTACGTCACTATCGGGATCGCAGCCGCGGTCATCCCGTTCACCTCGCCGTACGAGTCGCTGTGGCTCGGCCTCGGCGCGATCTCGCTCGACATGATCGTCGCTCTGATCGGTACTAGCCTGGCCCGCGCCCGGATCGGCCGCAGGACCTGGCGCGCGGTGCACTGGCTCGCCTATGCCTGCTGGCCGGTAGCGGTTCTGCATGGCGTCGGCTCCAGCACCGACATGCGCGCAGGCTGGTTGCTGACGCTGGCGATCTGCTGTGCTGCAGTCGTGCTCGCGGCCGCGTCCTGGCGGATCGGTAACGCGATAGCTACCCCCCGCCTGGCCGAGCGGCCGGCTCGAGCACTGGCCGCTGGCCAGCTGACTGACCACCGCCCCGGTGACCGTCGGCTTACCGGGGCAGGTGCGCGATGAGCGTGCTCGTCCCGGAGCTCAGCCAGCCGGAATCCGGGCGCGCCGTCCCGGCCGGCGAGTCCGGCTTGCCGCGGTTGCTGCCGCCGAGCGCCGAGGTGGCTGCGGCCGATTCGCGGCGCAGCATCGACTTTGCCAGGCACCTGCGCAGTCACGGGCTGCCCCGGTTCCGTGGCGCGGCCCTGATCGAGCAGGCCGCAGCGGCAGGCCTAACCGGGCGCGGCGGCGCCGCGTTCCCGGTGGCCAGGAAGCTCGCAGCGGTCGCGGCCGCACGCAGGCCCGCGATAGTCGTTGCCAACGCCGCCGAGGGTGAGCCCGCCAGCAGCAAGGATGCCGCGCTGCTGTGGTTCGCCCCGCACCTGGTGCTGGACGGCCTGCAGGCCGCCGCCGAGGTGGTCGGCGCGCGCACGGCCTACCTGTACCTCCACGCTGCTGACGGCCAGAGCGGGCCAGACCTTGCCGGTCACATCCGGATGGCGCTGGCCAGCCGGTCTGCCGCCGGGATCGACCAAGCCAGCGTTGAGCTGGTCGAGGCGCCGCCGCGGTTCCTGGCGGGTGAGGAGACGGCGCTGGTCGCGATGATCAACGGTGGAGCGGCCCGGCCACAGGACAAGACGCGCCGCGTCGTCGAGCGCGGCGTGGGGGGGCGTCCCACCCTGGTGCATAACGTGGAGACGCTCGCGAACCTGGCGCTGATCGCCAGGCACGGCGCAGCCTGGTTCCGCACCGTCGGCACGGCGGACGAGCCGGGATCCGTGCTCTGCACGGTGCGTGACCCCGGTGGCCGGGTCCGGATCATTGAAACTGCCATCGGTACCCCGCTGCACCGGCTGGTATGGCTTGGCGATGGCGTCCAGGCGCTGCTGGTCGGCGGCTACCACGGCGGCTGGCTCAGTACTCCCGCCGCCAGGCAACTGTCGCTGAGCAACGCTGACCTGCGCCCGGCCGGGGCGATGGTCGGCGCCGGAATCCTGGTAGCGCTGCCAACCGCGTACTGCGGGCTGGCCGAGACGGCGCACGTAGCGCGTTCCCTGGCATTGGAATCGGCAGGCCAGTGCGGACCGTGCCTGAGCGGCTTGCCGGCCATCGCGGCGGCGCTGGCAGCCGTGGCCCAGCTGCGCCCGGCCGGCCGGGAACTGGCCAACCTCCGGCGCTGGGCGGGCCTGGTGGCCGGGCGCGGCGCGTGCCACCACCCGGACGGGACTGTCCGGTTCGTCGCAAGCGCGCTGGAGGTGTTCGCCCTGGAGATCGCCGAGCACGGCCGGGGTCGGTGCACGGCGACGCGGCGCGACCAGCTCCTGCCGCTGCCTGCTGCACCGCTGTCCGAGTCGGACTGGAGGTAATCATGTCGCTGGAGGCGACGCGACTGCGCGTCAACCCGATCGCCTGCTCTGGCCACGGTCTGTGCGCTGAGCTGCTGCCCGAGATGATCACGCTGGACGAGTGGGGTTATCCGGTGCTGGCCGGCGACGGCACCGTGCCTACCTGGCTGACGCGTGAGGCCCGGCACGCCGTCACCGACTGCCCGGCGCTAGCCCTGACGCTGATCAGCATCCCGGCCGGACACACCGGACCAGACGGACATAGCGGACTCAGAGAAAACTCAGAAGAAGCTCAGAGGCCCGGACGAGCCAGAGCAGGCACGCTGAGGACATGATGAGAGTCATGGAACCTATTCCGCCGCCGGCAGCCACACCGGAGGGCAGCCTGCAGCATGCCGACGGATCTGCGGTCCGGGTGCTGGTTGTTGACGACGAGCCAAGCCTCGCCGAGTTGCTCGCAAGCGTGCTGCGCTACGAGGGCTGGGAGATCCGGACCGCGGCGGATGGCAGCAGTGCCGTGCGGACAGCCAGGGAGTTCGAGCCTGATGCGATCCTCCTCGACGTCATGCTCCCGGATTTCGACGGACTTGAGGTGCTGCGCCGGGTGCGCGCGATCTTGCCGCGGGTGTGCGTGCTGTTCCTGACCGCTCGCGACTCGGTGCAAGACCGGGTCAGTGGCATCACCGCCGGCGGCGATGACTACGTCACTAAGCCGTTCAGCCTGGAGGAAGTTATCGCCCGGCTGCGCGGGCTCCTTCGCCGCGCCGGGATGGCGCGGGCCAGTTCCGGCACCGAGCTAGTGGTCGCGGACCTGACAATGGACGAGGACGCTCGTGAGGTCCGCCGCGGCGGCGACCTGATCGACCTGACGGCAACCGAATTCGAGCTGTTGCGGTTCATGATGCGTAACCCGCGCCGGGTGCTGTCCAAGGCGCAGATCCTGGACCGGGTGTGGAACTACGACTTCGGCGGACAGGCCCATGTCGTCGAGCTCTACATCAGCTATCTGCGCAAGAAGATTGACACCGGCCGGGAGCCGCTGATCCACACGGTGCGCGGCGTTGGCTATGTGCTGAAGCCGCCGGCCTGACCGTGACAGCCTGGCGGTCATCAGCGCTGACCTCGCGGGCAGGCCAGTGGCTGGCGGCGCGCACACTCCGCGGCCGACTCATCGCGGGCCTGCTGACCTTGCTGTTCCTGGCCTGCGCCACGGTCGGCGCGGTCACTTACGCGCATCTGCACTCGGTGCTGATCAACGGCCTCAATGCCGACCTGCACGATTCCAACCAGCGGTATGTAGGCTGCCTGACAACACCGCCGCCGGGCGACGGCGACCGCGACAACAATCATGACGGGTCGCCGCCGCGCAGTCCCGGCCCTGTCCCTTGCGCATCCCAGGCTCAGGAACCCGGCACCATGAATGCCGTGATGAGTCCCGGCGGGATCGTGCTGGACGCGAACATGTCCTACTCCGATGTCTGCCAGCTCTCACGCTCCGACCGGGCCCTGCTGGCCGGCCTGTCCGAGGCGGACTTGTCGAGCGGCGGCGGCAACCAGCCGCATTCAGTGGGCCTGTCGGCCTATGGCCAGTACCAGGTGGTCGCGAGCCGGGCCGGAGACAAGATTGTCGTAACCGGGATGCCGCTCGGCCCGGTCGACACCACCTTGCGTGACGTCGCCGTGGCGGAGATCGCGGTTTTCTCGCTGGCGCTAGTATTGGCCGGCGTGATCGGCGCGGCCTGGGTACGGGTGTCGCTCCGGCCGCTGCGGCGGGTCGCCGCGACCGCTACCAGGGTGACTCAACTGCCGCTGGCCAGCGGTGAGGTCAGCCTGCCCGACCGGGTACCTGACGCCGATCCGCGTACCGAGGTCGGGCAAGTCGGAGCGGCGTTCAACCGGATGCTGGGCCACGTCGAGTCGGCGCTGGCCAGGCGAGAGGCCAGTCAGTCCCGGCTGCGCAGTTTCGCCGCGGATGCGAGCCACGAGCTGCGGACGCCGCTGGCAGCCATCCGCGGTTACGCCGAGCTTGCGCGCCGGCACCCGGGCCCCCTGCCCGACGACATCGCGCACGCGCTCGGCCGGGTGGAGTCCGAATCGGCCCGGATGAGCGAGCTCGTCGACGAGTTGCTGCTGCTGGCCAGGCTCGACGCGGGCCGCCCGCTGGCCAGCGAGCCAGTCGACTTGACCAGGCTGGTGCTCGACGTCACCAGTGACGCGCGGGTGGCCGCGGCCGACCATCGCTGGCAGCTTGAGTTGCCCGAAGAGCCAGTGGTCGTGGGTGGCGACGAGATGCGGCTGCACCAGGTTCTGAGCAACCTGCTCAGCAATGCGGCCCGGCACACTCCCGCTGGCACCAGCGTGACCGTAGCCTTGCGCAGCGAGCCACCGGCTCCGGGCCACAGCGGGGCTGGCACTGCGGTCGTCAGCGTGACGGACAACGGTCCAGGTATTCCGGAGGCGCTGCAGCCTGACGTGTTCGAGCGGTTCGTCCGTGGTGACACGTCCCGATCGCACGCCGCGGGCAGCAGCGGTCTCGGCCTAGCGATCGTGCACGCCGTCACCGCCGCGCACGGAGGCACCGCGAGCGTCACCAGCCAGCCCGGTGAGACCAGGTTCACGATCAGGCTGCCGGTCTCCGATTGACTGGCAGCCTGGTCAGCCCTCTGTCAGGTCGCGGTAATCCTGGAGGCGGCGCAGGCCGTCGATCAGCGCATCGTCGGCTACCTCCATCGCCTCCGCCAGCGTGAACCATCGCACCTGCTGGCTCTCTCCCGGCGGCGGCGACGGCTCGACGTCGTCGCTCAGCAACAGGTACCGCAAGTCAAGGTGGAAGTGCGGGCCAGCGGGATGCGCATCGAGGTGAAACAGCACCGGTCCGGTCACAGGGTGCCGGACAGGCAGGCCGGTCTCCTCCACGGTCTCGCGCAGTGCCGCTTGCCACGGCGCCTCACCTGGATCGACGTGGCCACCAGGCTGCAGCCAGCCGCCCAGCCGCTTGTGCCAGTGCAGCACAGTGCCTCCGCGACCCGCCACGATGGCAGAGCCGGTGACGTGGACCGGATCGGCATCCCGGCTGAACGGATCGGCCAGCCGGCCGAGTTCGCCGAGGAAGCGCTCACGGGAAGCGATCTCGCGCTCCGTGGCCGCCGGGAATGCCGCCACGTCAGCCCGGATCACAGCGACAAGGTCGCTTTGCGACACGACTGAACCTGCTGGCTTATCCGGTCGTTGCGTCACGAGGCAATCATGCCAAGCACCCATCAGCTAGCCGTTGGACGCCCGGGCGATGCAGCGGCCGCACTCCCAGCAGTGATCCTTGCTAGCGTCCGATCGCGTAAAGGGTGGCATTGTTGATGGCGTAGACGGTGCCGTCGGGGCCGATGATGGTCGGGGTGTAGGCCTCGGGTCGTGGGCGGTTGAGGCGGATCTTCTCTGCCAGCGTGTTGTGGGCTAGGTCCCAGCGGTAGAGGGTTCCGTCCTCGCTGTTCACGATGACCGAGTCATCGGCGGGGTCGACGACGGCCGAATTGATGCACCATTCGTACCGTGCTCCAGCGGGTGCTCCGGGGAAGTGGACTGGCGACAGAATGGTCTGGACGGCCGCCATCACTCGGGCGCTGGAGTACGGGTCCTTCTGGCTTGACCTGGGGTCGAGCACGGCCACCTCGTTATGCCCGTCTCCGTGCGGTCCAACGCCGAGATAGTTGTTGTATTTGGACACCAGCAAGTAGGGCGAGCTTCCGTGGTAGCCGGGGTCCGCCCGAGCAGGCAGCACGGACGGGGTGCTGTCCCAGCCAAAGGATCCCGGAATCTTGGTCCGGGTCAACGCCGCGTTGTAGTGCAGCAGCCAGCCGCGGTCATCGTGGATCGGGAACGGATTCTCCAGAACGCCGTAGTACACGTCGCCGTCGGGGCCGACCACTGGTGAGGCGGACGAACTGCTCGAGATCAGGGCCGGCCCGCCGCTGACCGGGTCCCTCAAGAGGGCGTGGAACCGTGGCTTGAGCGTGGTGGCGTTAAGCCCGACCAGGATGCCACGCGTGGGGCTGGTGACGGTGATATAGACGGTAGCGCCGTTGGGTGACAGGGCGGGGGCGCAGTTGATCGCCACACCGGTGACTCCCCGCTTCGGGGCGGCCGCCGCGGCAGTGATCCAGGTCGCATGACCATGGGCATCGATCCGGGCGATCCCGCTAGACAGGTGCGCCGGTGTTGCACCGGTGACGGTGAACCCGAAGTACAGCGACCCGTCAGGTCCCGCGGTCAGCGGCGTGGTGATCTGCACAGCCTTGTCGTACGCGGATCGGTGCGCCTTCCACTGAGCCGCCCCGTAGAAGACCAGCCGATGCACGGCAGCGACCGCCTTGTTGACGTGCCCGCGCAGCAGAACCGTCCCGCCAGCACCAGCGACTGCCAGGGTCTTGCTGGGAGTCAGGACAGCGGGCAGCGGAGGCGACCAGGTACCGGGATTGCCAGTGAACGCAGGCGGCCGGTAATCAGTGTCAAGCGACCATCGCCGCGCGCCGCTAGTCCCGGAGTACGCGACGACGCGGAACCCGGCCTTGGCGCTGATCCGAGTCGGAACCAGCACCGTATTCGCGGCAGTAATCATGGGGGAGCCGTAATGGATGAGCAGTTCCCCGTTTACCAGGACCGGGGCGCGGTCAACCTTTGCCCGCCAACGGATCCGCTTGAACGGCTGAGGCGGTTGGCTGGCAACGGCCGTGTGCTGCGCGTTCCCAGCGAAGCCTGCCCACTCGATCGGGGCCGCTGAACCGCCCGGCCGTGTAGCCGCCACGGCAATCTGAGCGTTCGATGCCGGGGTGAGAAACGAGGAACCGAGTATCACCCCGACCGCCACAACCGCACCAGTCCCACCCCTGGCTAGCCAGCCAAGGGCTCGCTGGGTCGGATTGCTTGCGGACTTCGCATCTGGCTGTCGTGACCGTCGCAAGCGACCAGGCATGATTCTCCGACCTTCCCCGTAACGGCACGACTTGCCGTGATATTCATCCATACCGCTATACGAACACCATAGTCACGTGGGCTCGCCGCGGGTATCTGCATTACACGCGTTTCCGGCGGGCTAGCTGAGCGGCTTGGGCTCCGCCCGCGCCGATATCGGGTAAAGAGTGTGATCGCCGCACCCGCAGGAATAGGTTGACTAGCTCCGCCCAGGCGAAGCCGTGCGCAGGTTTCATGTCTCAACCTGAGCTCCGGTGATCAGCCGGCCTTTCCGCCGCTGGCCCCGACATACCTGAACGGCACGGCAACATCGCAGATGTGCTCATCGGCGGCCGCGAAGAGCGATTCGACGCCCGGCCTGTAGACCTCTCTCGGCGGGCCAGCCCTTGTCCGGCCCGGCGCAGAGACCCAGCGCACCAGCTGGTCGTAAACAGACAAGATGGCGGGGACTTCGAAGTGGATTTTGGTGACTTGGATGAATGCTTCGTGGTGCGCGGCCTCGACCCGCCAGGCCACATCCGCGGGGTTATCTGGCAGGTGATTGATTGGCACGCAGACTTCGACGGGTCCGTCACTGTCAGCCGAGACCAGGCCGTGGAAGATGACGAATCGCTCGCCGACGACACCGCCGCACCGCTCGGCGCGTGCCACAAGCCGTGCGGTTGCTTCTCGTGTCCAGATCAGCTGGCCAAGGTAGACGTGACGTTGCTCCGTCAGGACTAGCTGTTCTGTCACGTACCGCTCCTGCACCGGAAGCTGGTCGCTAGGCGCATCCGAGGCGGCCACACCTGGCCTCAAGGTTGCGGCGATCTGCCGCTGAGCGGCAAACCGCCGTTCCTGCGAAGCCCAGTACGACTCGATCAGGCCCGCGGCTTCCGGCCCGGCTGCGGCCACTACCCGCGCTGCGTCGTCCAGGGGCATATCCAGGCTTCGCAGCAAGACGATCAGGCGTGCGGTGAACAGCTGGCTCTCGTCGTAGCCGCGATACCCGTTGCGCCCGTCGACGACCGCAGGACGCAGCAAGCCGAGGCGGTCGTACAGGCGGAGCGCTTTGATCGACAGCTGCGACCGGCGGGAGAACTCCCCAGTCGTCATGCGCTCAGGCTCGCCGGTCATGCAGGATGTCTACCGCACCGGATAGGCGACGTCGAAGACGACATCATTCCCGCCCGCGGCATAGAAGTCGGTCCAGTACGTCTCTCGCGGAGCGGCCACGACGTCCATCTCCCTGGTGCCGATCCACTGTTCAATTGCCACGTAAACGTCGCCGATGTGACCCGATTCCACCGTGTTCTTGGTGACCCGGACGTACGCTTCGCGGTGGGCGGGAATGGCGCGGCTGGCAGCGTCGGCAGGCGCCGGGACCCCAGCCCGGAGCGGGGTGCAACACTCGACGGCGGTCTCGCCCTCGTTCGGGTTTCCTTCGTAGATCACGATGAACACTGGCTCGTCACGAAGCTGATCGCGCTGCAGATAGGGCTGGCCGACTGTCCCGGCCGCCGCGTCACCTGCAGCCTTGAGCACCCTCGACATGGCACCCGGAAGCCAACTTTCCAAGGCGGCCTGGTCCACCATCCGCTGCTCGGTGATCACTACTTGCTCGGGCACGTCGCGCAAGAGAACGTCCATCGTCCCATCCTTGTAGTGGCAACTCATGGCATAGCGAGGATCCACTCCGCCCCAGGGGCAGAGTCAAGGACCCGGAGAAATTTGCCTGCTCGACGCATGCCGATCCGATCGCGCAGCCGGCGCGTTGCCGTTGGCGCTGCAACTCCTCATTGGAGGGCACACGGGTGTACTGCGGCAGTCGGCGGCGTCCAGAGCGGTGCGCATCAGAACGGGGTAGCCGGACA